>JBJMWW010000080.1:0-20536 GCA_045809945.1 Chthoniobacterales bacterium
CGAGCGTGCCGATGCAAATGAAGATTAAGAGCGAGCCGAGATTGTGTGGAACAGCCATGCCGTAAAGGCGGTTCGCCAGCGTAAGCACGACGATCACCGTCGGCAGATAAATGATCATGCCGGTCACGAGCGAGGCGCCGATCAGCGGCACGGGAGTGATCGGCGTGACTTTGTAACGGCGCAGAATGTTCTCCTCGCGTTCCTGCACCGCGCGCATCCCAGCGCCCCAAAGTCCGTTTCCGATGATGCCGATGACAGTCACCATCGTGACGACCATCAGGATCACGTTGCCCTGCTTCGCGTCCATCATCTGGCCGAACATGAAGAAGAAGACGAGCGGGAAGATGAGATTGAAAAAGAGCACCGCGCGATTTCGCGAGGCGAGCTTCAGGTCGAGTTTGAGTAGCGCGAGAAAACCCTTCATTAGTCGCGCAGTTTCTTGCCGGTCATCTCGATGAAAACGTCCTCTAGCGTCGGACGGCGCAGGTGAACATCGACGAGCTCGTAACCTTCGGCGTCGATCCACTTCACCAGATCAACGAGCGTGCGCGCCGGCTGGCGGGAACGGACCGTGACGTGTTTTCGACCGTTAGCGATTGTGGTCTCGGCGTCGGGGCCGAGTGGCAGCTTTTCTTCACGCAACGATTCAGCCAGCGTGATCTCGATCGTGGACTGCTCGGCTGCTTTTTGCTGCAATTCGCGCGGCGTGCCGATCGCGATGATCTGTCCTGAATCGATGATCGCGACGCGGTCGCAAAGCCGTTCTGCTTCTTCGATATAATGCGTCGTCATCAGAATCGTGCGCTTCTCCGCGCGCAACTCTTCGATCAGATCGCGAATTTCGAGACGCGCCTGCGGGTCGAGTCCTGTCGTCGGCTCGTCCAGGAAAAGCATTTGCGGGTCGTTGATCAAAGCGAGCGCGATGGCCAGCCGCTGTTTCTGTCCACCGGAAAGCGTCGCGTAAAACGCGTCCTTCTTTTCCCAAAGCTGCAGACGCTTCAGCAAACCTTCACCATCAACCGTCCGCGAATAAAACGCGCCGAAAACACCGAGCGCTTCACGCAGCGTAATCTTGTCCGGCAAATTCGTTGCCTGCAAGGCGACGCCAATCCGGTCCTTTAGCCGTAATGTTTGGCGCTCCGGATCGAATCCGAGCACAGTCACGTCGCCAGCCGAACGCGGCCGCAATCCTTCGAGAATTTCGACGGTCGTCGTCTTCCCCGCGCCGTTCGGACCGAGCAAGCCGAAGACCTCGCCCGCGTTGACATGGAAATCGATTCCTTTCACTGCTTCGAGGCCGTCGTACGATTTGCGCAAACCGCGGACGACAATTGCCTGTTCGGATTCCATGGAGCGCAGAGGTTTACTCGACCGGTCGCGGGTAGGCTATGAAATTCTAGGTCTGCGTTTTCGCGCGAACACGACGATGTATGCGAACGTCAGCGCGGCTATGACGCAGCAGCCGTATGCGAAAACTTCACCGTGCCGCGCATAGAACGTTAGCTTGCCCGATGTAGGCACTGCGACTTCGCTGGTCAGAACACCTTCCGTGAACTGGCTGCCTTTATCGTCCGTCAGTATCTGCGTCACCCGGCCGAGTTGATTGACAACGCAGGTCACACCGGTGTTCGCCGCCCTCACCATTGGTCTGCGCATTTCGACGCAACGAAAGATCGCGTGCACGAGATGTTGTTGCGAACCAGCCGAACGCAGGAACCAGCCGTCGTTCGTCACGTTTACGAGCAACGAAGCGCCATTGAGGACGAAGTGCCGCGTCAGCTCGCCGATCGTGTCTTCAAAACAAATCAGCGGTGCGACCTTCATGCCGTTTGTCAGTGTGAAAACTGTGTAGGCCGTGCCGAATGCGAAATCATCCGGCACCTGATCGCCGACGATTTGGGCAAGCAATGGAATCGTATGCCGGCCTGGTATGTATTCGCCGAACGGCACGAGATGAATTTTGCGATAGAGCTGCCAGCGACCGTCCGGCGATACCAGCAGAGCGGCGTTGTAGGCGTCGCGATCTTGGACATCGATCGTTCCCAGAAGCAGATCGGCTTTCGCTGACGCAGCGAAACCGGTGACGAATTGATACGTCGCCTCATCGGCCAGCACCGGCGCAGGCGTCGAGCTTTCCGGCCAGACGACGAGCTGCGCAGGAGAAGCGGCTTCCACTGCGGGTAAACTGAGCCGGCGAAATTGTTCGAAGATCTGCTGCGTAAACGCGAGATCGAACTTCTGCTCGCGCGCGATGTTCGCCTGCACCAGCGCGACGCGAAGAGGTTTCGTCTCGCGCGCCGTTTGCGCGGAGTGAACGCCGAACATCCCGACGCCGACGAGAGCAATCAGCGTTAGCGTCAGATCGAAATGCGGCCGTCGAAAAGAGGTATGCGCTTCGAGAATGAAACGGCGCACACTGGTGATCGCGATCACGTTTGCGAAGACAACCAGGAAAGAGAGCCCGGCTACGCCCGTGAGTTCCGCGATTTGGATGAGCGGCCATTGTGTATGGAGCGCGACGCCGAGTGTGTTCCAGCCGAAACCGGAGAAAACGACGCTCCGGAGCAGCTCGTGTGTGACCCACGCTGACGCGAGGAGAAATGCGAGTCGAAGGTTGGTCGACGACTTAAGCCACGGGCTTCTGTCGCGTCGCGGTTTAGAGGCGAGCGCGCTGGTGTCGTCGCGACTGCCCGCAGCGGCTGGAGTTTCGTGTGGCCGGAGCATGCCGGCGAGCCACGCCCAGATTGCGAAGTAAATCGCGAGATAGAAGGCGAGCAGAAACCAGCCGAGCACTGTGACCGTGGTGAGCCACGAAAAAACCGTCCAGAAAAATACCAGGCCCGCGATGTAGCCGAGGAGAAAGTCGCGCAACCCGCGAAACCGCCACCTGTTTTCTGAAAACCAAATCGCAGCGAGCAGCGGCGTCAGCGCAATCCAGCAAAGCCACCAAAGATCGAACGGTGGAAAGCACGCGGTGCCGAGCAATCCGGAGCAGACCGCCGCCAGCCACGGCCACAACCGCAGCGCTCTTGCCACGAACCCCACCGCTCAGCGCCGTCGTTCCCGACGCTCGCGCTCTTCGTTCCGGCGCTGGCCCGGATGAAGCGCGCCCTTCAAATCACGCGAGTATGAAGGATTGACGCGAAAGGAAGCGCGCTCCACCTCTTCAATTAGTCGGATGTTCACTTTATCGGAGAGCACGTAACCGAGCGACATCAGGCCGCTCAGCGTGTCGAGGAACTCAGCCGTTTCCATTTCGCCGGATTTCTCGATCAAGTTCTTGCCCGACATCTGCGCACCGGTCAGGCCCAGTGTTTTCAAGATCGTGATCTCGCCGCCGTCGAGGTTGATATCGCGATGCATTGGAGAACGTCGGCTACTGCTTCGTGCGATTCAATGCGTCTTGCTGAATCCAGCTCCAGAGCCGATCGAGCCGCTTTGTCGTGCGCTCTTTTACTTCGCGTAGCTCGTCGGCACTCCAGCGTTTCGCCAGCGGCGGCTCTTGCGCGAACAGGTAATACTTGATCTTCGGCTCTGTGCCTGAGCCGCGAACCGCGATGCGGGTGCGGTCTTCGAGCTCGAACATTAACATCTTCTCTTTTGGAATCTCGTCGCCCTCCACGTCGCGAATTTTTTCAGTCTCGAAGTTGCGCACCCGCGCCACCTTCGAATCGAGCATCGCATCCGGTGGATCCGAAACATATGACGCGAGCAACCGCTTGATCGTTTCCGCTCCTTCTGCTCCTTCGAAGGTCAGTGCTCCGTTTTTCTCCTCGAAACAGCCGAACATCGCGAACACTTCATCGAGCAGCGCATCCATCGTCAGGCCGCGCGACTTTGCATAGGCCGCGACCTCGCAGAACATGATCGTCGCCCCGTTTGCGTCCTTGTCCCGGACGAAATCCGCCCCGCTGTAGCCGTAGCTTTCTTCGCCGCCAAAAATGAACAAGATCGGTGGCGCACCGTTCTTCGCTTCCTCTTCGTACTTGCGCAGCTTGGCGCCAATGTACTTGAAACCGGTCAGCGTCTCGACGCACCGCAACCCATAATGCTCCGCGATTGCCTTCTGCAGATCGGTCGTGACGAATGTCTTGATGATTACGCCGCGCGACGCGTTTTCTTTGTTAAGCACGCCGCGGTCGAATAGCGTCTTCGCGCGGTAGAACGCAATCAGCGAACCGATCTGGTTACCGGTCAGCAACTTCATCTCGCCGTTAGCGGCACGGACCGCGACGCCCATTCGATCGCAGTCCGGATCGGTGGCGACTACGAGATCCGCGTTCTTCTTTCGTGCCAGCGCAACGGCGAGCGTAAGCGCTTCGGCGTTCTCCGGATTCGGTGATTTCACGGTCGGAAAGCGGCCGTCGAACTGGTCCTGCTCCGGCACAGTGAAGAATGTGAAACCGAATCGCTCCAGCATCGGCTTCACGATCACCCCGCCGGTGCCGTGGATTGGTGTGAAGACGATGCGCAGGTCGCGCTGCGAACGGACCAGCTCGCGATCGAGGATCATCGTCTCAAGTCGCTGCATGTAGGCGTCGTCGACTTCACTCCCGAGCGTTGCGATTTTGCCGGGATTCGAATCAGCCGCGTAGGTTTCGCCCGAAATCGCGTTTACCCTGGCGATGATCGCGCTCGCATGCGGGTCGATCACTTGCGCGCCGTCGTCGAAGTAAACCTTGTAACCGTTATCGTGCGGTGGGTTGTGACTTGCGGTAATCACAATCCCGGCGCTCGCCTTCAGGTGTCGGACCGCGAAAGACAGCTCCGGCGTTGAGCGCGGGCCGTCGAAAACAAACGCGTCGCAGCCGTTCTCCGCCGCGACCCTGGCGGCGAGGACAGCGAATTGTTTCGAGAAGAATCGCGTGTCATGCGCGATGACGAGCTTCGGTTTTTCCGACGCGAAGCATTCCTTCAGGTAAGCAACGAGACCCTGCGTCGCACGGCTGATGTTGTAGTAATTCATCGCGTTCGTCCCGACGCACGGGAACTCCGGTCGTCCGAGCGGATCAGGAGTGGCGCGTTCCGCGTTCGTTAAAACTTTCCCGATCGTCCGTCCGCGCAATCCGCCGGTGCCGAACGCGAGCGTTTTGTAGAAGCGATCGTTTAGCTCGCGCCATTCCCCGGCAGTCGCGAGTTCGTTCACGACTCGGTCATACAGCGGCGACGTCGCACCGCGCAGGAGCGACGCGATGTTCGCCGCTGTCGATTCCATTAGCTGTCCGTCAGCGACAGCGCGCCGAATCAGTTCGTTCTGCTCGGACATGGCCGTGAACCATTCCGGTTCATGCGGCGTTTGCAACTACTCGGATTGCGGCAGCTCAGGCTCGACCTGTTGCTCATCCCACGCTTGCTCGAATTGACTGTGCTCCGACTTATCGCGCTTCTGCTTTTTAGTTTTCGAGGAACTGGAATTCGAGCGCGCGGTCTTTTCGCTCCGCGTCTTCTGTCCGCGCGACTTTTCGCGCGCTGATCGCGTGGCGGCAGTGGCACCGACTGGCGCCAGCGCAAAGCTGGCCGCTAACGCCAGCAGCAACATCTTTCCCCATCGCATACCCGTACAAACACTTCGTATGCGGCGAAGTTGCTGGCCGCCTTAGAACTCGACCGAGACTCCGGCGAACGTCTACGAGTTCATCCGCATCATTCAAACGTTTGCGGTGACCCCACGTTACGTCGCCCGCACTGCGAAGCCGGTGACCTATGCGACTGTAGTTAAGGCTCAGCGGTTACGGGTTGAGACCGGCGCTTCGGCTTCGCCACTGCTCGGGCCGCCGAAGAGCATTGAGAACACAACAAATACCTGCGCGTGTGGTGAAACGTCGTTTACGCCGAAAAGCGGAGCGATATCGAGCCGCGACCAACGACTCGGCTTCCAGGCGATCGATGGACCGATCACGAAGCTGTTCTGCGCGTCGTCACGCGTGTCCTTGTCGGTAAAACTGCGGAAGAGCATCTCGACGCCTGCCTTGAAGTGCTCGTGCTGGTCCAGCGGAACCATGATGCTCTGCGCGAAACCAATCTCGCGACCGCGGTCGCCTTCCACTTCCTGCTCGATAAACCCGTTCAGCGCCCACTCGACGTGCTCGCCGAAATCCTGCGCCAGCAACAATCGGCCTTCGACCGCATCGGGAATCGAGCGGCGTTGGAAATCTCCTTCGTCGCCTTCATCCTGACGGCGAACCGTCGGATGGTGCCCCGCGGCGTTAAGCTTCATCAATTTCATCTCTAACTTCTCCGGCCCCATGTCTTCGTCGCCCATGTCTTCCGGCACGCGTTCGTCGTGCAGCAAGTCGCCGACGCCGAATTTGTATTCCGCGAAGATCGTTGGATTGAGCGGGATCTTGTTCCAATCGGCGAGCGCCCAGCGCGCTTCGAGACTTACGGTAGTTGCCTGCATCTCGCCCGCGAAAGCCTGCAGCTCGGCCTCCATCGCAACATTGAAGCGATAAGGAAGTCCGAGTTCAATTTCCTGTGTGAACCGATGATCCGGCTTCTCGTGCCGCAACGCGTCTCCTTCGTAGATCGTGGCAGCCATCACGACCCCCGGCGGCAGCACATATGCGGTTACCGTCGGGGAAAACCGAGAACGAGAGAATCCGGCAGGCGCGCCGTAGGCACTGGGCACTTCTTCGCCAGTTACAATCACGTCGCTCGTCGCAGTCGTGCTTGTGGTGACGGCCTGTTGAGCCGAGGCGAGGGAGCAAAGTCCGATTGTAAATGCGAGCGCTACGATTCGGTGACGGAGTCTCATGGCGGGCGGATTTACCGCACGCGTTGGCAAGAGGCAACGCCAAAATTACGGTTCTGTAATGTTTTTTCGGCTCGGAAAATTCAACCGCACACTCGTTCCTTTTCCCGGTTCGCTCGCGATTGAGACGCTGCCGTCGTGAAGCTCCGCGATCGATCTGACAAGTGACAGCCCCAGGCCGGTGCCGGCTGAACTGCGCGACGCATCGACACGATAGAAACGATCGAAGATGTGCGGCAAGTGCTCGGCCGGTATACCGGTGCCCGTATCCGTTACAATGACGCATGTTGCGTCACCCTCGGGTTGCGCGGAGATCGCAATGTTTCCGCCGGCAGCTGTAAATCGCACAGCGTTGTCGAGCAGGTTAATAAGCGCGCGCTCAAACAACACCGGATCAGCCTGAATTTCTCCACGACCGCTGCAGGTGATTGTAACCTGACGTTCCTCGGCCAGCGCGCTGTAATAATTCGCCAGTTTCTCGATAGCCGCTCGCGCATCGAGCCGCTCCCGGTGCACCTGTCGCTCCGCGCCTTCCGCACGGGCGAGAAATAAAAGATTATCGATCGTCCGCGCCAGCCTCTCGCATTCGTCGACCTGTGACTCGACAACGGCGCGATACTCGTCGGCGGTGCGACGGCGCGTCAGTGCCACCTGCGCTTCACCGAGCATGTTGGAAAGGGGAGTGCGAAGTTCGTGTGCAAGATCGGCAGAGAATTGGGAGAGCCGTGTAAATGACGTCTCAAGACGTTCCAGCATGGCGTCGAATGAATCGCCCAATGGCTGCAGTTCTCTCGGCCAACCGCGCGTTGTGACGCGATCGCTGAGTTGCGTCGAATTGATGCGCTTCATCGCTCGAGTCATGTCGCGCAGTGGACGCAAACCGCGACGCGCAATCGTTCGCGCGATTAACGCCGAAAGGATCGCGCCCGCGGCCAGGATCGCGATCGTGAGAATGCCGAATTGTTTTTCGAACCGTTCATCGGCCGTTCGGTCTTGCGCGACCTGAATGGTAAAGTGCTCTCCACCTGACTCGGCTGTCGTGCTGCCGAGAGCTAACCATTTCGCTCCCGCGCGGATTTCGCGCGGCTTGAATGCGGGTGCAGCCGTGGCAAACAAATCGGGCGGCAGCAACTGATTCATGCCGCGCGATTCTGCTGCGACCGTTCCGTCCGCACGCACGACGCGCACATAAAAGCTGAGCGGTTGTTTTGAGTGCGACACCTGCAGTTCCTGCGCAAGCACTGAGGGATTCCCGGCTTCGACCAAATCCGTTCGGATCGCAGCGAGCTTGTCCGCAAGCACGGCATTGTCTTCCTCAAATGCGTGCCGCGTGACGAGCCAGTAAAGAAGACCAAGTCCGAGCGACAGGAGCAGGACCGACGCAGGTGTGAAGAGCCACACTAGTTGCGTCGCGATCGAGCGTGCGTCAGTCGCTTTTGAGGACATAGCCGACACCGCGAACGGTGTGGACGAGCTTCTTTTCGAAGGGATCGTCAACCTTCGCGCGCAGCCGGCGAACAACGACATCCACCACATTTGTCTCGGGCGCGAAACCCAGGTCCCACACTTGTGCGGCGATTTCGCTCCGCGAAACGACGTCACCGGCGGATCGCGCGAGATGCGCGAGCAGGAGAAACTCCTTCGGCGTCAGGCTGAGCGGCTTGCCGCCGCGAATCGCGCGATGGCGACGCGTATCGATTTCCAAATCGTCGATCCGCAGTTGCTCCTCGGCCGGTGCGGAACGTCGCAGGAGAGATTTGATCCGCGCAAGCAGCTCAGGGAAGGCGAAAGGTTTCACGAGGTAGTCGTCCGCACCGAGCTCGAGCCCTTTGACCCGATCGCCAACGCTGTCGCGCGCGGTGAGGAACAACACCGGCATCTGTTTTCCAGCTGCCCGCAATTGCCTGACCACCTGCCAACCGTCTATTTCAGGCAACATCACGTCGACGATCGCGAGATCGAATGCGGTCGTGCTGGCGAGGCTTAATGCGTTCGCGCCGTCCTTAGCTACAACGACCTCATAGTCCGCTTCGCGCAAGCCTTTAAGAAGGAACGCGGCGGTCTTTTTCTCGTCCTCGACAATGAGGATGGTCACGGCGGGATGATAACCAGAAATCGATTGCTTGCAGCGCGCTTCGCTGCTTAGTGCTCGGCAGCGGCGCGATGAACATTCACGAGTATCAGGCGAAGGAATTGCTCGCGAAATTCGGCGTCGCCGTGCCGCCCGGAAAAGCTGCGCAAAGCCCGGCCGAAGCCGAACGTATTGCGAAGGATCTCGGCGGACGCGATCTTGTGGTGAAGGCGCAGATCCACGCCGGCGGCCGGGGGAAGGGGACATTCACGAACGGCTTCAAAGGCGGCGTGCATTTGTGCAACTCGGCGGACGAAGCGCGCGACATTGCCTGGAAGATGCTCGGGCAGACGCTCGTTACGCATCAGACCGGACCGGGCGGCAAGATGGTGAACACGGTGCTGGTCGCGAGGTCGGTGAACATCGCGCGGGAAATTTACTTCGCCATTTTGCTCGATCGTGCGACGGCCGCGCCGTTGATCGTCGCGAGCACGGAAGGCGGCGTGGAGATCGAAACAGTGGCCGCAAAATCGCCGGAGAAGATTATTCGTGAGCCGATCGATCCGCTGGCCGGTTTACAGCCCTTCCAGACGCGGAAACTCGCAAAGCAGCTCGGATTCGAATCGGGGCAGATCAAAGCGGCATCGAAGCTGTTCGATGGTCTCTATCGAACGTTCATCGGGCTGGACTGTTCGATGGCGGAAGTGAACCCGCTGGTCGTGACCGATACAGGCGAAGTGCTCGCGCTCGATGCGAAGTTTAACTTCGACGACAACGCGCTCTATCGCCATCCGGAACTCGCTGCGCTGCGTGATATTAGCGAAGAAGATCCGCGAGAAGTAGAAGCTTCAAAACACGATCTCAATTACATCGGCCTCGACGGCACGATCGCTTGTCTCGTCAATGGCGCCGGCCTTGCAATGGCGACGATGGACATCATCAAGTTCTACGGCGGCAGCCCGGCCAACTTCCTCGACGTGGGCGGTAGCGCCACCGAAGAACAGGTGACCGAGGCGTTCAAGATTCTCGTCGGCGACAAGCGTGTACAGGCAATTCTGGTCAACATCTTTGGTGGCATCGCCAAGTGCGACGTGATCGCGCAGGGGATCATCGCGGCGGCGAAAGCAGTGCAGTTGAATGTGCCCCTCGTAGTTCGCTTGGAGGGAACAAACGTCGAGAAAGGCAAACAGCTGCTCAAAGAAAGCGGGATCGCAGTGATTGCGGCCGATGACCTGGGCGATGCAGCGGAAAAGGCCGTCAAAGCAGCAAAAGGAAAATCATGATCACCGAAATCGCATTCGTTGGCTCCCCCGTTACCGACATCAAACGCGCACGTGCATTTTACGAAGGCGTGCTCGGGCTGCGCTGCACAACTACCGATCCCGAGGCAAAGTGGGTCGAATTTGAAGTCGGGAACGGCACGTTCGGCGTTGGCGATTACGGCGACCAATGGCGCCCGGCGAAAGGTGGAACGATGGCGGCTTTCGAAACCGACGATCTCGATGCGACGGTGCAGCGCGTCCGAGAGAGCGGGGCGACGATCGCCATGGATGTGACCGAGTCGCCGGTCTGCCGCTTTGCGATGGTGCTCGATCCGTTCGGCAACACGCTCATGCTGCACAAACGTAAGACTACCTAACGAATGGCTGTCCTGGTCGATAAGAACACACGGCTATGCGTGCAGGGGATAACCGGCAGCGCCGGAGGTTTTCATGCGCGGCAGTGCATGGAATACGGAACGAACGTCGTGGCTGGTGTCACTCCGGGCAAAGGTGGACAAAAGTTTGACGACAAGGTGCCGGTGATCGACACGATGGCGGAAGCGCGTGCGCAGACCGGCTGCAACGTGTCGGTCATCTTCGTTCCCGCACCCGCCGCGGCCGATTCGATCCTCGAAGCCGCTGATGCCGGAGTCGAGCTGGTGATCTGCATCACCGAAGGCATTCCGGTGATGGACATGATGCGCGTGAAAGCAGAGATGCGCGGCAAAGGCTCGCGGCTGATCGGTCCGAATTGTCCGGGCATTATCACGCCGGGGCAATGCAAGATCGGCATCATGCCGGGCTATATTCACAAAGAGGGAAACGTCGGAGTGATCTCGCGCTCGGGCACGTTGACCTACGAAGCGGTCTGGCAACTCACCTCCCGTGGCTATGGTCAGTCGACCTGCATTGGCATCGGCGGCGATCCAATCAACGGCATGTCTCACCTCGACGCCGCCAAGCTCTTCAATGATGACGCGCAAACCGAAGCAATGATTCTGATCGGCGAGATCGGAGGCTCCGCCGAGGAAGAAGCGGCCGAATGGATCGCGAAGAATTGCCGGAAACCGGTAGCTGCTTTCATTGCCGGAGCGACGGCGCCGCCCGGACGGCGAATGGGCCACGCAGGCGCGATTGTCTCCGGAGGCAAAGGCACGGCGGCGGGAAAAATCGAAGCGCTTAAGGCGGCCGGGATCGCGGTTGCCGACACACCTGCGAGGATGGCGGATACGTTGATCGAGCGAATGAAATCGAAATAGATCGAAAGATCTGCGTCGATTGCCGGTATCCGAGTGATCGAAGAGAAATTGCCCACGCGCAGAGCGGCGGCATGGTTTCAATTTCGCGCGGCATGTTTTCGACTGAAGCGCACGGCGTCCGAATGGAACGGAAAGTCGCCGGCCAAGTTGCCCGAGAAGCGATTGATCCGTCCGCACAAGGCATCGCGGAATCGCGCACGGTTCTCTTCAATTCCGCATCACCGGCCGAGTTCGCATTGCAGGCGGGAAAGGTGCAGAACCTTCGCATCGCCGCGCGCGAGTTGAACGGCATCGTGATTGCGCCTGACCAGTTGTTCAGTTTCTGGAAAAATCTCGGTCGCACCTCGCGCCGTCGCGGCTTTGTCGAAGGACGCGAACTGCGCGAAGGCTGTGTGATTCCCAACGTCGGCGGCGGTCTGTGTCAGTTGTCGAACGCGCTTTACGACGTGGCATTACGCAGCGGCTGCGAAATCGTCGAGCGTCACGCGCACACGCAGCGTGTGCCTGGTTCGACCACGCAGACGGGTCGCGACGCGACGATCTTCTGGAATTATGTCGACCTGCGTTTCCGTCCGCGCTTCCGATGTCAGTTGCGCGTTGTACTCAGTCGCGGCGAACTGCTCGTTGATCTGTTTGCGCTGGATGGCAGTCGGCCGATTGCGCAAGATGGCCGGGAACCGATCGCCTCGTGCGAATCGCGCGTGGAAGCTGCCGAGACCTGCGAGACGTGCGGCGTAACGAAATGTTTTCGCAATCCGGCGGCGACGTCGTTGGCGCGACATGGAACCACTGCGTGGCTCCTCGATAAGTTCGAACCCGAATTCGACGCGTGGCTACAGCAGAAACGCGGGCAACGCGATACCGTCTTTCTTCCGCTTAAATCAGCCCGTTTAACGAGCTATCGCTGGAACGTTAATGGGATCGCTGCGATCGAGCAGGCAAAGTTCGCGACAGTTGTGCGCTCGTTAGGGTCGCGCCGCCTGGCCACTCAAGGTGCCGAACGGCAACGCGCCTTGCTGCGGTTCGATCGCCAACTCGCGGAAGCCTACGCGAAAAGAATCCCGTACATCGCCGATCATTTGGTCGTTAATCAAAACTTGCTCGCGCATCTCTGGCAGCGCGGCGACCTCGCGGGTCGTACTTTCGATGTGCTGATGACGCGCTTGCCGATTGCGGAGTTAGAGAAAACTCTCGACGCAGCCGCGGTTCATCATCCGCAGAGCAGGACGATCGCGGATTTCCGCGCCCCGCCGGAAGTCCGAGACGCGGAAACGGTGGCGTTAAGCGCAGCGCGCTACTGGATTACACCGCATTCGCACATCGCGAGAATTGCGGGGGATCGCGCGATCAAACTCGATTGGTCTGTGCCGACGACGCAGATGGCGTTCGCCCCCCGCGACACAATTGTTTTCCCCGCCAGCACGCTGGCGCGCAAGGGTTGTTACGAACTGCGTGAAGTCGTTCACGAGCTCAATCTCAAACTGAAACTCGGCGGACCAATTCTCGAGGCGGCGAATTTTTGGGATGGTGTTGATGTGGTCAGGCAAAATGGCGATCTTTGTGAAAGCGCCGCGGCATTCGTGCTTCCGGCATGGGTCGAGCACTGGCCGCGTCGTCTCCTGCGCGCTGCGGCAGCGGGAATTCCGGCCATTGCCTCCGAAGCATGCGGACTTCGCGGTGTGCCGAATGTCATCGAAATTTCTGCCGGCGATATAGGCGCGCTGCGAGACGCAATTGTGCGGTTGAGACGCCCGATTGCCGCTTGAACGAGCACCCAGGCCGATGTAATTGCCCCGCAGAGAAAAATGCCAGTCACCGCCAAAGGACTCGAAGGGATCGTCGCCAACTCGACGGCGTTGAGCGACGTCATCGGCGACAAAGGGCAGCTGATCTATCGCGGATACGACATCAACGAGTTGGTCGGCAAAGTCGGTTACAAGGAAGTCGTTTACCTCTTGTGGAAGGGGCGTCTGCCGAATCGCGCCGAGTTGAGCGAATTCACGAAGAAGCTGCGCGCGGAACGCGAATTGCCCGGGCCCGTCATCGATTTCATCAAGACCGCGCCGAAAGATGCGAATCCGATGGATGTGATGCGGACCGCGATTTCGATGCTCGGTCTATACGACCCCGACATGGCGAAGGAAGCGACGCGCGAGATCAACGAGCGCCGTGCCCGCAGCATCACGGCAAAAATTGGCGTCATCGCGGCTTACTTCCATCGCGCCCGGCAGGGCAAATCGCTGCCGCCAGTGCGCGACGATCTCACCGAAGCCGAGCATTTTCTTTACCTCATTTGCGGCGAGCCGCAGTCAAAGGAAGCAAGCGACACGCTCGATGTAGCTTTTGTCCTTCACGCCGATCATGGCATGAATGCCTCTACCTTTAGCGCGCGAGTAACTATCTCGACCCTGACGGACTTTTACTCGGCCATCACCGCTGCCATCGGCACTCTCAAAGGTCCGTTACATGGCGGCGCCAACGAAGGCGTCATCCACATGCTCGAGGAGATCGGCAGCGAAGACAAAGTGGACGAGTACGTCGAGCGCCAGCTGGCCGAAAAGAAGAAGATCATGGGCATTGGCCACCGCGTTTACAAAACGCTGGATCCGCGCGCCCCGCACCTGCGGACGATGGCAGTGAAGCTCAGTGAGAAGATCGGTGATCCTAAGTGGATACGCATGTCAGAGCGAATCGCAGCATTGATGAAGGAGAAGAAGAATCTTAACGCCAACGTGGATTTCTACTCCGCCACCGTCTACTATTCGTTAGGCATACCTACCGACCTGTTCACGCCGATCTTTGCCATCGCGCGGTGCTCGGGCTGGTGCGCTCACGTCCTCGAACAGCTCGAGGATAATCGTCTCTATCGGCCTCTCAGTGAGTACGTCGGAGAGGCGGTCGGTAAAAAGGTAATCCCAATCGCCGAGCGACCCTGAGTGCAGCGATGAGAAGACTGGCGCTGGCGCTACTTTTCGCGACCTGCGGCCTATCGTTTGCGCAATCATCGCCACAGCCTTCACCGGATGTGGCGAAGTATGGCGAGTATCCAACCGAATACATGACGATCGTGAAGGACTGGCTAGGTGATCAACTACTCGATCCGAGTAGCGCGATCATCGAGTTTACCAGTCAACCTAAGCCTGCCACCTTGCCCGCGCGCAGCGGCGAACAGCTCTATGGCTACCTTGTCGAATTCAAGGTAAACTCCCGGAATCGCTTCGGCGCCTACACTGGCTACCAGACGCACGGCGCATTGATCCGAAACGGAGAGGTAGTCCGCGGAACCGGTTTCGGCTACTGAGCTAGCAGGCGGTCTATCGAATCGACGCACAGCTGCGACCACGTCTCGAGCGCGTCGCGGCGAGCCAGCAGTGCATCACGGGTGAGAAACGACAGGTTCGTTATCATAGCCTCGCCTTTATCTACGCTGGGCTCGTCTAATTCGAAGACGTGAACAATCCCTAGATGAACGCGACCGACTTCGTTGCTGTCATCGTTCAGTAGAGCAACGATACGATCTGTGAACCGCGTCCGGAGTTTGATCTCTTCGTTCACCTCGCGTTCTACTCCCGCGCGGTAGGCAGCTTCGTCGAAGGCAAAGAGGGACTCATCGCTGTCATTCATATGGCCGCCGATACCAATCGATCCTTTCGCTACGAGACGTTGCTCGCCTGCTTTCTTGCCACGGACGTAATGCAGCACTTGGTTGCCGTGAGTAATGAGGGCGTAAGGGATGATCTGCTTATAGCCAGGATCGTTCTCGGCCTGCGCGCGCGGAAGAAAGAAGTTGTTACCGCGGGAAAGCAGCGCGCTGATGTAACGTTGCGGCTCGAAGCAAAGGCCCTGGAAGCTGCCTAGCTCGTCAAATAAGCTGCGACGGACAACAAGCACGTTTTCATCCGGAACCGCCATTCGCGCAGGTTAGAAGACGTAGGTGACGCCGAGCTCCGGGCCTACTGAGTTCAAGCTCGAGTTAGGACGCTCCGGTTCGGACAAGCCGGCATTGGAAAGGTGCTGGTATTGGAGGCCAAATTCCAGCTTCCAGTGTTCGTCCAACTTGTATGACACACCGACGGCGGTGAGAATGTTGAAGGTAAAGTCCTGGCCAAGTGCGCCTGCCGTAGGATCGCGAGTAGCATCAACAGCCCCCAGGCCCACGCCGCCGGAAATGAAAGGCACAAAGCGCCAGTTGGGCCGGACGAAGTTATAGCGCAATCCGGCGGTGATCCCGAAGTAGTGATTCTCTAGCCCACGAGCGAACCATTCGCCCATGCCGCCGAAGTAGACCTGGTTATAGCCGCGAAACCAACTGTCCGGATCGTGAATCGCTCCCCAACGGACTCGTCCCACAAGATATTGCGCCGCAATCTCGTAGGCATGCGGGTTGCCGAAGCAGCCGAGCATGTAAGTCGAAGCAGTTGAAATTTCGAACGACGGCGCGTCGAGATCGTCGTTGACGAAACGGGTCGACAGTCGGTCAGTGCCGGCGTTTGCGAACGTAACAGCGCTACAAACAATAGTGAGGCTCGCCAGTGCGGTGCGGAATTTCATCGAGGGAGCGCCACGATATTGCGGGTTGCCTGTATTGCAATCAAAGCGCCGCGTTAACCCAGTCCTGCAGATCTTTTGGCAACGGCGAACGCCATGTCTGATCACCGATTGAAAGCTGTGATGCATGCAAAGCATGGTGTGGGAGTAGCAGCTTCTCTTCCAATTCGTCGGTCCAACCCCGATCGATAAATTTCAAATACAGTTGCTCGTCAGGCCCGTAGATTTTGTCGCCGACAATCGCATGTCCCAGACCGGCAAGGTGCACACGAATCTGGTGTGTTCGACCGGTGCGCGGCACCGCGCGAATGAGCGAGAACCGGTCGCCGTTTGACGTCGGATGCACGAAGCGATGCTCGACGACGAACTCCGTGACGGCCGGCGCGCCGAGCGGATGCACAGCTTGCTTCAGCCAGATTGCGCTCGGTACATGCACGCCTTGCCGCACGAGCGGAGCACCGACGAGACGCCGGTCCCAGTCAGGCCAGCCCCAGACGATTGCGAGGTATTGCTTCGCGATTTGTTGTTGCTGCATGAGCAATCCGAAACGTCGCGCTGTTTCCGAGTTCTTCGCTACAAGCACGAGACCGCTTGTCTCGCGATCGAGTCGATTGACGAGCGAGATTTGGCCGCCGTTTGCGATTTCGAACGCGAACAGCCCGCGCAGTTCATTCCACAATGTGCGCGCGCCATTCGGCTTTGTTGGATGCATGAGCAGAAACGGAGGCTTGTCGACCACCGCATAGTCCGCGGTCTCGTCCACAATCGTGAAGGAGGTGTTTGCCGCCGCAGATGTGCTGGCGGATAGACCTTCTCCGGTGATCTCTGCAATCGACATCGCGCGTTACTATAACGACGGCGAACGCGAGGTGCATGCGCTCGACGGTGTGACATTGCATGTCGCGCGGAATGAGTTCGTTGCCGTCACCGGCCCGAGCGGCTGCGGAAAGAGCACGCTTTTGCATTTGCTCGGCGGACTCGATACGCCGAGTCGGGGCGAGCTCCATGTCGACGGTATCCCGCTACATCCGGCGAACGATTCGGCGTTGACGCATTACCGCCGCCACCGTGTAGGCATCGTCTTTCAGTTTTTCAATCTGCTGCCGATGATGAATGTGATCGAGAACGTCGCGTTTCCATTGATGCTGGAAGGCGTCGGGTGGGAGGAGGCGAGGGAAAGGGCACGAGAACTCGTTACACGCGTCGGGCTTGGCGGCCGCGCCGAACATTTTGTGCACCAGCTTAGCGGTGGCGAACAGCAACGCACCGCGTTTGCGCGAGCGCTGATTCACCGGCCCGCGCTCCTGCTGGCAGACGAGCCAACGGGTAATCTCGACTCACAATCGGCCGATATGATCGTGCGGCTTCTGCACGAAATCGCCTCCGATCATCCGACAACGCTGATCGTCGCGACACATAGCGCCGAGCTGGCGAAAAGCGCGCGGCGACGGATCGAAATGCGCGACGGTTGCATTCTGGCTGACAGTGCGAGCGCGAGTTAACGGCCGCTTTTCGCGCGATACGGCTGGTTGCGCGAATACAGCTGCAAGCGTTTCTGCGCGGCCGCACGCTCGATCCGTTCGGCATCTTTTTCGTTGAGCGCACGCTGCTCTGTCGCTGCGGCGGCCGCGAAATTTCCGGACTCTGCCTGTGCTGCAGCGAGCGTGTCGATAAACGCGGAATCTTTCCAGTGCGCAAGCTCGCAAGCTTCGGTGGCGAAACGCACCGCGTCCGCACCATAGCGAAACGTCGGATCAGGACAGGTCGCGCGAAACCATGCCAAATTGTCGAGGAGCAGATCGTGATGCGGCGCGGTTTTCAATCCACGCTGAAAGTAATCGAGCGCTTCGGCATATCGGTCGGCCTGATAGGCGGCAGTGCCGGCGGCGGCGCAGGCGAATCCCGATTGCGGAGCGGCGCGTAGAGCCGCTTCTAACTCTTCGCGGGCTTTGGGGTAATTTTTCAATCCATAGAAATCGCGCGCCTTGTAAATGTGAACCAGCGCCGCGGTGCCGGAATTCGGCGCATGACTCAACGCGCTATCCAGCTCTTCGAGCGAGTAGATATATTCGCCATGATCGAAGTGGTTGATGCCGTTGCGCAGAAAATGGCGCGACCAGCCGGCATCCATTGTTCCCAGGTCCGGCAGATAGAGCGCGGGCGATGAAAGCGCGGTCGCCGCCATGAGCGCTATCAACAACGCAACGCGCAGAGGCGCCATGATTGACAAATATTCCGCCGCGACGCTAACGCAATCGGTCTGCGAAATTCCTTTTCTTGACCTGCTCTCCCAAGGTGCGTTACCTAAACGCCTCACTCGTCGCGCCGTGGAACTCAAAGACATTAAGGCCATCATCGATTTGATGCGCAAAAACGACCTTTCCGTTTTCGAAATGGAGAAGGACGGATTCAAGCTCAAGCTCCAGAAAGGTGGGATTGAGGCGACGGGAGCTACTCCAATCGCGGTTATGCCCGCGATCGCTTCGGCTGTTGCGCAGCCGCCTGCCGCGGCAGCCGCTTCAGCGCCACCTTCGGCCGGTGAACCGGCGGGTAACGCGCCCGCTGAAAAAGGATCGTTGAAGGAAATTACCTCACCGATGGTCGGCACCTTTTATCGTTCTCCTTCGCCGGACGCACCGATCTTTGTCGATGTCGGACAGACGGTGACGGAGGACACGGTCGTCTGCATCATCGAAGCGATGAAGGTAATGAATGAGATCAAGGCGGAAGTGAGCGGCACCATTGCGGAAGTCGTCGCCGAGAACGGCAAGCCGGTGCAATTCGGTCAGGCGCTCTTTCGGGTGCGTTGACGCGCACGCTATGCAGCGGTAGGGACGCACCGCGCGAACAGAAGCGCGCCTGATGTTCGAGAAAGTCCTCATCGCAAATCGCGGCGAAATCGCTCTCCGCGTGATCCGTGCCTGTAAGGAGCTCGGTATCCGCACGCTCGCCGTCTACTCGGAAGCGGATGTTGACTCGCTCCACGTGCAGTTAGCCGACGAAGCGATCTGCATCGGCGCGCCACCGAGCAGCGAAAGTTATTTGAAAATTGATCGCATCATGAGCGCGGCCGAAGTCGGCGATGTGGATGCGATTCATCCCGGCTACGGTTTTCTGGCCGAGAACGCGCACTTCGCCGAGGTCTGCAATAGCTGCAAGATTAAGTTCATCGGCCCCCCGGCCAGCGCGATGCACGCGATGGGCGACAAGAACTCGGCCCGTGCCTGCGCGCGCAAAGCGGGCGTGGCGGTAACTCCCGGCAGCGACGGAATTGTCGAGAACGAGCAGGAAGCGATGAAGATCGCGAGGAAGATCGGCTACCCGGTGATGATCAAGGCGGTCGCCGGTGGCGGCGGTCGTGGCATGCGCGCGGCGCATAACGAGGCAAGTCTCGGCTCCGCGTTTCAGTCCGCGCAAATGGAAGCCGAGAAAGCCTTCGGCAACGGCGCTCTTTACCTCGAGAAACTGATCATCAATCCGCATCATGTTGAATTCCAGATCGTGGCTGATGAACACGGCCGCACGGTGCATCTGGGCGAGCGCGATTGTTCGATTCAGCGCCGCAATCAAAAAGTGATCGAAGAGGCGCCGTCGCCAATTCTCACTGCGTCGTTGCGCAAGAAAATGGGCAACGCTGCGATCAAGCTCGCGGAGTCAGTCGGTTATCAAAACGCCGGCACGATGGAGTTCCTCGTTGATCACGACGGCAACTTTTACTTCATCGAGATGAACACGCGCATCCAGGTCGAGCACACGATCACGGAGGAGGTCTACGGCTGTGATTTGGTGAAGGAGCAGATCAAGATTGCCTCGGGCGAGAAGCTTTCGCCGCACATTGCCAACGCTGAGCCGCGCGCCCATGCCATCCAGTGCCGCATCAACGCCGAAGATCCGGAAAAGAACTTCCAGCCGTCGCCGGGGCGGATCTCGTTTTACTACGCGCCGGGCGGCCGCGGTGTGCGGATCGATTCCCATGCCTACACCGGCTACATCGTCCCGCCCTATTACGATTCGCTGATTGCGAAACTGATCACGAGCGGCGCCAGCCGGCAGTCGGCCATCGCGCGAATGCGGCGTGCACTCGACGAGTATTACATCGCCGGCGTCAAGACGACCGTGCCATTTCACAGCGCGATCATGCGCAACGCCGATTTTTGGAACGGCAAATACGACACGGGCTTCGTCGATCGCGTGATGAACAGCAGCGCGTTTGAGTTGAAGCCATCGACGGTTCGGCTGCACGAGTAGCGGCGGCGGTGGGTCATCCTGAGCTTGCCGAAGAGCCTGCCCTGAGCGGAGTCGAATGGGATCGCTAGTCGCCTTCTGGTTTGCGACGGTTGAATGCAAACTTCTACTAGCGATCCTTCGACTTCGCTCAGGATGACATCTCTGATGAACGCGCGGCTCTACGCGATCGTCGATCTCAATTATGTCGCGGACTCTGACGTGAGTTCGGTCACCGCGAAGTTGCTCGACGGCGGAGTCGACGTGCTGCAACTGCGCGCGAAGAATCGTCCGCTCCCTGACGTACGGCGATTTGCATCCGAGCTACGGGCGCAAACAGCGGAACGCGGCGTGCCGTTGATCGTGAACGATCATCCCGAGGTCACCCACGATATCGGCGCGGACGGCGTGCACGTCGGCC
>JBJMWW010000081.1:0-19112 GCA_045809945.1 Chthoniobacterales bacterium
AAGGCCCACGACCTTCTTCGGATTGTTGGTCAGGAAACGGAACTGCCGCACGCCGAGGTCGAACAAAATCTGTGCGCCGAGCCCGTAATCGCGGAGATCGCTGGGAAACCCGAGCCGCGCATTCGCTTCCACTGTGTCGAGACCTTCCTCCTGCAATTTGTAGGCGTGAATCTTCGCCGCGAGGCCGATCCCGCGGCCTTCCTGCCGCATGTAAACCAGCACGCCTTTTCCTTCTTCTGAAATCTGGCGCAATGCCGCGTGCAGTTGATTCCCGCAATCGCAGCGTCGTGAACCAAAGACATCGCCCGTCAGACATTCGCTATGGACCCGCACCAGCGTCGGCGTGTCAGGCGAGATCGTGCCTTTCACCAACGCGAGATGATGGGTCCCGTCGACTTTCGACCGATAAAGATGCAATTCGAAGTCGCCATATACAGTCGGCATGGTCACGACCTGCTCGCGTTCGACCAGTTTCTCGCGCACACGTCGATATCCGATCAGGCTCTGGATCGTGCAGATACGCAGGCCATGTTTTTTGCGAAACTCGAGGAGCTCCGGCAGCCGCGCCATTGTTCCGTCGTCGTGCAAGATTTCGCAAAGCACGCCAGCCGGTTGAAGTCCCGCCAGCTTGGCTAAATCGACCGCGGCTTCGGTATGGCCGGCGCGGCGCAGGACACCGCCTTCCTTTGCTCGCAATGGAAAAATGTGACCGGGCTGCACGAGATCGTCCGGTGTCGATTTCGGATCGGCGATCGTCTTGATCGTCCTGGCACGGTCGTGCGCGCTGATGCCGGTCGTGACGCCATGCGCCGCGTCGACTGAGACTGTAAAGTCCGTCCGATACATTTCACGGTTTTGCGCCACCATTCGCTGCAGCCCGAGCTGCTCCGCCCGCTCATTCGACACCGGCACGCAGATCAGGCCGCGTCCATGCATCGCCATGAAATTCACCGACGCGGGAGTGACCTTCTCCGCCGCCATCACGAGGTCGCCTTCGTTCTCGCGATCCTCGTCGTCGGTCACGATAACGATTTTGCCGTCGGCCAGATCCCGCACGACGTCATCAATTGTATCGAACTCCACGGCTGGTGCCGCTTCTGCAATCACGGCCGAACTGTTACATCACTTGCCGCTCGTCGCCACAATCGCCTCCGGCCGGTACATGTCGTGATTACTGCCCTGGAACTCGGCTTTGAGCTTCACGTTGAAGTGGGACAGATCGACAATGTCCCAGCGCGTGAAATGCCACCCGCCGGCTGGCTCGCGCGGTTCGTGTTCGAATCCGAGAATCAAATGCACCGCATCGTCGCGCACCTTGTTGGTCGCTACCTTGGGCTCGAAGTAGAAAGTGCGAAAGCTACTGTCGCGGCTGCCTTGTGCATAAAGCTTCGGGTCGAGATAGAAGATACTGCCGCTTTCCTTTTCGGTTAACTTCAGGTCTGGATAGCCCGAGCGCTGCAGATGACCGTCCGCCGCCGGAGGAATTTCGCACTGCAGACCCGCCACCGAATTTAAGCGCTCACGCACGCCGTCTTCGAAATGACTGCTCACTTCGTTAATCCGACCGATTTTTTGGATTGGGCTGGTCGGCTCATTTAATCCTTTCACCACGTCATCGAGCGCCGCCGCGATCGCTTTGATAACGCGCTGATGAACCGGTTTGTCCTTTTCAACCGGCAACACGCGCTTGCCGGTCGTGTCAAAGATCACCTGCGAGAAAGGCACCTCACGCAGTTCACCGTTTTCTTTCAGGAGCCACGGGATCAGCTCATCGATTGCACCTTTGCCCGTAGTAGATGGCTCGGCTTGCAGACGAACGGCTGCCGTTATGCATGCGAGCAAGAGGAGGAGGCGACGGCTAATGCTATGCACCGGTTACATTGAACCCCGAGCCGAGCGATTCGGACAAGCCGAAAGCAGTGTTGGTAAACGCCGCAATTAAAATAGGAGAGACATAATCCGCCTGACCTGCTGGAATGGTTTTCGTGCTGCGAGTCGAACCAACTCTGCCAGCGTTCGAATACCGCGCGGCCGATTTGACGTGCTATGGCTAAATCCTCGACGCTCGTCAACCGTTCACCGCAATGGTACGGCTGGTTGCCCGACCTGCCGGATCACCGCGACTTCTACTATTCGTCGATTGCGCCAAAGAGCTTGCAGTTTCCGTCGCGTGTCGATCTGCGGGGCGGATGTTCGCGGGTAGAGAATCAAGGTAGTCTTGGTTGTTGCAGCGGCCATGCCCTGGCCGGCGCGATTGAGTTCCTCGAAAACAAGATGGGCGGTACGTTCACCAACGTCAGCCGGCTCTTCATCTACTACAACGAACGCGCTATCGAAGGGACGATCGCGCAGGATAGCGGGGCCTTTCTTCGCGACGGCATTAAGTCGCTGGCCAAGCTCGGTGTTTGTTCCGAAAAGGAATGGCCTTACCACGTGCGTTCCTTCACCAAAAAACCGCATGCTTCGTGCTACAAAAGCGCCCGAAAGCGCCAGATCACTTCCTACCACCGCATCAGTACGGTCGATGAAATGCGGATCTGCCTCGCCGAAGGTTTCCCGTTCGTCTTTGGGTTTACCGTTTACCAATCATTTGAGTCAAAGGAAGTAGAGAGGACCGGCGTGCTCAACCTTCCGAAACCGAAAGAACAAAACAAAGGCGGCCACGCCGTCCTTGCGGTTGGCTACGTAGACCGCGACCAGCGCTTTATCGTGCGCAACTCGTGGGGCGCGGACTGGGGTCAGGAAGGTTATTTCACCATGCCCTACGCCTATCTGGCCGATCGCAACCTCTCCGACGACTTCTGGACTATCCGCGCAGAGGAATTGGGATGAAGATGCTCAGGTCACATATCTACTTCGGACTGCTTGGCGCGCTGTTTCTTTGCGCTGGCTGCCAAACGATCTCCACCTACGATCAGGCGGCCTACGAGCACGCTACCAATGCAAAGGTCGACACTCTTGCGCTGATGAGTGAAGCGACAGCCTCCTACTCTAGCCATACGACCAGGATCGCCGAGCTCCAGCGCGAGCTGGACAAAGCGTTCGAGTACGACAACGGCCGGCCACTCAACCATTACACGATCGAATCCTGGAACACGCTCCGCGGACCCGATGGTGTCTTGAACCGATTCCTCGCGCGCTGGAAAGAAGCCGGCTCGCTCAGCCCGGCCTTCATCGCCGACAAAAAGGACCACGTCGCCCGCGAGTTCGACGACATCATCAAGCTTGAGAGCGGCAAGATCAAAACGCCGCAGAACCAGTAACGCCGCCGTCACGATTATGGACTTCGACAAGATCATCAAGAGCGCCGAGCAAGGCATCATCCACCTTGCTGAGACCACTTTCACCACTTACCGCTCCCAGGCTATCTCGGATGGAAAAGCCTTTCTCACCGCCGCCGAGAACGATCTGAAGAAATACAGCCGGCAACTAGCCGCCGGCGAGATCACTGCCGACGAGTTCAAAGACCTGATGCAGGACGAGGGAGACCTCGCGAAAATGGAAGCTCTCAAGGAAGCCGGCCTCGCCCACGCCGCCTTTGACAGCTTCATCAACGGTGTCATCGGCATCATGATCACCGCCGTGTTCTCAGCCATTCCGTGAACCGTCTACACTACTGACGAGCCATAAGCTAAAATACAGTAGTGACACTCAGCTTCGGCATCGTCATAATCTGACGGCAAGATGTCAGTGAGTTCCCGACCACTGGGGCTGAAATTCGCGGTGGTATCGATGTGGGTGCTGGGGATAGCCGCGGCCCATGCACAAACCTCGGGCACAGCGCAGCTGCCGATTCTGGTTCAGGATAACCTTCCTTCACAAGGCGGACGCTACGAGGTGAACTACATAAAGGTTCTTCGTAACGGAATTGAGCAGCCGACGCCGGTGGCACACATCGGCGACACTGTGAGCCTCGGCGTCCGGAATCTCGGGTGCTGGATCCAAATGCTGATGGAGCAGGGCATTATTCCGAAAAGCGCCCGGATGGAGGAACTTCAGAAAACCGAGAACGCGCTGCCGCCTGGCACGAGATGGGAGGATTCGGAACAGGTCCGGCAACAATGGAACGCGCTCGCGGAGGAAGTGCTGCCGGTTCTGCGGCTCTACATGGCGGGCCATGTAATGGGAACGGTGAGAGTTTCGCAATTCCTCGTGGACGTTCCATCGTGGTACGCTCAGACAGATTTGAGTGACGTCAGGGACGCGCCATATCGCACGTGGGTGGAATTTGACCTCGTGCGCGACGCGACCAACCAACCAAGCCGTGCGGACTGGAGCAATGTACTAACCGCCGCGGGATTGGATAATCGGCTGCCGGTTTCCATCGCGGTTTACCAGCAGAACCGGGATACCGCGCATGTCATCGCCTCCTTTCCAGGCAGAACAAAAGCGGTGGAGTTTCGGTTCCAAAGGTTTCCAACCGATTGGCCAACGATCATAGGCATAGCCCTCCTCGTTCTGGCCTTTGTCTTGTTTCTCTACTGGGCATTTAACACCGGCATTATTCGTGATTCTGCGCAGAACGTGTGTCCCGATGGACTGCCGCCCTTTAGCTTGGGCCGTTGCCAGATGGCGTTCTGGTTCTTCGTCGTCATCGCAACCTTTTACTTTCTGTGGCTGGTAACCGGACGTGGCGACACAGACACGATCAACGGCACCGTGCTGACACTTATCGGAATCAGTGCCGGTACTGCGCTCGGATCGGCGGTCATCTCGCAGAACCAGGCCGAAGCGTCGGATGATAAGATTGTACTGTCTCCAGTTATCGGCAGCGCACCTCCTCCACTTCCAGTGCAAATCAGGCAGCTGCGAAGGCAATTGGCCGAGGCGAATCAGGACCTCAAGAATAAGACCGGCGATGCGCTCACCACGGCTCAGACCGATATTCAACTCATCCTCGCTGACCTGCACGGAGCGGAGGTGCGCCTGAAGAAATTCAAGAAGAACCGTCTGCGCCAGCTGCTCATGGACATCCTGAGCGACAACGAGTCGAGTAGTGATCCGCTTAAGAATACCCGGATCATTACCTTCCACCGTTTCCAGATCGTCGTCTGGACGCTCGTGCTCGGGATCATCTTCATATCGCAGGTTGTTACGCGGTTAGCCATGCCAACTTTGGATCCAACGCTCCTGACTCTTATGGGCATCAGCTCGGGCACCTACCTCGGGTTCAAGTTGCCCTCCACTCCGGTGACAAAGTAGAGCCTTGAATTTACCAACTTAAGGGCAGCATGCACCTCGACTAAAGAGCTATGGCACAACTGAAGTTCCTCAAACGCGTCGGTTACTCCGACATCAACACGCGGCAGGACGATGACTCAGCGTTCTTCTACTCGGCGGGGATGCAGATCGATGCCGATGGCGGCTACCACGCTTATCACCCCGATGGCGTGTCAGGCATGGATTATCTGGCTAACGCCGGCAAGCCGGGCAACTGGTGGGGACTCGCTACAGACAACGGCAAGCCATCCGGCAATCCAGTTATTCAGAAGAAAAGCGATCCCGCGCCGGGCTTCTATGTTTCCACGACGTCGCTTGAGGACGAAGAAATGCCGTCAACCGATCCACGCCGCTATGTCGACGCAGAGTCGATCAACTTCTTTGTCCTTCCCGGCAAGCTGGGACTAGGCGCGAAGCTGGGCGATTTCGGCGTCGTCGTCCGGCCGGATCGGAATGATTACGACTATGCTGTCTTCGCCGATACCGGACCGGCCGGCCAGATTGGCGAGGCGTCAGTCGCTTTGGCTGCCGCGCTGAACATTCCTTCTAATCCGAAGCATGGAGGCACGAGTGGCGGCATCATTTACATCGTGTTTGCCGGCAGCAAGAAGTCGTGGCCGCTCACCCAGGTCGAGATCGATCACAACGCGTCTGCGCTTTTTGCGGAATGGGGTGGGCTGGACATGGCGAAGGAATGTTTTCCCGATGCGCACTGGGTCCAGGGAGCGCCGGAGATCAAGATCGCCGTGACAGTCTAGCAGTTAGGGAACGCCGGGATGACGAGATCCCGATCAACCGACAACCGTTGCTTTTTGTAGCAGCGGGAGAACCATTTCCACGTCCGGCTGCTTGCGCGCATGAACCATTAGCAACGGCTCATTTTTTTCAATTCGATCGCCGACTTTCTTGATTTGAGAGAAGCCAACGGCGAAGTCGATTTCGTCTTCGGTGCGTTGGCGCCCGGCGCCCAGAAGCACTGCAGCGCGACCGATCAGTTCGGCGTCGATCTTAGTCACCTTGCCTTCACGCGAAGCGGGGAACGGCTCAATGACCGGTGCGCGATGAATTTCCGCGATGCGCTCGACCGCTGATGCATCGCCGTCCTGCGCATAAACGAGCGATACGAATTTTCGCCAGGCCGTGCCGTCTTTCAGCCAATCAGCTAGTTGCTGACGCGGAGCGGGGGAGACTTTCTCGCCGAGGTCGAGAACCAACTCGATCAGGTCGGCCGGTCCGCCACCTTGCAGCGCTTCGACAGCCTCGGCTATTTCAAGCGCGTTACCGACCGCGCGACCCAGTGGCTCGTCCATCGGCGTAAGCACGTGCGAAACGTCGACGTTGAGGGACTTACCGACTTCCTCCATTGCGGTGGCGAGCTGGGCCGCTTCTTTGCGCGTTTTCATAAACGCGCCGCTCCCGAATTTCACGTCGAGCACGAGGCGGTCGAGCGACTCCGCCAGTTTCTTGCTCATGATGCTCGCGACGATCAAAGCCTGCGACGGAACGGTGCCGGTCACATCGCGCAGCGCGTAAAGCTTCTTGTCCGCCGGACAAATGTCCGCGGTCTGACCAATCATGAAAACGCCGATGCTCTTGAGTTGAGCAAGCGCGCGTTTCTCATCGAGGTTGACGTTGAAGCCGGGAATGCTCTCGAGTTTGTCTAGCGTGCCGCCGGTGATGCCGAGGCTGCGACCAGAGATCATCGGCACCCATACCTCGGCGCAGGCGAGGAGCGGCGCGAGGATGAGCGAAGTCTTGTCGCCAACGCCGCCGGTTGAATGCTTGTCGATTTTGAGCGGCGTTCCTTTGGGATACTTGAGAACGCGTCCGCTGTTCATCATCGCGAGCGTGAGATGATGCGTCTCGGCAGGCGTCATTCCGCGGAAGAAAACGGCCATTGCCCAGGCGCTTATCTGGTAATCGGGCAGCTCGCCGTCGGTGAAGCGCTCTACGAGAAATTCGATTTCGTCCGGCGCCAGCTCGCCGCCGTCCCGCTTTTTTTCGATCAATGAGGGGATATGCATCACGAGAGGAAGGAGCAGCCCTTCGGCCAACTCGGCAGCTGAAAGTAATCCGCCAGAGTTGCCGCTGCGTCCGCGTAAGTCGCACGTGTTCCAAGATCACGCCGCTCGGTTCGGTGCAGCACGAAAAGCGGCACTTGCTCACGTGTGTGATCGCTCCCGCGAAATGTTGGGTCGTTTCCATGATCCGCGGTGATGATGACGAGATCGTCCGACGCGATTTCATCGACAAAGGTTGCGAGCCAGTCGTCGAATTGACGCAGCGCGTTTGCGTAGCCCTTCACTTCGCGGCGGTGTCCAAAGATCATGTCGAAATCGACCAGGTTGGCGAAAATCAGACCGTCGTCGCGTTCGCGCCACAGCCGCGCGATCTGCGACATGCCTTCGGCGTTGCTCGATGTCGGGTGCGATTCGGTGATTCCCGAACCGGCAAATATGTCGCTGATCTTGCCGACGCCGATCACGTCGCGTTTCGCATCTGACATTGCATTAAGCACCGTGCGCGGTGGCTGGAACGAGAAATCATGCCGGTGCGCCGTCCGTTTGAATGCGCCTTCGCTTCCGACAAACGGCCGCGCAATGACTCGACCAATGCGAAACGAATTCGCATGTCGCCGCGCGATTTCGCAAATCTCGTAAAGTCGATCAATCGCGATGACTTCTTCGTGCCCTGCGATTTGCAGCACCGAGTCAGCCGATGTGTAAAGAATCGGTGAACCGCGGCGGATGTGCTCAGGCCCAAGCTCGTCGAGAATCGCCGTGCCGCTGCGCGGATAATTTCCGATGAACTCAATGTCAGCGTCGCGCTCGATCGCATGGACGAGCTCGTCGGGAAAGCGTTCGTAGACGGCGAACGGCTCCTCCAGAATTACGCCGGCGAGTTCCCAATGACCGGTTGTGGTGTCTTTGCCGGCTGATTGCTCCCGCATCCGCCCGTAGCTCGCGCGAACATCACCGTCCCGCCCGAACAACCGGGCCAGGCCTAACGAGTCGAGCGTCGGCAGCTGCAGGTTCGGCTCGCGTTCGAAAATGTGCGCGAGCGTGTTCGCTCCTTCATCGCCATATTCCGCCGCGTCAGGCGCATCGCCGATCCCGACGCTGTCGAGAACGATGAGTAGCGCGCGCACGCTGGATCAAACGCCGATCGGATGCCACGCCGTTTTCATTTCAACGGAGTCGAGGATCCAATAGGGGTTTTCCGCCGCGGATGTGCGCCATTGGTCAGGCGCAAGGTCACGACGGACGTAACGCTTCAAATTCAAACTGCCGCCGCGCTGAAGCTCCGCGCCAAGCTGCGCGTCACGCGAAGCGTCCACGATCGCATTCACATCCATGTGGCTTGCGAAATGCGGCGCGAGTTCGCTCCGACTGCCGGCGAGGACGTTGATCACTCCGCCGGGCAGATCGCTCGTCGCGATGATTTCCGCCAATGTCAGCGCCGGCAAAGGGTTCGTGGTTGATGGCAGAACGATCGCGACGTTGCCGCAGAGAATCGCGGGCGCGACGAGCGAGACGAACGCGAGGAGGGGCGAGTCATCGGGACAGACAACAATCACCACGCCAGTCGGCTCCGGCGTTGTGAAATTGAAATGCGAGCTGGCGACCGGATTTACCGTGCTGAAGAGCTGGCCGAACTTGTCGGTCCAGCCGGCGTAATGCACCAACCGATCAACCGCGAGCGCAGCTTCCTTTTCTGCCGAGGACGAATTACCGCCGGCGCGCGCGATCTCTTGCACGAGCTGTTCCTGGCGCATCTCGAGCATCTCCGCCGCACGATATAAAATCTGACCGCGCAAATACGCGCTCTGCTTCGACCAGCCGGCGAACGCCGCACGCGCCGCGACAACTGCATCGCGGAAATCTTTGCGCGAAGCGCGGCAATAATTCGCGATCGTTTCGCCATTGGCGGATTTCGCCACGAGGACGCGGCCGTTCTCGCCACGAATAAACTTGCCGCCGACGTAGAGCTTGTACGTCTTCTGCACTGCCAACCGGCCATTTCGCGCAGCCATGAAGCGACGATTGCGCAGCGGCGGGAAAAAGAAAATCATTATCGCCCGTGAACAAACTCCGCGTTGGCGTGGTCGGCGTCGGCCACATCGGTAAAAATCACGCCCGGATCTATAGTGAGATTCCGAACGCGGAGTTCGCCGCCGTCTACGACACAGACGAAGCAAGGGCAGAGGAGATCGCTCGCGCGTTCAATGTTCGCGCCGTGGGCTCGTTAGCGGAATTCGCACAGGCAATCGATGCCGCATCGATCGCCACGCCGACGAGCACGCATTTTGCCGTCGCTTCCGAGCTGCTCAGTGCCGGCAAACATTTGCTCGTCGAGAAACCAATCACCGAGACGACTGCTGACGCGGCGCGGCTGGCGAATCTGGCGGGCGACCATGGCCTCGTCCTGCAGGTCGGCCACGTCGAGCGTTTCAATCCGGTCCTGCGTGCTCTTGAAGAACGTCTCACGCATCCGCGGTTCATCGAAGCGCATCGGCTTTCGCCGTATCCGAATCGCAGCACCGACATCAGTGTTGTGCTCGACCTGATGATTCACGATTTGGAAATCATTCTGCATCTCGTGCGGTCGCCGGTGCAGAACATCGACGCCGTCGGCGTTCCGGTTCTGAGCCGTAGCGCAGACATCGCTAACGCGCGGCTGCGATTCGAAAACGGTTGCGTCGCGAACATCACCTCGAGCCGGATCAGCCCGGAACAAATGCGCAAGATTCGCGTTTTTCAGGAGGACGCCTACCTCTCGCTCGATTATCAGAATCAGGCCGGTGAAATTTATCGGCGGACGAGCACGGGGATCGACCGCCAGCAGGTCGAGATCGAGCGAGAGGAGCCGTTGAAACAGCAGCTCGCCGCATTTATCGAATCCGCTGCGACAGGTCGCGCGCCGAAAGTTTCGGGATTCGAAGCGGCCGCCGCGCTCGAACTCGCGGTCAAGATCACGAATCAGATCGCTCGCGCGTGACGATCTATTTTCTGGCCGGGGAGGCGAGCGGCGATACCCACGGCGCCGCGTTGATGAACGCGATCCGTGACATGCAGGCAGACGTGCAATTCGTTGGACGAGGTGGACCGAAAATGGCGGAGGTCGCCGGCGGTGGGGTGAGGAACTGGATCCACGAAGCGGCTGTCGTTGGACTGTGGGAGGTGGTTCGTCGCTACGGATTTTTTCGCGAACAGTTCGCGGCGGTACTGCGCGAAATGGATGAGACGAAGCCCCACGCCGTCCTGTTGATCGATTATCCCGGCTTCAATTTGCGGCTCGCGCGCGCGCTACGCAAACGCGGCATCAAGGCGAGGATCATCTATTACATCAGCCCGCAGGTCTGGGCGTGGAATCGCGGACGTATTCCGCAAATGGCAAAGTCGCTCGACCTCATGCTCTGCATCTTTCCGTTCGAAGCCGGGCTCTACAATGCGTCTGGACTGCGCACGATGTTCGTTGGCCATCCAATCGCCGAATCGCTTGGTCCGCGCCGAACGGACGCGCCACGCGAGCCGGACCTCGTCGGCCTGTTTCCAGGCAGCAGGTTGCGCGAGGTGCGACTGATTCTGCCGATCATGCTCGAAACGGCGGCGACGATGTTGCGATCAAAACCAGACCTCCGTTTCGAAATTGCCGCCGCGTCCGATGCGTTAGCGGCCGAGATCAAAGCGCTGATTGATCAACCGGCGCATTTCACGATCACAACCGGCGAGGCGCATTCACTCATGCAAAGGGCGTTTGTGGGAATCGTCGCGTCGGGCAGCGCGACACTCGAAGCGGCGCTCTTCCGACTGCCGTTCGTGCTCGTCTACCGGGTTTCATGGCTGACCTACCTTGCGGCGCGCGCGGTCGTGAAGGTTAAACATCTCGGGATGCCGAATGTTCTCGCCGGTCGCGAAATCGTGCCGGAGTTCATTCAACATCGCGCCAAACCGCTATCTATCGCCGCCGCGACGCTGCGGCTGCTGCACGATGAACCTGCACGCGACGCGATGTTCCGCGCCTTCGCCGAAGTCATCGCAAAGCTGGCGGAGACGAACGCAAGCGCGACCGCGGCAAAAGCAATTCTCCACGAGATCGATGCGAGATGAGCGACGCGTTTTCCTCTGTCATTCCGAGCGAAGTCGAGGAATCTTCGTGGTAGAAAACCGGCGATGTCTTGACCGCGCTCGACATGACACAGACCAGGATTCTTAACTTCATCAACGGCGAGTTCGTCGAGCCTGCGACCAGCCGATTTCTTGAGAACATTGAGCCCGCGACGGGAAAGCCATACTCGCAGGTCGCGGATAGTGACGCGCGAGATGTAGAAGGTGCAGTCGGTGCAGCGCGCGCGGCGTTTGCCGAATGGTCGTGCAAGCCAGCCGCGGACCGTTCTCGTACCTTGCTGCGCATTGCAGACCTGATCGAGCGAGACATCGAGCAACTTGCGCGTGCCGAGTCGGTCGATACTGGCAAGGCGCTATCGCTCGCGCGATCGCTCGATATTCCGCGGGCCGCGAGCAACTTTCGTTTTTTCGCGACCGCGATTCTGCACAGCGAGTCCGAAGCGCACATCACTGATGGTCTTGCGCTCAACTACACGTTGCGTCAGCCGCGCGGCATCGCCGGACTGATCTCGCCATGGAACCTGCCGCTCTATCTGCTGAGCTGGAAAATCGCGCCTGCGATCGCCTGCGGAAATACATGCGCCGCGAAACCGAGCGAGCTCACGCCGATGACTGCGTTCATGCTCTGCGAGCTGGCGCGAGAAGCCGGCCTTCCCGCTGGTGTGATGAACATAGTGCATGGCACGGGCGCGAATGTTGGCGCCGCGATCACCGCGCATCCGGACATAAACACGATTTCGTTTACCGGCGGCACGGTAACAGGACGTAAAGTTGCCGAAGCGGCGGCGGCGCATTTTAAGAAAGTTTCACTCGAGCTCGGCGGAAAAAATCCGACGCTCGTTTTTGCGGACGCAGATCTAAAGACGACAATTCCCGGGACAGTCCGTGCGTCATTTGCGAACCAGGGGCAGGTTTGCCTCTGCGGCTCGCGCATTTATGTCGAGCGCTCGATCTATCGCGACTTCGTAGACGGCTTCGTCGATAAGACATCGAAGCTGCGCGTTGGCGATCCGCTCGATCCGGCGACAGATCAGGGCGCGATCGTTTCCAGGACGCAGCTCGAGAAGGTGAAGTTCTATATCGATCTCGCGCAGCAGGAAGGCGGCAAGATTGTGCTGGGCGGGAAATCTCCGGAAGCAATCAACGAACGCTGCCGCGACGGTTATTTCCTGCAGCCGACAATCATCACCGGCCTCCCGCCGTCCTGCCGAACGAACCGCGAAGAAATCTTCGGGCCGGTCGTTTCGATCACGCCGTTCGACAAAGAAGAAGAAGCAGTGAGCTACGCCAACGATTGCGATTACGGACTCGCATCCAGCATTTGGACGACAAATCTCAGCCGCGCGCATCGCGTCGCGGAGCAAATCCACACCGGCACTGTCTGGATCAATTGCTGGTTGCTGCGGGATCTGCGGGTGCCGTTCGGCGGAATGAAGCAGAGCGGCGTCGGTCGCGAAGGCGGCAACGAAGCGCTGCGCTTTTTCACCGAATCGAAGAACGTTTGCATCGCGAAGTGAGCCCGGAGTAGAACTCCGCCATGAGCACCGTTCGAGTTCTTGTCGGCACGCGCAAAGGCGCGTTCATCCTTACGTCGGACGGAAAGCGGCAGGATTGGAAAGTGGACGGACCGCACTTTGCCGGGTGGGAGATTTACCACATCAAAGGTTCGCCGGTTGATCCGAACCGCATCTACGCGTCGCAGACGAGCGCGTGGTTTGGCCAGGTCATTCAGCGTTCCAGCGACGGCGGTAAAACCTGGCAAACGCCTGGTGGTGGAATGGAGAAGTCGCCGGATGGAATGCCGAAAGGTGAGAGCAACAAGTTCGTCTACGACGGGATTCCCGGCACGCATCAATGGTACGACGGCACGCAGCACCCGTGGGAATTTAAACGTGTCTGGCATCTGGAGCCGTCCCTGAATGATGTGGATCACGTTTACGCCGGGGTCGAAGACGCGGCGCTGTTTGAGTCGCGCGATGGCGCGGTGTCGTGGCGCGAGCTCTCTGGATTGCGCAAGCACAATACCGGTCCGAAGTGGCAACCTGGCGCGGGCGGGATGTGCCTGCACACGATCCTGATCGATCCAAGCGACCCGAAGCGGATCTTCATCGCGATCTCTGCGGCGGGTGCGTTTCGCACCGATGACGGCGGCGAAACGTGGAAGCCGATCAACCGCGGTTTGCATTCGGAATTCATGCCGGACCCAAAGGCGGAGGTCGGCCACTGCGTTCACCGGATTGCGCTACACGCGTCGCGCCCCGGCACACTCTTCATGCAAAAACATTGGGACGTAATGCGGAGCGACGATGCCGGCGAATCGTGGCGTGAAGTGAGCGGGAATTTGCCGAGCGATTTTGGTTTTCCAATCGATGTGCACGCGCACGACCCGGAGACGATTTACGTCGTGCCGATCAAGAGCGACTCGGAGCATTTTCCGCCGGACGGTAAACTGCGGGTTTACCGCAGCCGCACAGGCGGCAACGAATGGGAAGAGCTGACCAACGGTCTGCCGCAGCGCGATTGCTACGTGAACGTGTTGCGCGACGCGATGTCGGTCGATGCGGCCGAGCCGTGCGGGATTTACTTTGGAACGACGGGCGGTCAGGTTTATGCGTCGGCTGACGAAGGGGACACGTGGACGGCGATTGTGCGCGATTTGCCCGCGGTACTTTCTGTCGAAGCACAAACGCTGACATGAACCCCGCGAACGCATTGCAAAACTCGACTGGTTTAACCAGTCAAGTTACTGCTGTGTCGGTGCGAGTAGTTCTGCCCTACCATCTGCGCAACCTTGCCCGCGTCGGGGACGAGGTAACGGTCGAGGTTCCGGAGCCCGTCACGCAACGTAAAGTGCTCGACGCTCTCGAAACCGAATACCCCATGCTCCGCGGAACTGTGCGTGATCATTCCACTCAAATGCGGCGCCCATTCCTGCGGTTCTTCGCATGTGGCGAAGATGTTTCGCATGAGTCACCTGATACGCCGCTGCCGCCCGCGATCAGTGCGGGTAGCGAGCCATTTTTCGTCATGGGCGCGATTTCCGGCGGCTGACGAACCAACCCAGTAGGAGGAGAACAATCATGTGCCGAGCAATTCGAACCCTGAATAATTTCGATCCACCCGCCAACGAAGACGAGATCCGTGCGTCAGCCCTGCAGTTTGTGCGGAAGCTTAGCGGATTCACGCGACCATCGAAGCAAAACGAAGATGCCTTCGATGATGCGGTCGAGGGCGTCACGCGCATCGCAAAGGAATTGCTCGCCTCGCTGGTTACGAATTCGCCTCCACGCAATCGCGAGATCGAAGCTGCAAAAGCACGCGCCCGCTCAGCGAAACGATTCGCGACCGTGAATGGCGCGCACGATCACCACGATCACGACGAGCACTGATGCGGCTCTCCTCGTAGAAAAGTGAGCGAGTCCTTCGAGAGCTCTCGCGCAGCGGAACCGGTCGGCGCATTTCCGCACGCCAAGCGAGTCGGCAATCTGCTCTTTCTTTCTGGAATCGGACCGCGTGTTCGCGGGAGCAAAGAAATTCCCGGTGCTACGCTCGACGCGGCTGGTGGTGTGCTCGCGCACGACATTGAAGTTCAATGCCGCGCTGTTTTCGACAATGTCCGGCTCGTTCTTGAGGACGCCGGTGCATCATGGAACGACATCGTCGACGTGACGGTGTTCCTGACGAACATGACCGATTTTCCGGTCTACAATCGCATCTACGCCGAATATTTTGCCGGCCCCGGCAAACCAAACCCGACTCGCACTACCGTTGCGGTCACTGCGTTGCCGACGCCAATCGCGGTCGAGCTAAAGGTGATCGCCGCGAGGCGTTGAGGATGGAATTCTCGGCCGACGAACAATTCGCTCTCGCCTGCGACCATGATGATCGGCTGGGCAAAGTTCGCGATCGATTCGCGATTCCGGTCGGAGCTAATGGCAAACCGCTGATTTATTTCTGCGGCAATTCGTTAGGCCTGATGCCGAAGACGGCCCGCGCGATCGTCGAGCAGGAACTCGACGACTGGGCCAAACTCGGAGTGGACGCGCACCTCGATGGAGCCACGCCGTGGTACTCCTACCACGAGACGGTGCGCGAGCCGCTGGCGCGATTGGTTGGGGCGCAGCCGCACGAAGTGGTGGCGATGAACAGCCTGACTGTGAACCTCCACCTCATGCTGGCGACGTTCTACCGCCCTAACGAGTCGCGCTTTAAGATCTTGATGGAGTCGCCCGCGTTCCCCTCCGACACCTACGCGATTAAATCGCAGATCGCGCATCACGGGTTCGATCTCGACCAGACACTGATCACGACCGAGACGCGCTGCGAGGATGCGATCGAGCAACATCGCGACGAGCTCGCGTTGGTTCTGATTGGCGGCGTGAATTTCTTCTCCGGCCGTTTCTTCGATATTCCACAGATCGGTGCTGCGGCGCGCCGCTACCACATCCCGTTCGGTGTCGATCTCGCGCACGCGATTGGAAACGTGCCGCTCGCATTACACGACTGGGGTGTGGATTTTGCGGTCTGGTGTTCCTATAAGTATCTAAACTCCGGACCCGGTGCTGTCGCCGGTGCGTTCGTGCACGAACGTTATGCAAAAAATACCGAGCTGCCGCGATTTGCCGGCTGGTGGGGCAACGATCCGGCGACGCGTTTCCAGATGCATCTCCAGCCCGATTTTGTCCCGGTGCAATCAGCCGACGCGTGGTCGCTGAGCAATCCGCCAATTCTGTCAATGGCGCCGCTGCGCGCATCGCTCGCGATTTTCGAAGAGGCTGGGGGAATGAGCGTGTTGCGCGACAAATCGCGGAAGCTAACCGGCTACCTCGAATTCCTGCTCGATCGAATAGGCGCGCAGCATTTCACGGTGATAACGCCGCGCAATCCGGAGGAACGCGGCTGTCAGCTTTCAATTCTTGCGCACAAAAATCCGCGCGACCTTTTCGCGAAATTGGAAGCCGCCGGAGTGAAATGCGATTTCCGAGAGCCGAATGTGATCCGCGTCGCGCCTGCGCCGCTCTACAACACTTTCCACGAGGTGTGGCGATTCGCCCAGGTGCTGGGCGCGTAGCCAGCTAGCACACAGCCCCGCAGGCCAGCTCTTTCACCGAGTGGATGAGTGCTTCAATCGGGAATGGCTTGACGAGGTAGGGCACGTCGAGGCGTTCCAGAAAATCATTCATCCCTGGATTACTTGCGAATCCGGTGATGAAGACGAACCGCTCAGCCAGCTCCGGGCGCAAAGCTTTAGCTTTGAGGTAGAACTCATCGCCACGCAGTCGCGGCATCATCAGATCACAAACGATCGTGTCGTATTCCGCCGACTGCACTTTCGTCAACGCCTCTTCGCCATCGTGGGCGACGTCGACGAGGAAATTCTCGTCCGCGAGAATCCATTGCACAGCCGAGGCGAGTTGCTGGTCGTCGTCGACAACGAGAACGGATTTAAGGGCGAAGCTGTTCACGGCGTAATCCTTAGCAAGTGGCGTTCCCGCATACGCGCGCTGCGGAATTTCGTCGGCATGCGTGCGTTTTCAGCGAACAATCCCTACCCATGAAGTATTTGATCCATACCTCGCGCATCCTTCTCGGTCTGACGTTCGCCGTCTTCGGTTCAAACGCATTTCTTCACTTCATCCCGATGCCACCGCTGCCGCCCGGTGATGCCGGTGCGTTTATCGGAGCGCTCTTCCACAGCGGTTACATCTACGCGATCGGTGGCCTGCAGGTGCTCGGTGGATTGTGCCTGCTCGCCGGATCACGCTTCGTTGCACTCGGCCTCATGCTATTGGGCCCGATCATCGTAAATATCGTGCTCTTTCACGTTTTCATCGATCACATGTTCAACCCGATTGCGCTCGTGGTGGCAGTGCTCGCCCTGTTTCTTCTCTGGGTTTATCGCTACAAATTTCCAGCGCTCTTCGAGATCTAAGCGCGATACTCCGGCGTGGCGAAATTCGTCCTCATCGGGAGCGGACTCGCTGGCGGTCTGCTTGCGACCTATCTCGGTCGTCGCGGCGACGAAGTAGAACTGTACGAAAGGCGGGCCGACCCACGCGCGGGCAACTTCGTCGGCGGCCGCTCCATCAATCTAGCGCTTTCGACGCGCGGTATTCATGCGCTCGAGCAAGTCGGACTTGCGCAGCAGGTACTCGAGCACGCGATCCCAATGCGCGGCCGGATGATTCACGACAAATCGGGGGAGCTGCACTTTTCGCCCTACGACGTCGATCCTAACAAATACATCAATTCGATCGGCCGGGCTGCGCTGAACAGCACTGTGATCGAAGCTGCGCTGCGTTATCCAAACGTGCGCGTGCATTTCAACCATCGCTGCATTGGCGTCGATCTGGATTCCGCGACAGCTCACCTTGTCGAGAGCGGGGATGAGCGACCAGTCTCCGCATCAGGTGACACGGTCATCGGTGTGGACGGCGCATTCTCCGCCGTGCGCGAATCGATGCAGAAGAAGCTTTATGGCTTCCGCTATGATCGGAGTTATCTGGCGCATGGCTACAAAGAGCTGACGATTCCGCCCGCGCCTGATGGTTCGTGGCAGATGGAGAAAAACGCGCTCCACATCTGGCCGCGGAAAAGTTTCATGATGATCGCGCTGCCGAATCCCGACGGCTCGTTCACCTGCACGTTGTTCTGGGAGGTCGAAGGTCCGCGCAGCTTTGGCTCCGTTAAAAATGACGTGGATGTCTACGCGTTCTTTGAGCAGGAATTTCCGGACGCCGTGCCGCTCATGCCTGCGCTGCTGGAAGATTTTCGCGAGAATCCTACTGGCTCTCTCGTCACCATCCGCTGCGCGCCGTGGTTCCATCGCGATAAGGTCGTGCTGGTCGGTGACGCGGCGCACGCCGTGGTGCCGTTCTACGGACAGGGAATGAACGCGGCGTTTGAAGATTGCTTCGTGCTCGACGAGTGCCTCGCGCAATTGGCCGATCGCGAACGGGCGTTTGCTGAATACTACCGGCGCCGGAAACGAAACGCTGACGCGCTCGCTGATCTGGCCGTGCACAATTTCGTCGAGATGCGCGACAAGACTGCGTCACGCGTTTTCCGCGCGAAGAAGAAGCTGGACCATTTGCTGCAAACCGCGCTGCCGCGAATTTATCTGCCGCTTTACACGATGGTGACTTTCACGCGCATTCCCTATGCAAACGCAGCCAGGCGCGCGCACCGGCAGGATCACATCGTGTTAGGGGCCTTGGTCACAATCGTCCTGACGATCGTTTTTCGAATTCTGCGATTAGTGATTCGTTAGGCGACGGTAAACCAGGTCAGCTGCAAAAATATCTTCCGCGGCGACGCCGACCGATTTGTAAAGCGTGATTTCGTCGGCTGACCGGCGCCCGGTTTTTGTTTTTGCAATCAGTTCGCCGATTTCAGCGTCGATCCGGCCAGAGGCAATGACATCGCCGGATTCCTTCATCGCCGCTTCGCGTTGCTCGACAAACATTCGCGCGCGCCGGAGCAACTCGTCGTCAAGTTCGCGCCAGTTTGGCCGCGTCGCACCGACTGCGTTGATGTGCGCACCGGCCGAAATCCAATCGCCGAAGAGAACGGGTTCGATCGCCGACGTGGCGACGACGATCACATCGGCGCGATCGACACATTTCTTCGCCGTATCGGTTGCCGTCACATCGAATTCGCGAGCGAAACTCGCTGCGCTGCGTGGACTCCAGACACGCACGTCCGAGAAAGCTCTGACCAGACGCATCGCTTCAAGGTGGCTACGCGCCTGAACGCCGGAGCCGA
>JBJMWW010000082.1:0-13215 GCA_045809945.1 Chthoniobacterales bacterium
CGCGTCGGCTTCCCGGGAATCCACGAACGGTAAAACAGCTCGGCGCCGTCGAAGCTCTGCATCGTGTGTTCGCTGGATCTCATGCGTTGCGCCGAGTTGTTTTACCGCAGCGTGAAGGTCCGAGGCGATAGCGGAGATGCTTGTTTTGTCGCGTTGACGCGTAGCGTAATTTCGCGGCTCGCCCGCGATGAGCCGCACTTTATGCGGGCGTGGAATTCGGAGCCCCTTGGGCCAGGCGCGAAATGCGCCGTCGAGGTAGCACGGCACAACGGCGACATCCCGTCCGGCAACGAGTGCGCCGATGCCAGACTTGAATTGATGGACAGCTCCATCGGTTGAGCGCGTGCCTTCAGGAAAAATGATCAGGATATTACCGGACGCGTCCAGCAATTCGCGACAAACCGACATGCTTTGCCGAACATTCGAGCCGCGTGCGAAAGGGAGGGCATTGACAATCGACGACGCGATCCAGGTGCGCGGCAGACTTCGAAAAAAATAGTCGGCCGCGGCAGCAGCGAACGCGCGATGGAGCCGCCGGAGTGGGAGAGCGGCGAGCAGACAAACCGTGTCGAGGTGACTTGAATGGTTGGCGACGAGCACGATCGAGCCGTCGTCTCGTAGATTCCGCTGACCGATTACTTCGAAGCGCACATAGCAGCGCAACGCCGCGCGAATGACGAGCGCGACGAACAGACGCAACGCGTGCAGCGACATTGCGGTCCGGCGGTAGCGCCATCTTTTCACCGCACGTGATGATAGTGGTCAGCCATGTAGAAGAAAAGCGGCGCGACAAAGATCAGGCTGTCGATGCGATCGAGAATCCCGCCATGACCTGGGATCGACGTTCCGACGTTTTTGATTCCGATCTCACGCTTGATCATGCTAATCGAGAGATCTCCAATCTGGCCACCGATTCCGACAATCACGCCGGCGAGCAGTAACTCGACGGCGCCGAACTCCGGAAACGAGAAGCGGAGGAGCCACGGCAGGATCATTGCAATACCGAGCGCGCCGAATGCGCCTTCCCAGGTTTTGGTTGGACTGATTTCGCTGCGGAGCGGATGGCGGCCGAGGAGATGGCCGAACGTAAACGCCGCGATGTCGCTCACCTCAGTCGCGAAGATGACAAAGCAAACGTAGCCGTAGGCGTTTGGCGCGTCCGCGAGTAAACCGAGATGACCGAACATCCAGCCGACGTAAACGAACGCGATGACGCCGAGCGCGATACGCTGTAACTCGCCGCGATAAACATTCCGCGCAATCGGGCTGAAAACGGTCAAGGTGATGGTGAAGATCGCGATCGCGGCAAATGATCGGCGGAACAAAGAGGCCGCACCGATGATGAGGGTGCCGAGATAAACTGCAGCGGAGATCCACCGGTCGCGGTTCAAACCCGAGACGCGCGCGAACTCGCGGAACGCCAGGATTGCGAGCAGAGCCGTCGCGACGATGAACGGCACACGCCCGGCGAAGACGACACCAGCCGCGAGCGGAGCCATGACGAGCCAGGCGCGGTACGTTTGCCAGATCGACGTGATCGGCTTTCGCGCCGTGAAATGAACGATCGCCAGAATCAGCCCGCCGCCGATCAGGGTGGCGGCGACGACGCAAACGTAAGAGAGAAAGATGCTGTTGTGGGCCGCGAGTTGTGGCGACATCAGCGAGCGTTCGATTTGGTGCGCAGCCGGCGGAAGGTGGAGCGCAGCCGAACAGCGATTGTTTGCAGGCAACCGGCGATCACGACCAGGCAGCTCCAATCAAGAACGCTGAGCCTGCCGTAGTTGATTTGGCCGCGCCGGGAAAGCGCGAACGTTGCCCACGCGCCGATGTGCAGCATCACCATCCGCCATGGCTTCGACATCACACCGCCAAATTCGCGCGCGCTGCCAACGGTTTGGCCGAGCACACCCACATAAGCGGTGAGCACCGCGAATATCGCCGCCCAATAGCCGATGAGCGGGTGCATCCAGCCGCTATGAGCGGCGCCGGCAAGAATCACGACGTCGGAAACTCGATCCGGCAGATCGTTGAGGATCTCGCCGCGCGGACTCGCTTTGCCAGAGGCGATCGCAACCATGCCATCGAGCATGTTGCACCACAGCCGCAGGTAGCAGAACGCCGGAGCAATCAGCAGCAGCCATGGATGGGAGCGCGATTGCCAGAAGCAGAGCGCCGCTGCCGTCGCGAACACAATCGACGTGCAGGAGATCGCGTCGGGAGAAATGCCGCATACGATGCAAATCTGCGTGGCGCGATTCGCTGTCAGCCTGAAGACGTTCGCGATTGGCCGCCGCGCGGTGGGCTCGTAGTTAGACATTAGTCCGATCGAAATCAGCGCCGAGATTTAAACGCGTTGCTGCGAATCACATCGTGCAGAACGCCAGCGAGGTCCTTCGCTCCGCGCGAGGTGACAGCGTTTACACGGTCTCGCGTTGCGGCATAAACATCGTCAGGCATTTGCACGCGCCGCCGGCTTTCAAAAATTCTGTCATTGGCAACGGGTGGCAGTGGTAACCGCGCGCTTCGAGCTTCTGCGCCAGGATCGGCGCGCCTTCCGGCAGCACAATCTCGTGCTCGAGCACGATGGCGTTGCAGGAGAAATGCACGGCCTCCTCCTCCGGCACATCGATTAGCTCGCCAAGGTGCTCGCGGATCGCACGCTGCCCGTATTCGTCGAAAGCCTGCGGAAACCAAAAGCCGCCGCCGTCCGGCAACGGACAAAAACAAGTATCGAGATGATAAAACCGCGGATCGACCAGCTCGACTGAAATGACGAGGCAGCTCAGAATCTCTGCAACCGCGCTGTGCGACTGAATGTCGGACCGGAACTTGTATCCGCAGAACAGCGCGTCACCGCCGAAAAGCGCGTCGCCTTCGCCCTCGAAGTAACGATCCGGCGGCAGCCAAACGACTTCATAATCGTGCGCCTCCATCCACTGCGCGAAGAACGGCGCTTCGCCCGCGCGTTCCTGGTGCCGAAAATTACTTGGGATAAACCGGCGGCCGACGGTTAGCCCCGCGTTCGCGGTGAAGACCATGTCCGGCAGCCGCGGTTGACCCGGAACGAGATGAATTTTCGCGCCGAGCTCCGTCAGTTTCGCGAACAGGCCCTGCCATTGGGCTTGGGCGATCGGGATTTCCGCGGCACGCGCACGGCTCATCCACGGATTGATTTCGTACTCGATGCCGTAATGGTCCGGCGCGCAGAGCAGGAGTTCGCGCATCTATTTTTCCAGACACGCAACCAGTTCACGCAGGAACGGTTCAACGTCGGTGACAAGCCCGATCGATTGAAAACTCTGTGCGCTGGCGATCTTCGCCACGGCCGACGGATCGATATCGACGACGACGATTTTCACTGCGGCCGAGAGCATGTTCGCGACCGCGATCGAGTGCAGCATCGTGCCGAGTATCAGGACAAGCGTCACGTCGCGCACTTTCTCGCGCATGATTTTCTGCGCTTCGACCGCGTCGGTCGTGACGCCGGGAATCGGGCCGTCGTCGCGAATCGAGCCGGAGAGCACGATGTCGACGTTGTGCTGAACGCAGGCATGCATAACTCCGTGCGTCAGAATTTTCTTTTCGACGGCCGCTGCGATCCCGCCTGCCTGGCGCACCGCGTTGATCGCGCGCAAATGGTTTGTGTGGCCTTGATCGACCAGCGCGTCTTCCAGATTCACTCCGAGCGCCGTGCCGTAGAGCGCGCTTTCAATATCGTAAACCGCGAGTCCGTTCCCTGCGAAAAGGCGATCGACGTAACCAAGCTCGATCAACTGCTCGAGATGCTCGCCCGCGCCCGTGTGAATGACCGCCGGACCAGCCACGACGAGAATTTTACCAGCCGCGCTGCGCGCTTTCTTAAACTCGTGCGCCAGCTCGCGAATGACGGCAAACTTCGGGCGCTCGGCTGAGATGTTCGTGTTGAGAAACTGAAAGACGTCGGCGTGTGACGTGGGCCGTTGCCGCGGCTCGATTCGGGTGCCTTGATGACCAACGACGATTTCGTCGCCTTTACGGACGTCGTAAAAGCGAACGGTGCGCGCCGCGTCGTCTGCGCGATCAACGCGAATCGCGCAGTCCATCATGGAAGGCAGAACTTCGAGTTCCTTACCGCCGACTCTTACGAACGTCTGTTGATTTGTCGTCACGTAAAAGTCGTCGGGGAAAATTCCGTCGCCCGGTGCAGGTGCGAGTTGCGCCTCTTTGTGCTCGATCACTGCCGCGCCGTGCTGGCGGACGCGCAGAATCAGTTCGTCGAGCTTCTCGGCGGTCTCGGCGGAGACGTGCACGCGCGCATAACTTTGGTCGACGCGGTTCTGGCCGATCCGAACCTCTTCAATCTTGAAAGTGCAACCGCGTGTCAGGATTTCATCGAGCACCTTTGGCAGGATGAGCGAATCGATAATATGGCCGCGCAGCTCAACCGTTTCGGAGAACATCGGACGCAGTTTACCGAGGCGACGCTTCTCTGCCAGTTGCACGGCCGAGACGGGCGGCGCAGCCGTTCTTAATTTGATGAAGAAGCCGAATGCCCGCGGCCCGTCGCCTTCGCGCAAGGCGGAGGTCGCACTCGGATCCAAGCTCAACCGCAAACCGAAAGACCCGCCGACATTTCCCGGTAAGCGGGTGCCGGACAATCCGCCGCCGAAACGGCGTTCGACCAGGCAATGATAACACCGCGCGACCAACTGCCGGCGCTGATCGCGAAGATTTCAGACGAACTCGCGAACAGGCCGGAATATTTCGTGACGCATCCGGCGGAGATGAAGGTGCTCGATAAAGTGTCCGACGACGAGCTGCATCGTGTCGCCCACGAACACGGTTGGCGCATGGTGCGCCGACTAGGCCGGCGGCAGATTCAGTTCTACAACGACGTTACAGTGCGACCAATCGAGTCAGCTCGAAATACCGCGCCTCCACCATGATCTGAAGGGGAAGCGGTCACCTTCCCGTACATCGGTAGCGTGATGGCGGATAGCTACGAGCGCTGCTCGGTGAAAAACGCGGTAAGCGGGCTGGTCGCAGATGCGGTAACGCGCTGCTCGGCGAGACCGATCTCTCGCGCCTCGCGTCCCGCCTCGACTGCTTTGCGAAACGCCGCCGCCATTCGTGATGGATCGGATGCGATCGCGATCGCGGTGTTAACCAGAACGGCATCCGCGCCCATCTCCATCGCTTCCGCTGCCTGGCTCGGCGCTCCGAGGCCGGCGTCGACCACGACCGGGACGGTCGCCTGTTCGATGATGATTTCGATCTGGGCGCGCGTTTCGATGCCGCGGTTGCTGCCAATCGGTGCGCCGAGCGGCATCACAGTTGCGGTGCCGACGTCCTGCAATCGTTTCGCGAGCACCGGATCGGCATTGATGTAGGGCAGGACGACGAAGCCTTCCTTCACCAGGACCTCCGCCGCGGCGAATGTCTCCACCGGATCGGGCAGCAGATAGTGCGGGTCGGGATGAATCTCGAGCTTCACCCAGCGCGGCAGTCCAGCAGTCGCAGCGAGTCGCGCGAGGCGAACGGCTTCGGTGGCGTTCCGTGCCCCACTCGTATTCGGCAAAATCAAAAAGCGTTGTGGATCGATGAAATCCAGAATGTTTGCGAACGGATCGTGTTTACCGGACAGATCAGCGCGGCGCAGCGCAACGGTGACAATTTCGGTACCGCTCGCGATCAGCGCGTCGCGCATCGCTTCGTTCGACGAAAATTTACCCGTGCCCACGAGGAGGCATGAGCTGAACTCGCGATCAGCGATTTTGAGCTTCGCCGGCTTATCCGACATCGCGATCAAAGTCGGACTCTGACGGCGCCGAGGCAACCGCGCAGCGCAGATTAGTCGTCGTCCGGTGGAAGCGCACGACGAACGTCCGGGGCAGCGGGCTGTTCGGGCAGACCCTGCTGTCCGCCATCCGCTTCATCGCGGTGATGATGACGACGGCGCCTGGAGCTGCGGCGGTCCTGATCATCATTCGGCAAATTGAGAACCGCGTCGCCCGACGGCGCCTCGAAAATCCACTGGCCGTCGCGCGTGGTGCCGACAAATCGTGCGCGCTGCGTTCCGCGCGGCATCGGCGGCGCATTTGTGATTTCACGGTCTGGCGCAGTATGGAGATCTGTTTGCCGGTGCTCGCTGGTTCTCGCGATCTTCTTGGCGATACGTGCGGGTCGCGGCGCAGGTTGCTCGTCATTCGACGACGTTGTTGATGCAATGTTTGCGGCATTTGATTCAACGGGGGGCGCCGGTTGCGCTGCCGCAGGCTGTGCGGGCCCTTCCGCCGGCGATGCGACAGATTTGTCATGCGCGAGCAACGTCGCATCCGAGCGGTCGTCGCCGGCCGGCTTCTCGTTTTCTGCTACGCGGGGGCTCTCCGCTGCAGCGGTGGCGGCGGGCGGCTCCGAAGGAGGCGCGGCAGCAGTGGTTGTCTCCGCGACCTGTGGCTCAGTCGCAGCAGGCTGGGCTTGCTGAACTGGTTGTTCGGGATTTGCCGTTGCGACCTGCGGAGCCGTTGCTGCTGGCTGCGCCGGGGTACTTTGGACCACCGCGGCGGCCGAGGCTTGCGCGTCAGGAACGCCTACCGGCACGCCGATCTGACTAACATCGTGATGCCGCCGCCATATCGCGCGAATTGGTTGCGTGATCAGGAAGGTGGTGATGGCAGCGAGCGCGACGATCCCCGCGGCGATGGCGATGGGGCGAATGAACGACGGCGGCCGTCGATATTCGAACGGCATGACGACCGGCGCTGTTGGAGCCGTTGGCTTCGCGCGCCGGGACGGGCGCCGGCGTTCGAGCATGCCGAGCACAAGTCGGATCCGCTCAGCGAAGGCGACGGGATCCTGCGGCCGGTCTTCCGGGTTCGGGCGCAGCATGTCGAGCAACAGTTCCCGGACATTCCGCGGCTGCCGGCGCAATCCCGAGGGCAGCTTCGATTCACCCGTCTCGCCGGTTGCGGTTGCGCCGAGCGGCGCAAGCCCGGTCAACATGAAACACATCGTCGCCCCGAGCGAGTAGATCTCGGAACGAAAGTCGACGGTACCGTTTCGCAGTTGCTCCGGCGCTGCGAACTGCGGGGCTACCGCCGTGCCGATGAGCGGCGTGTGCTGCTCAGGGGAAACGATCGGCACGCCGGCAGAATCTAAATTCATGAGCTTGATCGCGGGCCAGCCGCCATCCGCCGAGGCGCCCGGCACAATCACGACGTTCGACGGTTCGATCGCAGCATGCGTTAGCCCATGGAACGCTGCCGCCTGCAATGCGCTCACCACTTGTAACGCGACCCGCAACGTCGCATCCGACGCGAGGGGTCCGTGCGCCGCAACCCAGTCCGCGATTGTCTCGCCGAGCGTCAATTCGGAAACGAAAACGAAGTCGTCCTTGTCCGGAATGAAGGCGAGCAGCCGGGCAACATTTTCGTGTTCGACGTGCTGTGCGGATCGAGCGCGTTCCTGCAACTGCTCGCGCGCCTCGGAGTCGACCGAGGGAATTGGGATTACCTTTAGTGCGACCGGTTCGCCCGACTGCAAATCGACCGCGCGATAGGTCACCGCGGAGCCATTGCGGGTGATCTCGCGCGGTTTCCCCGCATCGTCGACGCTGATGCGATAGCGCTCAAAAAAAGTGATCCGTTCCATATTAGCGCGGTGTCGTTGTTCCCGAGCCGCGGAAGGATTAGACCGCGCGAGCACCGGGAACATTCATCCCTCATATTATGATCGTCGGAATGAGCTTGTACGGCCTGCTCAATCGGGCAGATTCACAAGATGACTGAGTTCGACCTGCGCAACGGCGATTGCGTTCAAATGCTGCCGAGCCTCGCCTCTGCATCGGTCGATCTGGTCGTTACATCTCCGCCCTATAATCTCGGGATCCGCTACGGCAGATACCGGGACACGACGCGCCGCGAAGATTATCTGGCCTGGTGTGACGAGTGGGCGCGCGAATTACATCGCGTGATGAAGCAAAATAGCTCGTTCTTTCTTAACGTCGGCTCGTCACCGTCGAACCCATTGCTACCGCACGAAATTGCGATGCGATTCACAGGAGTTTTCGTCCTGCAAAACACGGTCCATTGGATCAAATCGATCGCAGTCGAGGAGCAGACGTTCGGTCATTTTAAACCGATCAATTCGCAACGGTTCGTGAACGATTGCCACGAATACGTATTCCATTTCACGAAGACAGGTTGGGTCGAACTCGATCGGCTCGCGCTCGGCGTTCCCTACCAGGACAAGAGCAACATCTCGCGCTGGTCGCATACCCGTGGTCGCGATGTGCGCTGCCGCGGCAATACGTGGTTCGTGCCTTATGTCACAATCAAGAGTCGCGATAAACAGCGGCCGCATCCGGCGACATTTCCGGTCGAGCTGGCGGAGAACTGCATCCGACTCCATGGCATCTCGCGAGTGGAGACGATGCTCGATCCATTTCTCGGAATCGGAAATTCAGCGGTTGCTGCGCGACGTTGTGGCGTTCCGAAGTTCATCGGCTTCGATATCGACGAGACTTACCTGGCCGAAGCCGCGCGACGAATTGCGGCGGCGAGCTCTTCCGGCTGATCCGTGCCAATAGCGAGCTGCCGTCCGTCACGCAGCCGAATCGCGACTGCATCCCAGCCGCTCACGTTGTAGAGCCATCCGAAGCGACTGAGGTGAATTCCCCAGCCTTCCCACCATTTGATCTGCACCGGAATTGCCGACTCGATGTCTGCCAGCGGAATCTGTCGGTAAATGAGTCCCGGCCCGAACGCCGCGCGGAGTTTCTGTTCATCGATTGTGATCGTCAGGTTCCTGAAGAGCCACAAGGTAGCGGCGAGAAGCACCGCGACGAGAGCGAGTGGTCGCAACGTGACGGGATTGATTGCTGCGATCGCGCAGACCACGCCGAACGAGGCTGCGGTTGCCCACACAAGCGTGCGGCCAAATTGCGTGTGCTGGTAACTAGTTGTCGTCATAAGAGTTCTCCGGGTTTGAGAAACATCGCGCCGGAGCCGTTCGTTTGCACTGGCGCTTGAAATTTATCCAGCGGCCGAACGAGATTGCCAGGCAACGGCCGCACGCGATCAAAAATGCGCTCGGCGATCGGCTTCGCCACGAGATAACCGGCGGCAAACATTTCCATCCGCGCATCGAGATTATCGATGTAATTGAGCGCCATCGCTTCCGGCGTTTTCGGCGCCACCGGCGAGCCGAACTGCGGTTCGCCGTGATGTGCGCTGATCAGGTGCAGCAAATGCAGACGGCAATCTTCGGATGACGGTGTGAGGTCTTCCCATTCTTTGGTCAGCTCGTCGGTCAGCAGTTTTCGCCAGAGCGAATTCACCAGCTCTATGCCGATCGAAATGTGCCCCATCAACTCGCCACGCTCGTCGTAACCCATGGTGAAGCCATCTTCCGGAAGCTGGTTTTCCCATAGCTTGCCGGCGTCGTGAAACAGAATGCCGGCGATCAGCAGATCGAGATTTAGCTGCGGATACAAAGGCGCGATCGGCTCCGCCACTCGCATCATCTGCGCCGTGTGTTCAACTAGCCCGCCGCGCCGCGCATGATGATAGCTGCGCGCGCCGGCGGTGCGTTTGAATCGGTCGCCGTACTCGGTCAGAAATGCCTCGCTCAACGCACGCAGCCGCGGATCGCTGATCGAAGCAATCTTGTCGGCGATAAATTGCCAGTCGGCGGTTTGTTTCGCACGCAGCTCCACCGGACCGGCGAGCAGAGCGGCGATTTCATCCTGCACCAGCGGGCGGACATTCCAGTTCTTCGCGTCGAGTCCGTACTGCTGGTGATGCGAGAATTGTCCAGCCAGCTCGATGAACGAGCCGATCGCCAGCGCTTCGCACGCTTTGTAGGCGACGTGATCGCTCCAGACACGCAGCATCATCCGATCGCAGGCGTCAGCGAGACCGAGTTCACAATACGGTTTGCCCTCACGCGTCGATTTGGGCGCGCTTGCATTCACCTGCACGTGCACGCGCGCCGTCACATTTCCACTCTGCGCGCGACGCCGAATTTCACTCAGGGTCAACAGGTCCATTGGCTGTTGTTGTAGCCGCGGTCGCTGGCCGCGGCAAAGCTTTGAGTCAGCCGCGGCCACCGACCGCGGCTACAGCTTACGGCTTTGCCACGCCGATCACGCCGCAGGCGAGCCGTCCCCCCGCATCGCCGGTTGGCTGTGTCTTCAGGTCGTCTCCCTTTTCGTGAACGATCACTGCGTGGCCGAGAATCGAATCGTTCCCGCTCAGCTTCATCACCTTGTCGGTTAACTCCAGATGCGCTTTGCCGCTCGCATCTGCTTCGATGTTCCCGAGATCCCCAGCGTGACGATCAGCCGCGTCGGGCGCGCCGTGTTGTTTGTGCTCCGGATTAAAGTGGCCACCCGCCGATGCCGCTTTCGGATCGGAACAATCGCCGAACTCGTGAATGTGGAAGCCGTGCTTGCCCGCGGTCAAACCAGTGATATCGGCGACCACTTTTACCTCATCGCCTGAAGCCGTGAACGTCACGGTGCCGCCGACGTTGCTGCCCTGCGTCGGATGAAGGACCGCAATCGCTTTCGTCGTTTGGGCGAATGCCACGGAACTCCCGACCAACAATCCGAACAGCGCGAAGAGAAATGTCTGTTTCATGCGGTAACGCTACTACCGCTGCGCCCCGTTTGTCATCCCGAGCGTAGCGAGGGACCTCACAGACGTTTGTATTGGCGTCGCTGCGTCGGACGCTTGCGAGGTCCCTCGCCTGCGCTCGGGATGACGGAGTGGCGCGCCGTTAGTCAATCAGCCGCTGCTGAATTCCGACATACGCGTCGATCCGCCGATCGCGCAGAAATGGCCAATGCGTCCGGTACTCGTTCACCCGCTTCCACTCCACATCAGCGATGACGAGCTCTTCGCCACCGACAGAACCTTTGGCCACGATCTCGCCGCTCGGCGCGCAAATAAAACTTTGTCCCCAAAACTCGATTCCGTCGCCGCCGGCAGGCGATTCGTGACCGACGCGATTGCAGGCACAGACGTAACAGCCGTTGGCGATCGCGTGACTACGCTGCATCGTTTCCCATGCGGAATGTTGCGCAGCACCATACTTCGCCTTCTCGCGCGGGTGCCATCCGATCGCTGTCGGATAAAACAGAATCTCCGCGCCACGGAGCGCCGTCAGCCGCGCCGCTTCCGGATACCATTGATCCCAGCAAACGCAGACGCCGACGTTCCCATGCGGCGTGCTGAAGCTTTGGAAACCGAGATCGCCCGGCGTGAAGTAAAACTTCTCGTAGAACGCGGGGTCATCGGGGATGTGCATCTTGCGATACTTGCCGACGATCTCTCCATCGGTGCCGAGCACGACCGCGGTATTGTGGTAAACGCCGGCCGCGCGTTTTTCGAAGAGCGACGCGACAATCACGATGCGCAGTTCGCGGGCGAGCTGGCCTAACGAGTTGGTCGACTCGCCTGGAATTGTCTCGGCTAGCTCGAAGTTGGCATGATCTTCCGTCTGGCAAAAATACTGCGAGCGAAACAGTTCCGGCAGACAAAGGATTTGCGCGCCGCTTTTCGCCGCATCGCGAATGAACTCGATCGCGCGCTCGAGATTCTTGGCCGGGTCCGGAGCGCAACGCATCTGCACCAGAGCAACGCGCGTCACATCAGCGTCTGTCATGTCGAGCGCAGTCGAGACATCCTCGTGATTCCTGAACGAAGATTCCCCGGCTTCGCTCGGACTGACATAAGAACAGTACGGTGTTGCTACACCGTCACTTCACCTGATCGCGCGGCACGATCTTGATGCTCTCAACCGTCACGCGTTTCGTCGGTTTGCTGTTCTCGCCACCGGGCCCGCGCGTCACCGGCGTCTCGCCGATCTTCTCCAGCACGTCCATGCCTTTGATCAGTTTCCCGAACCCGGTGTACTGATGATCGAGATGAGTCGAACGCCCGAGCATGACGAAGAACTGGCTGCCGGCTGAATTGGGATCGGCCGAGCGCGCCATCGAGAGCACACCTTTCTCGTGCGGCTTGTCGTTGAACTCGGCTTTGATTTTGTAACCCGGGTCGCCCGTGCCCCAGCGACTTTCCTTCGACTCATCTTTGGTCAACGGATCGCCGCCCTGGATCATGAATCCCTTTACGATCCGATGAAACGCCGTGCCGTCGAAAAAGCCCGAGCGGGCGAGCTTCTTGAAATTTTCGACCGTGTTCGGCGCCACGTCCGACCAGAACTCGGCCACCATTTCGCCCTCACTGGTTTTGATCACGGCGACTTCGTTGTTATTCGATTGCGTCATGCCCGGACTTTGTTGCGGTACCTGCGCCGCGGCAATGCCGAGCATGCAGGCGAACGTAAAAGCGAAGATGAGTTTCATAGAAGCAGCAAACGTCGAACGTCCAACGTCGAACGTCCAACGCCGAATGATCAGACCGTCTGCAATTCCGCGTTCGGCGTTGGGCGTTCGGCGTTCGACGTTTGCTCCTCTTTTCCCAACGCGTGGTATTCCTGCAAACTCTTCACGCGCAATGGCGACCGCTGTAGCGACCGAATGCCATTGATGCTCGCCTGTGCCGCGCGAATCGTCGTCATAATCGGAATTTTCTGCGCGAGCGCCGCGTTGCGGATCACCACTTCATCCTCTCGCGGAATCTTCCCGCTCGGCGTGTTAATGATGAAATTGATGTCGCCGTTTTTCACTCGATCGAGGACGTTGGGCCGGCCTTCGCGAATCTTGTAGACGTTCATTACCGGAACGCCCGCCGCCTTGAGCTTCGCCCAAGTTCCTGAGGTCGCGACAATCCCGAATCCGATTTCCACAAACTGTTTCGCCAGCGGGATCACGTTCTCCTTGTCCGTGTCTTTCACACTGATGAAAACACGGCCGCTTTTTGGCAACGGCGGCGGCGCTGCCATTTGCGACTTCGCGAAGGCGAGTCCCAGGTCGTCATCGATCCCCATCACTTCGCCGGTCGATTTCATTTCCGGGCCGAGCGAAATGTCTGTTCCCTGGTAACGCAGGAATGGAAAGACCGCTTCCTTGACGCAGAAGTGTTTAGGTACCACTTCGCGCGTGAAGCCGAGCTCACGCAGTTTTCGCCCGGCCATTACTTTCGCAGCCAGCTTTGCCAGCGGAATGCCGATCGCTTTGCTCACGAACGGAACGGTGCGTGAGGCGCGCGGATTGACTTCGAGCACGTAAACTTCTTCGCCTTTCACTGCGAACTGCACGTTCATCACGCC
>JBJMWW010000083.1:0-8117 GCA_045809945.1 Chthoniobacterales bacterium
GCGGATGCGCTCAGGTGAATCGGCTGGATCGTCTGATTCTGTCATTCCGACCGAAGTGGAGGAATCTCCGAAGATGTCTCGGCTTCGCTCGACATGACATCGCGGCTCCGACGCTATTCGCGGAGCAACTCGTCGAGATCGAGCGACCGGCTGTACATCGCGAGATTGCCCTGCTCGTCGAACGGCCATTCTTCGCGTGGACGGTCGCGGTAAAGCTCCACGCCGTTCTCATCCGGATCGCGCAGATAAAGCGCTTCGCTTACGCCGTGGTCGCTCGCGCCAACTAGCGGAACGTTGGCCGCGATCAATCGACGCAGCGCGTCAGCCAGCGCGGCGCGAGTCGGGTAGAGGATCGCGACATGAAATAAGCCCGTAGTCCCCGGCGCTGGAGGCGAGCCGCCAAGGCTCTCCCATGTGTTGAGACCAATGTGGTGATGATAACCGCCCGCAGAGACAAATGCGGCGCGCGTGCCCCACCGTTGCGTCAGCACGAATCCCAGCACGCCACAGTAAAACGCGAGTGAACGCTCGAGATCCGACACCTTGAGGTGCACGTGACCAATCCGTGTGGCGGGATCAATCAGCTTCACAGCTTCTCCGTACATCACTCGCGCGTTCACCTCAATTCTCGGCCGTATCGTGTTCCAAACCAGCGTGCTGTGCACCGCCGGCTTTTCCCGCTACGCTCGAATTCAGCCGAGATGAGCGACCGTAATTTTTTCGCCGAATTGAAGCGACGCAATGTCTACAAGGTCGCCGTCGCCTATGCCGTGGTCGGCTGGCTGGCAGTGCAGATCAGCTCGACGGTGCTGCCGACGTTTCACGCCCCGGAATGGGTGCTGCAAACATTAGTCGTGCTGGTCGTGCTCGGATTTTTGATCGCATTGGTGATCGCGTGGGCGTTCGAGATGACGCCGCAGGGAATCAAGCGAACGGAGGATGTGTCACCTGACGAGAAGTTGCCGCAGCGGAGTCGCCATAAATTCCTCGCGATGACTTCGATCGTTGCGCTGCTCGCAGCCGGACTGCTCGCGTTTCAATTGATGCGCGGCAAACACGCAGTGCCGTCGGAAATCAGCGATAAATCAATTGCGGTGCTGCCCTTCGCGAGCTTGAGCGAGGACAAGGCGAATGCCTATTTCGCCGACGGCATCCAGGACGAAATCCTGACGAGGCTGTCAAAGATCGCGCAGTTGAAAGTCATCTCGCGAACATCGACGCAGCAGTATCAAAGCAAGCCGGGAAATTTGTCGGAAATCGCCCGGCAGCTCGGCGTCGCCCACATTCTGGAGGGCAGTGTGCAGAAGTCGAACGACTCCGTCCGCGTCAACGTGCAGTTGATTAAAGCCGATGGCGATTCGCATCTCTGGGCCGAGACTTACGATCGTAAGTTAACCGATATTTTCGCGGTCGAATCCGAGGTGGCGCAGCGCATCGCCGGTTCGCTCGAGGCGCGTTTGACCGGGCGTGAGCAACAGCAGCTCGCCGACGTCCCGACGAAAGATCCGCACGCTTACGAAGCCTATCTCCGCGGCCGGACGCTCCTCAACGTCCAGGGATTTCAGGCGATCGAGAATGCGATCGGCTTTCTCCGCAAGGCGGTCGAACTCGACCCGCAATATGCCGCCGCCTGGGCGCAGCTCGCCATGGCCGAGTCGCAAAGATACGGCTACGAACGCACGCCGCCGCAGCTGGAACTCGCAAAACGTGCGGCGGAAACCGCGCTGCGTTTACAACCGGAACTCGCCGAAGCGCACGAAGGCGTCGGAGCCTACATTTATTACTGCCTGCATGACTTCGACGGCGCGCTTGCCGAGATGGAGCAGGCGCGCAGCCGCTCGCCTAACGACGCCGAAGTAATTCTCTACATCGGTTTGCTCAAGCGGCGGCAGGGCAAGCTCGAGGAAGCAATCGAGTATCAACACAAGGCAACCGTGTTCGATCCTCGCAACTCAGATATCTGGGTCAACCTGAGCGGCAGCTATCGCGGCAAGCGCGATTTTGGAAACGCGCTTTCTACGATCGACCAAAGCCCTGGCGATTTCGCCGGACGAGCTCGATATCGTCGGAGACAAGGCTGAGATCTATGCCGCGCAGGGGGATCTAGATTCCGTGGACAACGTGTTGCGCGGGCACAAAATCGCGCCGCATACAGAAGCCAGATATCAGCAGACCAACGCGCTCCTCTGCCGGCGCCGGTTCGACGACGCGCTGGCGCAGTACTCCGCCATGGAGAACGATGTCGGGCAGCCAGCGCTGGTGCTAGCTCGCCGTAAGGGTCAACTTGGGCAGCTGCAATGGTTCGCCGGACAGCCTGAGCAGGCGCGCCAGTCACTGGAAGAGGCGCGCCGGGAACTGATCGCAATCCGCGACGGCGGGAACACGTCGGACGATCTTCTTGCCGGACTCGTCTTGGTCGACGGGTTTCTCGCCGATCGGCCTGAGCTCGAGCGAGAGGCCGACGTGTTCCTGAAACAGACTTCGCGCGACAAATGGCAATACGGTCTGTCGGAGCAGATCGTCGCCGCGGCCTACGCCGTAACAGGTAATGCTGATCGCGCGCTGCCGCTGATTGAGAAAGCGCTTTCGATCAGCTGCGACTCTTCACTTACCCGTGCCAATCTCCGCCAGCATCCCGTTTGGGATGGGGTGCGCAACGACCCACGATTTGTAAAGGTGATGAGCGACGGAGCGAACTAAGCTCTCTGCTGCCACTCACCACGCGATGATTCGCGCCGCGGGTTTGCTGATCGCACGTTCGTCATTGGGCTCACATCCGTTCCGGCACTTTGATGCCTAACAAGTCGAGACCTTTGCGTAAGACGCGCGCCGTTGCTTCCGCGAGCGCAAGTCGCGATACACGCACTGGCTCTTCCGCCTTCAGAACCGGGCAGGCTTCGTAGAAGCTGTGAAAGTCGTTCGCCAGCTCAAACAAGTAATTCGCGAGCACGTTCGGCCGGAAATCATTCAGAACGCTCGGCACGATTTCGCCAAACTGACAGACGCGCAGGGCGAGATCGCGCTCAGCCGGTTCAGAAATCTGCAACGCGTCGGGCATCGTAAATTCTTGGCCCGCTTTGCGGAAGATCGAGCGAATACGCACGTAGGCGTTTTGCAAATACGGCGCCGTGTTTCCCTGGAACGACAACATCTTGTCCCAGGAGAAAACGTAGTCAGTCATCCGATACTGCGAGAGATCGGCGTACTTTACCGCGCCGATGCCAATGATCTTCGCGACCTCATCCTTCTCTTCGAGCTCAGGATTCTTGTCTTCGATGATCCTGCGCGCTCGTGAGATCGCCTCCTCGATCAAATCGCGCAGCGGCACGTTTTCGCCCGAGCGCGTTTTCATCAGCTTGCGGTCTTCGCCGAGCACGTTGCCAAAGGGAATGTGCTGAAAGTCTGCTTGATATCCTTCGCGCCGCGCGATCGCGAAAATCTGCCGGAAATGCAATGTCTGTGGCGCGCCGACGACATACCAGAGCGTGTCGCGTTTCAGATCCTGAATCCGATAATCAACCGTCGCGATGTCGCTCGTCGCGTAATTGTAGCCGCCGTCGCGCTTCCGAATAATTGTCGGCTTGTCGGCCAGTTCCGGAATGTCTCGAAAGAAAACCACGACCGCGCCTTCGCTGATCTCGGCAATGCCGCTCTTGAGCAAGCGATCGACGATCGCGGCGAGCCGGTCGTTGTAGAAACTCTCGCCGCGCACGATATCGTGACGCACGTCGAGAAGCGCGAAGGTCGAATCGAACTCGCGCATCGAGAGCGCGACGCACTCCTGCCAGATGGCGTAGTTCTCCGGATCGTGCGCCTGAAGTTTCACCAGTTCCTGGCGGCACTGCTCGCGCACAGCTTCATCGGTGGCCGCGCGCTCGTTCGTCTCTTTGTAAATGCGGACGAGCTCTGCGATCGGATCGCGCGCGAGCGCGTCCCGGTTAAGCAGATTTTTCCAGCCCCAGATCACCATCCCGAACTGCGTGCCCCAATCGCCGATGTGATTGTCGCGAATTACATTGTGGCCGAGAAATTGCGCGGTACGCGCGAGCGCGTCGCCGAGCACCGTGCTGCGGATGTGGCCGACATGCATCGGCTTCGCGACGTTGGGCGAACCGAAGTCGATCACGATCTTGCGCGGCTCACTTGCTAGGCCGACGCCGATCCGCTCGTCCCCCAGCACCTCGATCGTTTTCGCGGCGAGTGCTTCCGGTTTGATCCGGAAGTTAATGAATCCCGGACCAGCGATCTGCGGCTCGTCGAGAAATTCACCGACATCGATCCCGCTGACGATATTCTGCGCGAGTTGTCGGGGATTTTCTCCGCGCTGCTTTGCCAGCACCATCGCAGCATTTGTTTGGTAGTCGCCGAACCGCGTGTCCGCTGTTGGTGCGACTTCGCCGGCCTGAGCGAGATCGGCGCTGCGCAAAGCTGCGGCGACTGCGCGCTCAATGAGCGCCTGGAACGTTTCCACTGCTACTTCGCCACCGGCGCGCGGTCGCGAAAAACGCGCAGGATCGACTCGGCGTCGGGCGCGCTGGCCAGCTCGTCACGCACGCTGCGGTCATTCAGGAATTTCGCGATCGAGGCGAGCGTGCGCAGATGCGTCTGAAACTGATTTTTCGGCACGATGAATAGCACGACGAATTTCACCGGCGCATTGTCCAGGGCATCGAACTCGATGCCTTGCGAGGAACGCCCAAATGCTCCAATCACGTCGGTGATTCGATCGGATGAGCAATGCGGAATCGCGATCCCGAATCCAATGCCGGTGCTCATCGTTTCCTCGCGTTGTTTGAGCGAGGCGAGAATGCTGTCGCGCGCATCAGCGTGAATTTTGTCCTGCGACACGAGGAGATCGATCAGCTCGACGATCGCGTCCCAGCGCTCCGTCGCCTTCATCTCGGGAATGATCTGCTCGGCGGAAAGTATGCTGGCGAGAGACATGCGCAGGTCGCGTTGCGGGGAGCGAAGTGTATCTTCGAGGTTATCGAAGACAAGCGGTCATTTGGCCGCCGCGTCCTCGCGGTTCATCTGTCATGTGGAGCGCAGGCGAGACATCTTCGTGCTGACTGAACGGACATTCCTCGGCTCGCCCGGAATGACAGAATCGCTGCGACTCAGTCTTTCAACCGGTACTTCAGTTGCCGCGACAGCAGCCAGCGCACACCGAACATGTCGACGGTGGCGCGGATGGCGCGATTCCCGAGACCGTACTTGCTCACACCGAACTTTCGCGACCGGTGATTTACGGGAATCTCGACCAGTTTATATCCGGCGCCGCGAATCAGTGCGGGAATGAAGCGATGCATCCCTTTGAACGGTACGAGCGCGCCGACGCATTCGCGCCGCATCGCCTTCAACGTACAGCCGGTGTCACGCACGTAATCTTTTGTAAAACGGCTGCGCACGAAATTCGCGACGCGACTAGTGATCCGCTTGACGAGTGTATCTTTGCGTTTCGCGCGATAGCCGCAGACGAGATCGGCGCCGCGCTCAATCTCGGCGATCAGTCGCGGGATGTCGGCCGGATCGTTTTGCAGATCACCGTCAATCAAAACAGCGATGCTTCCGCGGGCGGCGTGCAAGCCGGCGAACATCGCGGCGCTTTGTCCCGCATTCCGTTCGAATTGAACGACGCGCACTTCGGGGTTTCGGGCGATCCGATTCGCCGTTGCGTCGGTTGAACCGTCATCGACAAAAATGATCTCGTGGTCGATTCCGCGCAGCGCGTTCGCCAGCTCCGCCTGGAGAATCGGGACGTTCTCTTCCTCATTGTAAAGCGGGACGACGACCGAAATTGCCGGCTCGTTCATAACGGCAGGGTCTTGTAGTTGCGGCAGAGGAAAACGTCGAACTGCCGGACCAGTTCACCGAAGTGGCGGATCTCGATGATTGCGACCCGATCGGCAGACGAAAATCCTGCAGTGATGCTGCGCGGTGGCCGCATTTTGCGCGCGGCCTGAACAAAGAGCGCGCTGCGCCCGGTAAAGACATTCACGCCTTGTTCTTCGGTATAAACTTCGCCTTCGCTCGGTTTGGCGGTTTGTGGCGCATCGACAAACTCATCGTATCGCGGCCAGAAGGAGAACTGATTAAGGATGGCCTGCGACTCGGGAATGTAGACCGCCGGGTGGCCCGCACCCTGCGCGCGTTTGTCGCGAAAATAGAATGAGAACTCCGACGCGCGATCGCGTTCGTCGGCGATCACGAACACTTTCTCGCCCGTCCGCGCCTCCACATCGTGCCGGACATTTTCCAATGCTTGCGCGGCAGCGCTCCACCCACAGAGCATTTTGCAGAATGGATCCCGCCGCCAGAGATGCAGCCCGACGCTGCGCATGACATCGGTATCTAGGACGAATGCGCTCATGAACAGCGCGAGGACGAATGCCATTTCGACCATCCGCGACCGGCCGCGACTCTCAAGTTTTTCTCGCCAGAACGAAACCGCCAGGACGGCAACACTGATGAAGGCGAGCCCATCCCAGTTCGGATTCGCCGCCCGATTTATCGAAAGCAAAAAGTAGAGCGCGAAAACCGGCAAACCAAACCACATCAGAAAAAGGACGCGGAATTGCTGATGCATTCGCCTCCAGTTTGCGAGCGCCGCCCATGCGATGCCGAGAAAGAGCAACGGCGAGAGCGTCCCGAAGTGTGCGAACAAAAATGCAAGCAGCTCGGTGGGATGAAACCCGGGAGGTCGGTCAAGGTCTCCGCGTGACTGCAGATGCCCGAGCGTTACCCATTGGTGCTGGGCGTTCCAAACGATCGGCGGGATCGTGCAGATCGCGAAACAGGCGAGCAAAATCCAAATACCGCGCTGGCCGAATTCGCGTCGCAGTCGCGGCACAAGCGCGAGCACGAGAACGATCGAGATCAGCTCGAGCGCGTTCGTGTATTTGCACAAAAAACCGAGTCCGATGAGCAGACCTGTCACCGGCCAGTACCACGAGAACTGCGGGCTGCGCTCGATCGCGAGCCAGAACGTAAACATTGCCGCGGTCCAGAAGAACACCGAGAGCGGATCGATTGTCATGACCAGATTGCCGATGTTGAAAATCGGCGTCGCGTTCGTCACCAGCACCGCCCAGAGCGCGGTCTGTTCGCTATAGACGCGACGCGCGAAGTAGAAAAGCACCATGCTGGTCGCGCCACCGAGAATCGGCGCGAAGAAACGCACGCCAAATTCGTTCGCGCCAAAGAGCATCGTGCTGCCGCGCATCACGAAGGCGATACCAGGACCTTTGCTGAAATACGCCGGCGCCAGCCGCTCGCTCCACATCCAGTAATGGGCTTCGTCCCCTGACAGATCGGTGGTGCCGACCAGCGTCAGGCGGATCGCGGTTAACCCGAGGACGAACAGCCACACTGCGCGCGTCGTGCTCATGACGGCAGCGACGAATGATCGGCGCGCCCAACGTCGCCTCGGAAATGCGAGCCAACCAGCCGCGGATGCTGCGCATAAATCGCCGGCAGGAAACGTCGACCAGCCCATTTCCACAGCATCTCGAGCAGCGCGACGATGAGCAGCGCTTCACCTAGCGCCATGAAAAGCGTGGCGACAACATCCGACGGCCAATGCGCACCGAGATAAATGCGCGAGTAACCGACGATCGCCGCGACGATCCAGTAGAGCCAGCCCCAGCGCCGGAAAAACAAGGTGCATAACGTGGCGATGACCGCGTTGTTCGTCATGTGGCCGGATGGAAACGACGGTCCGGATTTTGTGCGATCGCTCTCGTCCGAATACCGGATCTTCGGCCGTTTGAAAACAGTCAGGAATTCCGGGCGCGCCTTTTGCAGTTCGACCATCCGGACCGACTGCGCCTGCTTTGGCCGCTTCCGATTCACCAGCGTCTTGATCGGTCCGACGAACAGGTTTTCGGAAATCAAAAGCGCAACGGCGATGCTGAGAACAAACGCGCGCCCCTTGAATCCGCGGAAGATTAGCGCATACAGCGCAATGAGAATGAGGAACGGCTTCCAGATTTCCGAGTTGCTCATCACCGCCATGAACAAGTCGAGAGCGGGACTCGTCCACTGCTGTTTTATGAGATGAAAGATCGCCTGGTCCACGACATCGATACTAAACGCGCGGTCATTCTGAGCGAACCGAC
>JBJMWW010000084.1:0-6972 GCA_045809945.1 Chthoniobacterales bacterium
CGCGACGTTGGCACGCGAAATCCACGCGGCTTCGTCACAATCCATCGCGCAAACTTCGCCATCTCGGGATGTGCGCGCAGTTTTGCGATCGTGTTGTAGTCGCGCTCGAGTTCCTTCTCCGTCAAAACGGCGTGGATTTGTGAGTGACACGGCCGGCAGATGCCGACGACTTCCTTCACCACCGCGCGATCGAACTCCCGTTTGTTCCGCTTGTTGTGGTGACGTGTGCGCGGAATGAGGTGATGTCGCGTGAGCGTTTCGTCGCGATCACAGATCGCGCAGCGGCCGGTCATCGACGGCGGCGTTCGGCGATGCGTTCGACGACGTAGTAGGTCACCGGGATCAAAAACACGGCAATCAACGTTGCGGCGAGCATGCCGCCGATCACCGTCGTGCCCATCACCTGCCGCGCGACTGCGCCGGAACCCGTCGCGCGCCACAACGGAACGCAACCGAGAATGAACGCGAACGATGTCATGATGATCGGTCGCAATCGCAGCCGCGCACCCTCCAGCGCCGCGTCAACGATCGATTTGCCGGCTTCCTGTTGCTGCTTTGCGAACTCGACAATCAGGATCGCGTTTTTAGCTGCTAATCCGATGAGCATGACGAGACCGATCTGCGCGTAAACGTTGTTCTGCATCGAGCGCCCCCACAGCGCAAAATACGCGCCAAAGACTGCGATGGGTGTCCCGAGCAAGACGCTAAATGGCAGCGCCCAACTTTCGTAGAGTGCCGCCAGAATCAAAAAAACGAAGAGCAACGACACACCGAAGACGACGCTTGGCGGCACACCCTGCTGCGCCTTTTTTTCCTGGAATGAGATCGCAGCGTAGTCGTAACCCATCTCGCTCGGCATCGTCTGCGCGAACGTTTCCTCGAGCGCGTTCATCGCCTGGTTCGTGCTGTAGCCGGGCGCTGCGCTGGCGTTGATCTGGGCCGAGCGATAAAGATTGAACCGCAGCGTGTACTCCGGCCCGCTGCGCGGCTGCACGTCCACGAGCGAACTCAGCGGCACCATGTCGCCATGCGAATTGCGCACGTAAAACAAACCGACGTTTTCCGCTCGAGTGCGGTAGTCGCCTTCCGCCTGGACGAAAACCTGCCACTGCCGGCCAAAGCGGTTGAAATAATTAACGAGAAATCCGCCCATGAACGTCTGCAGCGTCTGCGTGACCTGCGCGAGATCGACGCCTTGCTTGAGCGTTTTATCGCGATCGACATTCATGAATACCTGCGGCACCGCGGGCAGAAACGTTGTCGTGGCAGAGGCGATTTCCGGACGTTTGCGAACGGCTTCGAGAAACTTGTTCAAGTTCTCGCTCAAGAAACCGACGTCGCGTCCGGCGCGATCTTCGAGCATGAAAGTCACGCCGCCGGACGTGCCGATGCCGGGAATGACTGGCGGAGGAAAGGAAAAGCCGACGCCATCCGGCACCGCACCGAACGCGCGGTTCACGTTGTTCTTGATCGCCTGATATTGCTCCTCCGGCTTTTTGCGCTCGTCCCAAGGCTTGAGCGTGATGAAGAAGAACGCGTTGTAAGTGCTCGTGACCGTGCTGAGCAGGCTGAAGCCGAGGACGCTCGTGACGTGCTCGATGCCGGGAGTTTTGCGCAGTGCATCTGCAACTTTCCTGGCCGCCTCACCGGTGCGCTGGAGAGAAGCGGCGAACGGCAACTGCAACGCGCCGTAGACATATCCCTGATCTTCTTCCGGCAGAAAACTCGACGGCAGTCGCGAGTTGAAGAAGCCGGCAAGGATGGCGGCGACGAGGAGCAGCGCAATGCTCATGAAGCTTCGGCGAATCGCCAGGTGCGAGATGTTGACGTAACGCTCGGTCGTCCGGCCGAAGACGTGGTTGAATTTCCTGAAGAACCATCCGAGTGGGCCGCGCGCTGCCTTCCGCGGCCGCAACAAAAGTGATGCGAGCGCAGGACTGAGACTGAGCGCGTTGAATGCGGAGAGAATGACGGAGATCGCGATCGTGAGCGCGAACTGCTGATACAACCGACCCGTGATTCCGGGGATAAACGCGGTCGGGATGAACACAGCTGAAAGCACGAGAGCGATGCCGATGACCGGTCCCGAGACTTCCTCCATCGCGCGCAAGCTGGCGTCGCGCGGAGACATTCCTTCTTCGATGTGACGCTCGACGGCCTCTACGACGACGATCGCGTCATCGACGACGAGACCGATGGCGAGGACGAGGCCGAAAAGCGAGAGCGTGTTGATCGTGAAACCAAAGAGCGGGAAGAGCACGAATGTGCCGATAAGCGAGACGGGCACGGCGCAAAGCGGAATCAGCGTGGCACGCCAGCCCTGCAGGAAAATGAACACGACAAGGATGACGAGCGCGAGCGCCTCCAGCAAAGTGAAGACGATCTCGTTCATGCCGGCGGTGACTGCGCGCGTTGTGTCGAGCGAGATGGTGTATTGCATGTCCGCCGGAAAATTCCGCGAGACGCGCTGCATCAACGCCTTCAAGCCGTTCGCCGCATCGAGCGCGTTCGTTCCCGGCAGCTGATAAACTGCAAGAATCGCCGCCGGCTTCCCGTCCAGACGCCCGGCGAGATTGTAGGTCTGCGCGCCGAGTTCGATTCGCGCGACCTCTTTCAGGCGCAAGAGCGAGCCGTCCGCATTCGCGCGAATCACGATCTCTCCAAATTCGCGCTCACTTTGCAGCCGGCCATTCGATGTGACCGTGTAGGTGAAGTCCTGGCCGGCAGGCGCGGGTTCGGCGCCGATCTGTCCAGCGGGATTGACCGTATTCTGCGCTCGCAGGGCATTGATGATGTCGGTGACGGTGACGTTGAGCTTCGCCAGCTGGTCCGGCTTCACCCAAAGGCGCATAGCGTACTGGCCGGCGCCAAAGACCTGCACGTTTGAAACGCCGGGCACACGCGTGATCTGGTCGATCAGATTGATGTTCGCGTAATTGGCGAGGAAGATGTTGTCGTAGGTCGCGTTCGGCGAATGCAGCGCGATCAACATCAGCGGTGCCGTCGTTGACTTCTGCACCACTACGCCCGCGTTGTTCACGTCCGTCGGCAATTGCGATGCTGCCTGCGAGACTCGGAGCTGCGCGAGAATCTGATCGACGTTCGGATCGGTTTTGACGTCGAAGTTCACCGTCATGCGCAACGAGCCGACGGCATTGACCGACTGGATGTAGTTGCTGAGGTCGACGCCGCTCATCTGCTGCTCGATCGGCACCGCGACTGATTGCTCGACCGTCTGCGCATCCGCCCCGGTGTAGGTGGCGCGCACCTGGATTTCCGGCGGGACGATGTTCGGATACTGCGCGATGGGCAGTTGGATCATCGCGACGACGCCGATAAGCGTCATGAGAATTGCGATCACAATCGCGACGATCGGCCGCCTGATAAAAAATTTAGACATCGCGGCCTAACGAGGAGCCGGCGAACCCGATGCTGTCGGCGACGGGCTTGGCGCCGTCCACGGCTTCGGCGAAACGGTCGCGCCATCGCGCGCTTTCAAAATGCCTTCCACGACGACGCGTTCACCGGCTTTCACGCCTTCTTCAATGATCCAGTCGTGATCAACACGCTCGCCGACTTTGACCGGCCGGACATGCGCTTTGTTGTCTGTTCCGACGATCGCGAGTTGATAAATCCCCTGCAGTTCGTTGACCGCGCGCTGCGGCACAACCAACGCATCTTTCCTCACTTCCGAACGGACATGAATGCGCGCAAATTCTCCCGGCCGCAGAATGTTACCCGGGTTGGGAAACAGAGCCGCGACGCGAATCGAGCCGGTTCGCGGATCCACCTGATTATCCTTCGCGAATAGCTCGCCCTTTTGCGGATAGATCGAGCCGTCGGGAAAAATCAGCTGGAACTCCAACTCCTTTTCGTGCGCCGCAAGCGCCTCCGGATCGGCGTAGCGTTTCGAGTAGGTCGAATAAAACTGCTCGCTCACGTTGAAGTAGGCCTTGATCGGATCGACTTTCGTCACCGTCGTCAAAACAGTGTTGGCGCTGACCAGATCGCCGATTTGCGCCTTCGCCAAACCCCCGATGCCGTCGACCGGTGCGCTAATCGTCGTGTAATCGATATTGACCTGCGCCTGCTCGACGGCTGCGCGTTGCGATTCGGCCTGCGCTCTCGCCGCTGCCGCGCTCTGCACGGCGTTATCATGTTCTTGCGCGCTCGCGACTTTCTTGGCGAACAAATCTTCCACGCGCTGGGCATTCAGCTCCGCCTGTTTCGCGGACGCCTCAGCCTGCAGGAGTGCCGCTTTCGCCTGATCGAGCGCGGCCTGGAACGGCCGGCGATCGAGTTCGAAAAGCACATCGCCCTTCTTCACCAGCTGACCTTCCTTGTAGTTTTGTGAAACGATGTAGCCCTGCACGCGGGCTTGAATCGTCGCGTTCACCGACGCATCGAGCTGGCCGACATAGTCGTGGTAGATCGGCACGTCCTCCGCCTTCACTTCTGTCACGAGCACCTCCGGCGCGGCCGGCGCAGGCGGTTGTTTTTTGCCGCAGCTCGCGGCGAGTAATGCCGCGGCGCTTGCAAGGATGAGAGCGGCGCGAGAATTCATCCGGATCGGCTTAATCAATCAAACGTGATCGCCGCCGTGCTTGTGCCGGTTCTTGAATGTCAGCTCGGCTATCCCCGATTTATCGATCTCGCCGAGACCTTCCTCCACAATCGCTTCGTATTGCTTTTTCGTCGCACGCGCGAGCGGCAGATCGAGACCAACCTCTTCGGCAAGCGTGAGTGCGATCCCGCTGTCCTTCGCCGCATGCGCGGCGGAGAAGAATGTGCTGTGCTCGCGGTTCTGCATGTCTTCTCCGTCCGTCTGCAAGACGCGTGATGCTGCGCCGGTCTCTCCGAAAACTTCGCCCAACGTCGGCAGATCAAGGCCGAGCGCGTCTCCCAGCCCGAGACCTTCCGCGAGTCCGGCGGTGTTGATGTTCATCACCATGTTGACGAGCGCTTTCACCTTCGCCGCTTCACCAGCTTTGCCGATGTAGCGAATCTTGGAGCCAAGTTTCTCGAGGATCGGCTCTGCCTCGCGAAATGCCTCCTCGCTCCCACCGCACATCAGGTAGAGCGAACCTTCGCGCGCCTGCGTGATGCTCGACGCCATGCAGGCTTCGAGGGTGCGCGCGCCCGCACGCTGCGCGAGCTGCTCCACTTCGCCGTGCACGCCCGGTGTAATCGTCGCGCAATTGATGAACAACTTGCCGCGTGCATTCACGAGCAGGTTGTCGCCTTCACCGGCGAAAATCTGCCGCATCGCGGCGTCGTCGCTGACGACAGTGATGATCACGTCTGATTCCGCCGTGATTTCGGACAAATCCTGGCACGCCGCGCAACCCAGCTCGCCTGCCAAGTCCGTCGCTGCTTTCCGGTTTGCGTCGTAAACCGCGGTGACGTGAAACCCACAATCTTTCAGCCGACGCGCCATGTTCGCGCCCATCCGACCGACGCCGACGAAGCCGATATTCATGGGAGGTTTGATGTTTGAGCTTTGATGTTTGATCTGGGGGTGGTGCGGCGGCCGGCGGTGAAAATTGCTGTGAGCTCGTCGGCTTCGCGCAACAGATCAGAAATCTTTGATTCAGCTAGTAACTTGCTCTCGCGAATTAACTCCAACCAATACAATGTCTCGGTACGCAGACTGAACGCTTTGGTGCGGCCGAGCAATTCTGCCTTATCCACCTCATCAAACCTCAAACATCAAACTTCAAACCTGCGGTTCGTCTGTCATGTCGAGCCTGTCGAGACATCCCCGTGTTTACCGTCACGAAGATTCCTCGACTACGCTCGGAATGACAGCGCGAAGAAAGGATTGTGCGCTTTCTCGTTGCCCACCGTCGTTAGCGGGCCATGGCCCGGACAGATGATCGTCTCGTCGGGCAGCGTGAGAATTTTCTCCGCGTTAGTTTGCACCGCGTCTGAATAGGAAACATTCCCGCCGCCCATCGAGCCCGCAAAAATTGCGTCGCCGACTACCGCGATCGGAGTTGTTAGGCCGGTAACGAAAAACGTCATCCCGCCGCGGGAATGTCCCCACGTCAGCAGTGACCTGATGTGCAAAGCGCCTGCGCTGAACTCACGTCCCTCCTCAATCGGCTCCGCGCCGGAGGCGGACTCGTGGCCTGAGATGTAAACCGGCGCGCCGGTCGCCTTTTGCAAGCGTTGCAAATCCTCGATGTGATCGGGATGCGAGTGCGTGAGCAGGATCAGCTGCACCTGGAGGTGTTCGCGTTCCATCGTTTCCAGCATTTCGCCGCAATCTGCTCCGGTATCGAAGGCTACCGCTGCGTGCGATTGCGGATCCCACACCAGATATGCGTTCACGGTCATATCGCCATAACGCGTGTTGAACATCGCGAGACCATCGATCTCCCGCACATCGGGTTTATAGGCGGCGTTTGCCAGGTCGGTTAGCGCACGCGGATCGAGTTGCAGCACCGGCGCGATTTTTTCCAGCGCCGTCGCCTCAGCTTCGCCGCTGCGCGCCTGACGCACGGCTTGTGGAGAAACGCCGGAGCGCTCCGCGAGTTCAGAGTCGGAAATACCGAGACCGCGCTGCGCTTTGCTGATTACGTCGCCGGCGTTGTCTTCAAGCGGAATCGTCATGTCGCAATCATTGGTTCGCGCAGCATCGCCAGCGCGGCTTCAACAATTCGCTGTGCATCACGCGCCACATCGCGAACCGAAACGGACTCGCCGGTTTCGCGCTCGATCGATGTCATCGTCACGTTCGTGATTCCACAGGGCGTGATCTGATCGAACGCGGCGAGATCGCCGCACACATTGAGTGCGAAGCCATGCATCGTAATCCAATGGCGCACGCCGACACCGATCGAAGCGATCTTGCGATCTTCGACCCACACACCGGTGAGGCCTTCGCGTCGCCGTGCAGCGATTCCGTAGCCGGCAAGCAACTCGATTAAGACTTCCTCGATCCAGCGGAGATAACGATGCAGGTCGGGC
>JBJMWW010000085.1:0-16498 GCA_045809945.1 Chthoniobacterales bacterium
CGCGACGCACCCGAGTGACCAGAACGTCGCACTCATGGCGCTGGATGCCGTGGTGCAGGTGCAGGGCGCGAAAGGGGCGCGCGCGATTCCGATCGCCGATTTCCATCGGCTGCCCGGCAACACGCCCAACATCGACACCAATTTGCAAGCGGATGAGTTGATCACGGCCGTCGATCTGCCTCCGATTCCGTTCGCGACGCGCTCGCACTATTTGAAAGTCCGCGATCGCGCGAGTTACGCGTTTGCGCTCGTCAGCGTTGCGGCGGTGCTCGATCTGCAGGACGGCAAGATCAACGGGGCACGTGTCGCGCTCGGCGGTGTCGCGCACAAACCGTGGCGCGCGCAGAAAGCCGAAGCGGCGCTTATCGGCCAAACGGCTGACGAGAAAACATTTCGTGCTGCCGCCGAAGCGGAACTCGCGCCGGCGAAAGGTTACAAGCACAACAGCTTCAAAATTGAGCTGGCGAAACGCGCGATTGTTCGCGCGCTCAGCACAACAGCGGCAATGGCCTAACCAATGGCGGAGACGGCGAACATCCTCGGACCGGCTCGCAATCGCGTCGATGGACGCGCGAAAGTAACCGGTGCGGCGAAGTACTCGGTCGAGTTCACGCCGCCGAAGTGCGCCTACGCCTGGCCGGTGGAGAGCAACATCGCGAAAGGCAAAATCCTCTCCATTGATACGAAGGAAGCGCAGCGTGCGACGGGTGTACTCGCAATCATTTCGCACCTGAACGCACCGAAGCCGAAGGAACCGGCCGCGAAAGAGGAGCGCAACAGCGGTCACGGAATTCGTAACGAAGAGCGGGTGCCGTTCGCCGACGATGTCGTGCATTACGCCGGCCAATATGTCGCGCTCGTCGTCGCGCAGAGCATCGAACAGGCACGTTACGCCGCCCGAATTGTGCGGGTCAGTTACGGACCGGAAGAGCCGCTGCTGACAATGGAAGCAGCGGAAGGGAAAGCGAAACAGCCGGAGAAGAATCACGACGAGCACGTGCAGTTGAAGAAGGGCGATGTCGATGCCGCGCTCGCCGACTCGAATTTGGTGAAGATTGAGAACACCTACACGACTCCGACCGAGACACACAATCCGATCGAAATGTCCGGCACGATCGCGGCGTGGGAGGGCGACAAGCTGACGTTGTGGGACGCGACACAATTTGTGAAAGGCTGCCAGAGCGTCGTCGCGCGTGCGTGGAATCTGCCGATAGAAAATGTGCGCGTGATCTGCCCGTTCGTGGGCGGTGCCTTTGGCTGCAAAGGTGCGGTCTGGCCGCACGTGCTCGCGGCAACGATGGCGGCGAAAGCGGCCGGCGTGCCGGTGAAATTTCACGTCCGCCGTCAGGACATGTTCACGTCAACGGGTCATCGCACGCCGACCGAGCAGAAGATCGCGCTCGCCGCGACTCGAGACGGTAAATTGCGCGCCATGCGTCACATCACGAACACGCTGACATCGACGGCCGGCGAGTTTACTGAATCTTGCGGCGCGCGTTCGACCGGCATCCTTTACGAGAGCCCCGCGATTCGCGTGGAAGAAACGGTTTACCCGGTAAATCTTTCGACACCGACGTTCATGCGCGCGCCGGGCGAATGTCCCGGCACCTACGCGCTGGAGTGCGCGATGGATGAGATGGCGGCGGCGCTAAAGATGGATCCGGTCCAATTCCGTACCACCAATCACGCCGACAATCATCCGATCAAGGACGTGCCGTTCAGCGCGAAACATCTGCGCGAGTGTTACCAGGTCGGCGCGGAGAAATTCGGCTGGTCGAAACGCAATCCAGAGCCGCGCTCGATGCGCGACGGCGATCTGCTCGTCGGCTGCGGCATGGCGACAAAGACGTATCCCGCACACAAAATGAACGCTGCAGCGAAGGTCATCCTGCGCGCCGACGGCAGCGCGACGGTGCAATGCGCAACGCACGATCTCGGCACCGGCGCTTACACAGCGTTCACGCAAATCTCGTCGGAACAGCTCGGTGTTCCGTTTGAAAAAGTGACTTTCGAGCTCGGCAAATCTGATTTTCCGTTCGGACCAGTCGCCGGCGGATCGAACTCCACCGCGACGGTCGGCACCGCGTTGCATGAAGTCGCCGGCATGTTGCACAACGCTCTCGCTCAGCTCGCGGTCAAAGATTCGAAGTCGCCGCTCTACAATCAGAAGCCGGAAGAGATCGCGATGGTCGCGCCTGGGCGGATCGGGTTGAAGAATGACAACGCAAAATCGGACAACTATGCGGACATCCTGAGCCGCGCCGGCCGCGACTCGATCGAAGTTGAAAGCAAGCTGAAGGAATCCGAGCAGAACAAAAAGCTCACCTTCCAATCGTTCGGCGCTGATTTCGTCGAAGTTAAGATCGATCCGTTGCTCCCGCGCGTGCAGGTCACGCGTGTCGTGTCCGTGATCAACTGCGGCCGCGTCGTCACCTTCAAGCCGGCGCGCAATCAAATCATCGGCGGCGTGAACATGGGCATCGGCATGGCATTAATGGAAGCGACCGAGTACGATCCGCAGACGGGTTTACCTGCGACGCGCAATCTCGCCGATTACCACGTCGTGACGAACGCTGACGCGCCGGTTATCGATGTCACCTTCGTCGGCGAAGCGGACTTTGCCTTCAACCCAATCGGCTGTCGTGGTATCGGCGAAATTGGAATCACTGGTGCAGCTGCTGCGGTCGCGAACGCTGTTTATCACGCGACCGGAAAACGCGTGCGCGATTTGCCGATCACGCCGGACAAGCTGCTCGATATCGCATGAAAGCCCTCTGTCATCCCGAGCCGCGCGGACGGCGAGGGACCTCGCAGTCGGAGGATCACCGTGCAGGGAAGAGTTGCGTGATCAGCATTGCAGGCGTGAGGTCCTTCCCTTTGGTCAGGATGACAGCGCGTTAAATGAAAGAACTTCGCGAGATCGTTGCGCTTTGGGAGCAAGAGCGCGGCGCGTGCGCGCTCGCGACGCTGGTGCGCGTGACCGGCTCGAGCTATCGGCGGCCCGGCGCACGCATGCTGATCACACCGCGCGGCGAAACGGCCGGAGGGTTGAGCGCCGGCTGCATTGAAGAAGAAGTCGCAGCACACGCGCGCGATGTGATCTCGGGCGGCGGATCAAAATTAGCCTCGTTCGACACACGACGACGGTTTGGCTGCAGCGGAAGCATCGACATTCTCATCGAGCGCGTGGACGACGAGTTTATGGCCGTCCTGCGTCGCAACATCGCGCGTCGGGAGCCATTCGAAATCGCAGCGGGAGAGTTCGTGCAGACGATCGAGCCAGTGATTCGCCTGCTCATCTTCGGCGATGGACCTGACACAGCCGCACTGCTGCGACACGCGCAATTGCTCGGATGGGATTCACACTCCTTCTCCGCCATCACCGAATTGCGAATCGAAATCGACGATCGCACCGCTGCGGTCATCGCGACTCATAATTTCGGACGCGATTGCGCGGCCTTGCGACATCTGTTGCCGCTCGGTTTGCGCTACGTCGGTTTGATCGGTCCGCGGCGGCGACGTGAAGAATTGCTCGTCGACGTGCTCGATAGCGGTGCCACGATGAAATCACAGCTTTTCGCACCGGCAGGTTTGCACATCGGCGCGGAGACACCGGAAGAAATTGCGTTCTCGGTCATCGCCGAAGTCCAGAGCGTCTTTGCTGGGGGAACCGGCGAACATTTGCGCGATCGCAAAGCGCCGATCCACGCGAACATCGCCGCAGAATGCGTCGCGTCGGCGCGCTGATTCTCGCCGCCGGCGGCTCAACCCGTTTCGGCGCGCCGAAACAATTGCTCAAATTCGGTGGCAAATCGCTCGTTCGCCGAATCGCTGACGCGGCGGCCGGCGCGTGTTGCGACCCGATCGTTATCGTCGCGGGCGATGCGATCGATCAGGTTCGCGACCAAGTCCGCGGTTGCGAAGTGATTCGAAATCCGCACTGGCAGCGCGGCATCGGCAGCTCGATCAAATGCGGCCTTGAGCAGTTCCGCGATCGCGTTACCGCGATCGTAATGCTGGCGTGCGATCAGCCGTTCGTGTCCGCCGAAATCATCAAAGAACTCATCGCGCAAGACGCTCCGATTGTTGCCAGCAGCTACGACGACACGATGGGTATTCCGGCGTTGTTCGACTCAGCATACTTCGATGCGCTTGCCGGTTTGCCTGATCAGACGGGAGCAAAAGCGCTGCTCGAACAACATCGGGCGGCGGTCGCAGTCGTTGCCTTTCCAGACGGCGCCGTCGACATCGACACGCCCGCCGATTTCGACGGCTTAAACCTGCGCAACGGATGACGCAGCCAAATCGGACGGCTCGTTCACGTTCTTGAAAAGGTCGCGCTCATCCGGCTGCACATCGAGCGCTTCAATGTAACCGCGTGCAATTAACTCCGCGATGAGCACCTGCAACGAAGCCGCGGCGCGATCGAATGCTTCGACGCATTGGCGCGGGTAAATCGCGCAAGCTGGTTCAAAGCGATCGGCAATACGCGGTACGATGCCGCAGGCTGGCGAAGCGTGCCCGATCATCTTTCGCAAATACGCGCTCGTCATGAGCGGCAGGTCGATCGCGAGCACGACGAGATGAGTTGTTTCGCATGCGCGCAATACCGCGGTGATGCCGCTGATCGGTCCACGCGGGTCGGCACCGTCGAGAACCAGTTTTACGTCCGATGGTCGCCATTGCTTATCTTCGCGAGCAGAAAGAAAGATCGTATCGGTGTGCAGCGCGCGAAGTGTGGCCAGTTGCGTTCGCCAGAGCACGACGCCATTCCATTCGACCAGCGCTTTATCGCGGCCCATGCGACGCGATTCGCCGCCGCAAAGTAGAACAGCGGAGAAGTTCACCTGAGCGCGAGCGCCCCTGCCGTAACGCGCAATTGTCCATCACTCAGAATCTGCGCGCGCAAACCACCGTTGCCGCGCAGAAATTCCTTCGCGCCGCGAGCGAATGCCTGGTTCATCCAATAGCACGGACGCGATTCCTCCATTCCGCGAAAGCGTATGCCTTGCAGCTCGAAATCAGTACCAATGAGTGCATTGAGATCAGTGCCGCGTGTGATCGCGTTGCGCCGAAAGACCGATGTCGCTTTGTCGTAAACGCCGAATCGATCGCAGATCGCGCGATAGACTTCGTCGGCGAAGAAGGTGATCTGTCCCTTATACTCATCGCGATAATCGAAAAAGCGATCGCCGCGAATCCCATGACCGGCCACGCATTCAATCGACTCAACCTCGATCGTGGGGTGCTCGTCCGCGGGCCGGCCATGATGGCCAAAGTAATTATGCGCCGGCGAAATGTAGAGGTGCAGAATCTCCACTCCCTAAATTATCACGCGCAGTGAAATCGTCATCAGACGGGATTGGCGGCGGCAGTATCGTTCGACGGAAGGCGGATGGCGGCTTCGAGTGCGTGACCGATGAAGTCGCGGTCGAAGATCCGCTCGAGATTCGTATCAACGGGAATTCAGCCGCAATCACGATGCGAACGCCGGGCAATGATGATGAACTCGCCGCCGGATTTCTGCTCAGCGAAGGCGTCATTCGGAGTCGTGGTGATCTTCGCGGTCTTCGGCAAAATGCAGGCTCCGTCGACGTCGCGATCGATTCCGATCTCCAGCTCGACGCGATGAAACGCTTCGGCACGATTTCATCGAGCTGCGGTTTGTGCGGCAAAACCAGCATCGACGCAATTCGGACGCAGTTCCCCGCGATCGATTCGGACGCAAAAATCACGTCCGAGCAATTGCTTGCCATGCCGGACCGGCTGCGAAAAGAGCAGGCGAATTTCGATCGCACCGGCGGGCTTCACGGCGCCGCGCTGTTTGAGCTGACGAATGACTCGGTTGTCCTGCGCGAAGATGTCGGCCGGCACAACGCGGTCGATAAGGTAATTGGCCGTGCGCTTTTCGACGATCGGCTTCCGCTACGTGATTACGCGCTGATGGTCAGCGGCCGTGCGTCGCTCGAAATCGTGCAAAAGGCGCTGGCCGCAGGCGTCCCAATTGTCGCGTCAGTCTCCGCGCCGTCCTCGCTCGCGATCAATTTCGCGCGCGAGACCGGCATAACGCTGATCGGTTTTCTCAGGCCACCGACGTTCAACATCTACTCGCACGTCGAACGCCTTGATACCTCACGTCTGTCATCCTGAGCGAAGCGAAGGACCTCACAAGCGTTCGCAACGACGTCCATTCGGACACTTGCGAGGTCCCTCGCTCGCGCTCGGGAAGACACCGTTTTTCGTTACGCCGCGCGCACTTCCGCGCGCACACGATGCAAACCGGTCGCGCCGTCCGGGACCTGATCGCGGAACTCGCTCACCTGTAGCTCCCCATCGTTGTCGTATGCGCGCACTACGACCTGCGACTCACCCGGTTCTTCCGGCATCCACTCATAGCGCCACAAGCTCCACGAGATGTCACTGCCAGGCTGATGGATTTGCGCATCGTCCCAAGTCTCGCCGTCGTCAGTGCTGATCTCCACTTTGGAAATGCCGTTGTCACCGCTGAAAGCCATGCCGCGTAGCTCTGACGTCTTGCCCGCGAAAAATGGCTCGGCGAAATGATCGCCCCACACCTGTGGCGCATCGATGCGCGAATGAATCGGGATTTCATCGCCTTCGCGCGCCCAGCCTTGCTCGCGATAAAATCCGAGCTTATCGCGCAGCCGCGGATCGGACGCTTCGAGCAGCTCAAGGCGGGTGAGCCACTTCGGATTTTTCTCGCCGTACAATCCCGGCGTGATGAGCCGCAGCGGAAAACCATGTTGCTGCGGCAACGCCGCGCCGTTCATCTCGTAGGCAACGAGCGTCGTCGGCTCGGTAGCTTTATCGAAACGAAACATTTCGTAATAGCCGTCGGCCGCGTGAAAGAGCACAGCTGCGATGTCCGGTTTCGGTCTTACCTGCTCGAGTAGGGTTGGGAGCGGCACGCCTTTCCAGAGCGCATTCGAGCAAAGCCCGCTGCCCACGCCGTAGGCAATGCAAAGCAGCGTCGTCTCCTGCTCGACTGCCGGCAGCGCGGTGATTTCGGCGAAGGACCAGGAGCGCGGTTGCTCGACCGCGCCCACGATTTCGAGTCGCCACGAATCACGCGCGACCATCGGATCGACGAGATTTTTCGAGACCTGGTAGAACTGTTCGTTAGGCGTGATTTTCTGGACGCCGGGGCCGCCATACTGCTTCCCGTCGTAGAGAAAGGTGCCGATGCGAAAGAGGTGGCGAAGCATTGATGTCAACAGGACCGCGCACGCCGCGCCAATGCCGAGCGCGAGAAATCGACGCCGACCGACTAAGTCACGGGCCACCGGGCGTCGCGGCTCGAGCAGCGCATGAAATAGGACGATCGCCACGCCGCATATGCCGAAAGAAATCAGCATCTCGAAAAATGAGATAATGCGCGCGATCGCTGGCGGCCGACCCGCATAGTTCGTCAACGTGTTTGGCCACAGCAATGCAAAGACGATGATCGTCGCGACGACCACTCCGATGGCAACGAAGCGCCAATCACGCCGACCCGGATGTCGGCGGACGCGCCACGCGTAGATCACGCCGCCGATTATCGAAACGACGAGCTGCCCGCCGGTCGCGCCGTAAACACCGCGCAATTTCAGCGGCGTGTAGCCGCCGGCTTTGACCAATGACCCAATGAAAAATTCGACCGTTAGCTTCGGAAAGAGCCGATCGAAAATCAGCTCAGTCGGTGTCGGCCAGCCGAATGCGATTCGCAGCGCCGCCATCGCGCAGAGCATCACGATTCCGGCCAGCAGGCCGGACAAAATTCCGACTACGAGAAGCGCAAGCCGCGAGCGCTTCAGAGTTTGCGATTCCTCCACGCTCCGGCGAGCATAGCGGGCGATGATCGACCCCAGCGAGCGCAAAATCGATTACCTGCGTATCTCGATCACCGACCGCTGCAACGAGCGCTGCCTCTATTGCATGCCCGAGGGCTTCCACGAATGGAAAGAGCGCGAGGAGATTTTGAGCTACGAGGAAATCCTCGGTGTCGCGCGCGTCGCGGTTCGGCTCGGCTTCCGCAAGTTCCGAGTGACCGGCGGAGAACCGCTGGTGCGGCGTGATGTGGTTCATTTCCTGCGCGAGCTAATCGCGATGCCGGAGGTCGAGCACGTCGGGCTCTCGACCAACGCGACACGGCTGCCAGCACTGGCGAAGGATCTTGCCGATGCAGGTTTGCGCAGCGCGAACGTCAGTCTCGATGCGGTCGACGCCGCGATTTACCGGCAAATCACCGGCGGGCGTGTCCAGGACGTGATCGATGGCATCGATGCAGCGCGCGCCGCAGGCATTGTACGAATCAAACTTAACGCTGTCCTGATCCGCGGCGTAAACGAGCAACAGATTTGGCCGCTGCTCGAATTTGCGGCTGCGCGCGAGCTGCCAATTCGCTTCATCGAACTGATGCCGGTGAGCCTGACTGACGTGCTCGACGAATCTAATTTCTTTCCCATTGCCGAGGCGAAACGGCAGATCGGCCAGCATACTGAATTGGTACCGGAAACGGCGCAGCTCGGCTTCGGCCCGGCAACTTACTTCCGCGCACCGAAATTGAATATCTCGATCGGTTTTATCGGCGCGATCACGAACCTTCACTTTTGCGAGACTTGTACCAAGATGCGGCTGACGGCTGACGGCAAGATTCGTCCGTGCCTCGGCAATCACGAAGAAGTTGATCTGATCAGTGCCCTCCGGCCATTCGTGAGCGAGAACGCAATCGAATCGGCCTTTCTCGAGGCGTTACATCGCAAGCCAGCGGAGCATAGCTTCCGCGACCAGTATCAGCCGCGTCGCATCATGACGGCGATCGGCGGTTAGTCAGCCGGCTACTTCGCTAGCCAGCTCGTTTTCGCTTTACCGGCAGCGCCGCTCGCGGCGTAATCGCGCAGTCTTTATCGCTATGAAACACTGCCTTCCCATCCTCGCGTTATTTGTGCTTTCGATCTCACCCGCTGTCGCACAGTCCGACGACGAACGGTTACGAAAGCTGGAGAAAGCCGTCGAGCAGTTGCAGGAACGCAATGCGCAGCTCGAAGCCGAAGTGCATGAGCTGAAGGCGCGGCCGGTCAAGACGCAGTTCAAGGCGTCGAGTGCAGCGGCGAAATCAGCTGACGGCGATGAACACAAAGGCATAGCCGTCGCGCCGGCGCCATCGCCTGAGCCCGTCGATGTCCATCCGGCGGGACCGGAGTTCAAGCTGACGTTGGGCGGCTACATCCAGGCCAATTTCGAGACCGGCGACGTGTCAGCATTCGAAGGCCGCTTCGGTGCGACCGCTCTCAAGGACCGTTTTCGTTTACGCCGCGCACGGATTTCACTCGCCGGCGATTTCGCCGAGCAATTTGATTTCAAGATCGAAGGCGACTTCGAGCAAAGCGATGCGGCGATCACCGCGCTACGCAGCACCAATCCGACAACCACCGTTACGAACAACAACCGTGTGGAGTTCTCCGGCACGGACATTTTCCTGAACTGGCACCGCATTCCGGAGTTCCAGGTCAAGGTTGGTCAGTGGAAGGCACCATTCGGCCTCGAGCAGCTTACGCCTGATCCTCAACTCTACACCATCGAACGCAGCTTGCCGACCGGCGCACTCACACCGGAGCGACAAATCGGCGCCATGCTATGGGGCAAACCGTTCACGACTGCGATGCCTGAAGAGAAGGATCTCGTGACCTACTACGCCGGGGTGTTCAACGGCAACGGGCGGAACTTCAATAACAACGACAACAACGAATTCATGTACGTCGGCCGCCTTGAGCTGCAGCCGTGGAAGAGCAGCTTCCTTGGCGACTCATTCCTGAAAGTCAGCGGAGACTACCTGTTCAGTCGCGATGAAACCGGCACCAACATCTCGCCGGCTCTAAACCTGCGCGTCGGATCCGACGGGTCTCTCAGTTCCTACACGCTAACCAGTCCGGATGAACGCCACGCCTGGAGCATCGATGGTTGGTTGCGGGTTGGGCCGTTTGACCTGATTGCGGAATACCTGGATGAAAGCGTCAACGCCCGCCGCGGCTCCGCTCCGCAGCCGACCTTCAACGATTTCGATCCGCACGGCTGGTACGTGCAGGGCAGCTATTTCATTATCCCCAAAAAGCTACAAGCAGTAGCTAAGTGGGAAGAGCTCGAGCCCGATCAGGTAGCTGACGATGGCATCCAGTCCTTTACCGGAGGATTGAACTACTATATCCACGGCGACGCGCTCAAGCTCATGGCTGACTACGTCCATACCTGGTCCGATTTCCGTCATGCTCATCCGCAGTCCGGGGATGACCAGTTTGACGAAGTCATTTTGCGCATGCAGGTGATGTTCTAGCTATTCCGCAGTAGCCAGCCTGGCCTGTCGCAGAATCTCCTCCGCCGCACCGTCAGTATCCGGCGAAGGAGTGACGGTGATGATGACGCTCTTGCTCGTCGGTGTGTTACTTCGCTCGGCTGTGCTGTTGACAGGCACCAGTACGTTACCTTCCGGAAAGTAAGTAGCTGTGCAGCGACGCGCAATCGGATGCGGAGCTACCATGAAGCGCTTCGCTATCCGCTCCGCACCTTCGTAGTGACTTGCCAGATCGACGAATTGACCGCCTTGCAATCCTGCTTCACGGATGTCGTCCGGGTTCATAAAGAGAACCCGACGGCCGTTATAGACGCCTCGGTAGCGGTCGTTCAGTCCGTAAATCGTCGTATTGAATTGATCATGGCTGCGAACCGTAGTCATCAGGTACTCGCCGGGATTAAGGCGTAGCGGCGTTAAGTCCGAGCAGATGAACGTCGCTTTTCCTGATGGTGTGTTAAAGACCCGCTCGTCGCGCGCCGCGTTAGGCAGGTAGAAGGTGCCTTGGCGGATTCGGTCGTTGAAGGTATCGAAGCCCGGGATCACCCGCTCGATCCGTTGCCGAATCCGGTCGTAATCAGCGACCAGCCCCTTCCAATCGATCTGAGTTCGCGTGCCGAGTACGGCTTCGGCGAGGTGCGCGACGATCCATGGTTCGCTGCGAAGCTGTTCGCTCGCGGGCTGGGCATGGCCGCGCGACGGATTAATTATGCCCATCGAATCTTCCAGCGTCACGAACTGATCGCCTCCTTCCTGCCGATCAACTTCCGATCGGCCAAGTGCCGGCAGTATGAGCGCGATCTCGCCAGTGATCACATGAGCGCGATTAAGCTTCGTCGACACGTGCGCAGTGACGCGGCATTTGCGCAATGCCTCAGCGGTGTACTCGGTATCCGGAGTTGCAGAAAGGAAGTTGCCGCCGATGGCAAAGAAGACGCGGATTTTGCCGTCATGCATCTGCTTCAATGTCTCGACCGTGTCGGTCCCATGCTCGCGCGGCGGCTCGAATTCGAACTCTGCGGCCAGCTTGTCGAGAAATGCATCGTTCATCCGCTCCCAGATGCCCATCGTCCGATCGCCCTGCACATTGGAATGGCCCCGGACAGGACAAGGCCCGGCACCTGGTTTGCCAATGTTGCCGCCGAGCAGGAGGAAATTCATAACTTCCTGGATTGTAGCGACAGCGTTCCTATGCTGGGTTAGTCCCATCGCCCAGCAGGCAATGATCCTCCTGGACTGCATTGCGATCTCGGCCGCTTGTCTAAGCTGTTCGCGCGTCAAGCCGCTGCTTTCGAGGATGCTATCCCATGACGCTTCGCGAATGTGGCTTATGAACGTTTCGAATCCGGTGGTGTAGCTGTCGATAAACTCACGATCAAAAACAGAGCCCGGTCGCGCCTCTTCCGCTGCCAGCATCTCTTTTATGATGCCGCGCATCGCCGCCATATCCCCATTGATCCGCACCGGCAGCCATAGGTCGCTTAGCTGCGTGCCTTTGTTGAATAACATCTTCGCTGCGAACTTAAGCGGGTTGCGGTACTCCTGCGGGTTAGGGTTCACCACTTCCATCAACCCCGGCTCAGGCATCGGATTGAGCGAGACGATCTTTGCGCCATTCTTCTTCGCGTGCTCCAGCGAGGTCATCATTCGCGGATGATTGGTCCCGGGATTCTGGCCAATGATGAAGATGCAATCCGTCTCTTCGAAATCACTCAGCCGCACACAACCTTTGCCGATGCCGATCGATTCGTTTAAAGCTGCGCCGCTCGATTCATGGCACATGTTCGAACAATCCGGCAGATTGTTCGTGCCGAAGCTTCTCGCGAATAGCTGGTAGAGGAAAGCCGCTTCGTTACTCGTCCGGCCGCTGGTGTAAAAGGCTGCTGCATTCGGCGTCGGCAGCGCGTTGAGCTCGCGCGCGAGCAGGTCAAATGCTGCCTCCCAGTCGATCGGCTCGTAGTGTGTCGCGCCTTCGCGCTTCACCATCGGATGGATGAGGCGGCCCTGTAGTTCATACCAGTAGTCACTCCGCTGCCGCAGATCGTCGATCGAGTGTTCGCGAAAGAATTCGGGCGTGATGTGTTTGCGAGTGCCTTCGCTTACCAGGGCTTTGACGCCGCTCTCGCAGAACTCAAAGATGTGCCGGTGCTCGTCCGGGTTGGGCCACGCGCAGCTCTGGCAATCGAACCCATCAATTTTATTTACGCGTAGCCAATCGCCAATGCCGCGTGTGAAACCGGTCTCCCGCGCCGTAAAGCGCAAGCTCTCAGTCAAGGCAGGCAATCCTCCAGCAACATGATGCGGCTCACGCAGCTTCGCGGGATCCGTTTCCTGCGGCGACTGCGCACCAGGTATTGGCTCCGCGCTTTCGCGGCCACCATCGGTATAGGAGGAATTACCAGGCGCGCCTCGCCCGATCTCCGTCGGCCGTTGTGCTACGGTGTCGTGCTCAGCTGCGGGATGGTTCGGTGTGCCTTCCGCTTCCTTCATGCCGCAGCATGCTCCTAGGTAACAGCAGGCGGCGGCGGCGGAGCCGGTGCGGCACTCGCTGCTTTCTCCGCAACCACTGCTGCAGGTGGTGCCGCAGACGCCGGCGCCGCAGGCTTTTTCTTCGCCGCCGCCGCTTCAGCAAGTCGCAAATCCACCTCGGTCGCTTCAGTAGGATGAATATCGTGATAGTAGCCGTTCGATTTCGCCAGATCGTCCTTTCGCATGAGCAGGGCGTCGAAGCGTTCGCGCCGGCTTAGCTCAAATACCTTATCCATCTTGATCGCATCGAACGGACAAACCTCGACACAAATCTGGCAGCTCATACAAACCGATATATCGATGTCGAAGGTAGCCGGATAGAACTGCGGCTTGCCGATGTAGTCCGGCTTTTTGTCCTTACTCTTAACGATATAGATGCACTGCGGCGGGCATTCCTTCTCGCAGATCTGGCAGGCCACGCAGCGCAATCCAAGATGTTGGTCATCTCCATCGTGAACCAGGAAAGGAAAGTTGCGGTAATTTTCCGGGAGCTGCTGCTTCTCCTCCGGATACTGGATAGTAATCAGGCGTTCCTGGTCAAAGTAGCTTCCGACGAAGTTTCTCGCCGTTACTGCCATGCCTTTCAGAATGCCGCCACCGATCATCGATCTACTTCCCCCATGACGATATCTATGCTGCCAAGAATCACCATCACATCGGCGACCGTGTGCCCGAGGCACATGTCCTCCAGGATGGTGAGATTTATGAAGCTCGGCGCGCGCACGTGGTAACGATAAGGAATTCCAGTGCCGTCGCTAATCAGGAAAAAGCCCAGCTCGCCTTTTGGGCTTTCGATTCTCCCGTACGCTTCGCCTGCTGCTGGACGAAATCCACGCACCTTCGCTTTTGGGTTGGTGATCGGGCCCGGTTTAATCGCGTCGAATGCCTGCTCGAGGATCGCCATGCTTTCACGCATCTCAAGCACTCGCATCATAAGCCGGTCATAAGTGTCGCCATGGTCACCGAGCGGCACGCGGAACTTGAATCGCGGATAGTAACCATACGCGTCGACCTTGCGAATGTCGTAGTTAACACCGCTCGCGCGGAGCATCGGGCCGGTTATGCCGGCATTAATCGCCAGCTCGGCTGTTAGCTCACCGACGTGCTGCGTGCGCGCTATGACTACCTCGTTCTGCAGAATCAGGTCTTCCAGCTCGTCGACCGCGCGGGGGAACTCAGCGAGGAACTTCCGCGCGCGGAGCATCCAATCTTCACCTGCATCGACTCGGCAGCCGCCGAACCGCATGTAGTCGCACATCATGCGCGAACCTGCTAACGACTCGAAAAGATCGAGAACCTTCTCCCGCTCTTTGAAGGCATACATAAGCGGCGTGCCCCAGGCACCCATGTCACTCAGTAGAAAACCGAGCAGCGAAGCATGATTCTGTAGCCGGCTTAGCTCGGCGAGAATAACGCGGAGGTATTGTGCGCGCTCTGGCACTTCAATGCCCGCCAGCTTCTCAACTGCCAGGGCGTAGCCCCAGTTGTTAGACATCGAGTTAAAGTAATCGAGGCGATCCGTGTAAGGCATCGTGCCGAGATAGCTCGTTCGCTCGCCGATCTGCTCGTGGTTTCGATGCAGGTAACCAAAGACAGGCTTAAGCTTGGTAACGATCTCGCCGTCCAACGCGACGTTCATACGGAAAACGCCGTGCGTCGATGGATGCTGCGGGCCGAGAGAGACTTCGAGTAGCTCGCCATCCAGTCGCGGCGGAATCCGTGGCGGCGCTTCCTCAAGCTCGTGCAAACCTGTCGTCATGATGAAATTGCCTCTGCGCCATCGCTAGCCGGTCGGGCGGTGTAGTGAGTCTTGGCGCGCTCGAGGACTTCGTCGTGCGGCGTCGGTTCATACTCAAAGTCATCCGGCTGCACGTAGTCCTTCCGCATCGGATGGTCCTCGAGTTCGTCCCACATCAAAATGCGACGTAAATCGGGATGATTGGTGAACTTGATGCCGTAAAGGTCGTAAATCTCGCGCTCCTGGAACTCAGCCGAACGATAGAGCGGCGTAAGTGAAGGCAGGCTGATGTCTGCGACGCGGTCCTGCGTTCGCAGCCTGATAACTACCGGTCCGTGTTTATGAGTAATCGAAAACAGGTGGTAAACTGCTTCTAGGTAGCCGGGCAGCTTTTCTTCTTCACTTTGGTCGATCTCCTTTTCCACGCCATCGACGACCTGCTTTACCTTGACCGTCTTCTTCACTACGCGGTCGAGCCAGTCGATGCCTGTGACAGAAGAACAGTAGTCCAGCCGTAGCTCGAGATCATCACGCAGGAACCTTATTGCAGCGAAAGCGTGCTCCTTGTCGAGCAACAGCGACGGCTGATTCGCAGGGCTGGCATTCGGCACCACGGTAACATTCGCTCCCGGAACAGCCGCTTCGATTCGCGCTTTGATCTGCTCGAGCGACTCCATACCTATCTGTCATCCCGAGCAACGCGAGGGACCTCGCAAGCTCTAGTTGGACCTGATGAACACAATACCGTTTCGGACGTTTGTGAGATTACTCGCTTCGCTCGCAATGACATGCGATTACGCGCGTTCGAGATGCGGCGGCCGGAAAAGATCAGGGTTTTTCGGCGGCTCGAGATCATGCGCGCCGAACGCCGGCACCGGAAACTCGCTCGGCTGCGCCGCGTCAAGAAAGTCAGCCTTGCCTGCGCCTGTTAGCTTCTGCTCTTCGATTTTGCGTTGCAGTTCCATGAACGCGTGGAGCAATGCCTCCGGCCGCGGCGGGCAGCCTGGAATATAAACGTCGACCGGAATGTAGCGATCGATGCCTTTCAAAACATTGTAGCCTTGCTTGAAAGGTCCGCCGGAAATCGCGCAGGCACCCATCGCGATCACATACTTCGGCTCTGGCATCTGGTTGTAGAGACGGACGACTTGTGGCGCCATTTTCTTTGTCACTGTGCCGGCGACAATCATCAGGTCCGCTTGCCGTGGCGAAGGACGGAACACCTCGCCGCCGAATCGAGCGATGTCGAAACGCGACGCCGCGGTCGCAATCATTTCGATCGCACAACAGGCGAGGCCAAATTGCAGGGGCCAGATCGAATTCTTGCGCCCCCAATTATATAACTCCTGCATCGACGTGACCCAGATGCCCTGCCGCTGCAGTTCGCTGCGCAGCCCTTCGTCGACTCCCTTCTGCCCCTCCGCTTCGGACTTCATCTTGCCCAACTTAAACATCCTTTGCCCCAAGCCCAAACGAGTCCTTCAATCAGCAGGAGCAGGAAGACGAGCATCGCGATGAACGCGCCGACCGGCAGACGGGTGAATGCGACTGCGAACGGCACGAGAAATACGGCCTCGACGTCAAAGATCAGGAAAATGATCGCGTAGAGATAATATTGCGATCGGAACTGCACCTGCGCTTCGCCGGTGGCCTCAACGCCACACTCGTAGGTCGCGTTCTTGTCGGGACCCGGTTTATCCGGCTGGAAAAATCGATGCCACGTCCAGGCCAGCGCGAGTGGCGCGAGCGGAAAGACTGCTGCCACGGCGACGAAAATGACGATGAAGAGATACGGATTTGGATTCGTCACGTTCCAGTGCGCACAGTTAATCACTCGGCGCGTCTCTCGCCAGCGCATTCTGACTTGATTCGCTGATTGCGCACCG
>JBJMWW010000086.1:0-5993 GCA_045809945.1 Chthoniobacterales bacterium
AAAAGCAGCGGCGGCTTGCGTTCCACCGCATCGAGATAGGGCTTCCCGCCATCGAGGATCTCGTTCGCTACGACAGAATAAATTCCTTCATCATCGATTGGGCCCGGATGAAGCAGTGCCGGTAATCGCGTCGCGCTGGTGAGCAAGACCAGGCCGATCGCAGCGAGTAAAAGGCGCACCACAGGGAGGTAACTCGAAGGGCGGCTCCTCGCTACGGAGATGATTTTACTGGAGGTTCGGCCTCCCCACCCGTAGCGTCCCCGGCTCTCGTGAATCTTTTGCGCCAAATCGGCCGCGAATTCGGCGAATACAATCTGCTCGAATCCGCCAAGCGCCTCGTCGACCGCAAACCATTGCAGTGCAGTCTGTACGTGACGGATCGCTGCAATCTCGATTGCGCTTATTGCACGGAATACGACAACTCGCGGGCGCATCCCTCGATCGACGATCTCAAGAAATGGGTGCGCAAAATTCGCGAACTGGGCACGATGCGGATCGCGCTAGTCGGCGGCGAACCGCTCACCCATCCCGATATTGTCGAGCTCGTCCGCTATTGCCGTGAGCTCGGTTTCGCGACCAGCCTGACCACGAATGGCTTTCTGCTCACGCGCGAGAAAGTTCGCGCACTCGAAGAAGCAGGGCTGCAATCGATGCAGATAAGCGTCGATCGCATGACGCCGAGTCCGGTTACGAAAAAATCTTTCAAGACGGTTTTGCCGAAGCTCGATTATTTCAAAGACTCGAAAATCAATCTTCATATCACCGGCGTGATCTGCAAAGACACGCTCCCGGAATCGCGCGCCGTGCTGGAGACAGGATTGTCACACGGCATCCCCACCGAAGTGCGCCTCGTCCACGCCGATCCGACGAATCGTTTTCGGGTGGAGCAGGGCCCACGTGAAGAAGCCGAGGCGTTCATCGAAGAGATGATCGAGCGCAAACGGGCCGGCGAAAAAATTCACACCAACGAAGCGGTCCTGCGTTATCAGCTGAAATTGCTGCGTAGCGAAGATCACGAGTGGACCTGCACCGCAGGTTATAAATTTTTCTTTGTGTCGGCGCGCGGCAAATTCTGGCTCTGCAGCATGGTGCACACGCAGAAAGACATCATGGATGTGACGCTGGACGATCTCTACGCCAACAATCGCAAGAAAGATTGCCAGAAAGGCTGCGGGATTTATTGCGCAATCAGCAGTTCGCTCATTCTCGAGCAGCCGGTGAAGGTAATCACGACCGAAGTTGTCTCGCGCGCGAAGCGGTTATTCGCCAGCCCACCGGCGGCCACGCCGGCCGCAGCCTGAGGCGCAGTATGTTCGAGTCAATCACGCGCGCTTTCGACCGCAAACCGTGGGTCGCGCACCTTTATGTGACCGATCAGTGCAACCTCGATTGCGCCTACTGCAACGAGTACGACAACTCGTTCCCGCATCCGCCGCTGGCCGATTTGAAACAGTGGATGGACAAGATCCGCGCCCTCGGCGTCGCACGACTCGGACTTCAGGGCGGCGAGCCGCTCAAGCATCCGGACATCGCGGAAATCGTGCGCTACGCGAAATCACTCGGCTTCTACAAAGTGAGCATGTCCTCGAATGCATTTCTGCTCACGCGCGATCTGCTGCGCGCGCTGGAAAATGCCGGGCTCGATTCGTTCCACATCTCGGTCGATCGGATGACGCCGGTGGCGAGTACGCGCAAATCGATGAAGTCGGTGCTGCACAAGTTCGATTGGTTCGCTGATTCTCCAATCAAGCTCAACGTCAGCGGCGTGCTCTTTCGCGACAGCTTGAACGAAGTGCCTGACGTGATCGACACCTGCCTCGACCGCGGCATCGGCGTGCACGCGCGCGCGGTGCATGACGATTTAGTTCAACATCGCACCTTGCGTGATACGGATTTGACCGCGCCGATCCTCAGCCTGGTCGAAAAGCAGGAACAGCTAAAGCGGAACGGCGCGAAGATTCACACAAACTGGAATTTGTTCCGCTACCAAAAGGCGATGCTGCGCAATGAGCCGATCGAGTGGACCTGCACCGCTGGCTACAAATACTTTTACGTCTCGGCGAAAGGAAAGTTCTGGCTCTGTAATCAGGTCCGCACCGAGAGGAATATTCTCGAAATCACAGCGGATGATTTACTCGCCTACAACACAAAGAAGCCGTGCCAGGCGGGCTGCGGCGTTTACTGCATCGTTGATACTTCGCACAAGGTGAATCATCCGATCCGCTATTTTGCGCGCGATGCGGCGGGCGCGTTGAAGAGCCGACTGGCGAGGCGGCGCGATTTACCGCGCCGGTTGCGCGACCTTGCTCCGCAGAGCGATCATGCCGCCGCGCACGAGATGCACGCCGGCAGTGCACATTCCCCAGATCGCGCACAGGCGGTAGGTTGAGGCGGCGGCGCCGAGTGCCAGGCCGACTGTCAACGCCCACAGATAAACGTCGCGGCGCGCCGCGATCAGCCGGACGAATCGATCGAATGGCGAGTAATCGTCGAGCAGGCAATGAATCCGCTGCCGCGCGATGTGCTTGCCGATCTTGTCCAATCCTTCGCCGAGCATGATCAGGAGAAAATAAATCCACGCCGTCGGCAGCTGACCGCTTGCTCGAAACCAGTAGGCCAGCGCAGTCCACCATGATGTTTCGTAGACGGCGTCGAGATAATGCTCCCATTTTCCGCCGTCGGTCGTCTCGATCTTTACCCGCGCCTGTTTTCCATCGAGGCCATCGAGGACTCCGATGCTGAGCGCCGGAATCATGCCGAGCCACAGGTGACCAGTCGCGAAAAACGCGGTCGCAATCAGCGCGACAACAAAAGTCAGCGCCGAAAGCTGGTTTGGCGTGATCGCCGTCCGACATAGCCAGCGCATGATCCAGGTTTCCACCGGCGATTGGATAATTGCCGGAATGTCGAGCGTGCCGTTCTGCCCGGTGTCGAAGACGAGTCGCTCCGCCAGCGGCTGCAACTCTGGGGTCGGCGCGGAAAAGAACAACGGGCGCAGTGTTCGTCGCATGCTGACGATGTAAGCGGGCACTTCCGCTGCATCGATGATCGCCGCATCACTCGACGGAGGGTAACTGGTCGTCACCGCGGCTCCGGAATGGTAGCCGCGTTGATCGCGGGCGGTGTTTTGCAAAAGCGGCAGCAATTTGTCAGGTGGATTGGAGTCCACGAGAACGCATTCGCTCGGGCATTGAGCCAGTGCGCGAATAAGTCGCGCGTCGCAATAAATATCGGCTGGCAGAAACAGCGCTCGCTCCTGCAGCCGAAATTCCGCCGGCTGAACGATTCGCGCAGTCAATCCGGCGTGGGCCCAGGAAGGTGGCTCGATCGCGGCGCGGATTTTCTCCGGCGTTTCACTGACGATTGTGACGTGGTCGAATCCGAGCCGCACCAGATTGCGGAGATGGCGTTCGAGAAGCGAAACGCCGCACAGGTCGTGCAAAGCTTCCGGTGCGTTCGCGAAAATCACCACTTCCATGCGGCGCGCAATCTGGCCAACGCGTCACCCGGCGTCGAGCCGCAATCGTTCCGTAGCGACAGCCGCGTGCTACAGTTCAAGAATGGCCGGGCAGCCCGCGTTACGTTGTCAGAGTCTCGAACGGTTCCTCGGGCAAGAGGAATCGCGCGTGCACGCGTTGCGCGGCGTCTCGCTTCAGCTCGAGCCTGGCTCGGTCCACGCTGTCGTCGGTCCATCGGGCTGCGGCAAAAGCACGCTGCTTTACATTCTGGGACTCCTCGATCGTGCCGATGCCGGCTGGATCGAACTCGAGTCGGAAAATGTTTCGCAGTTGCCGGATCACGAACTTTCGCGACGCCGACGCGAGCTCATCGGCTTCATCTTCCAATTCCATTTTCTGCTCGAGGAGTTCACCGCGGAGGAGAACATCATGATTCCGATGCGCCGGCTCGGCCGCTTGTCGGAGAGCGAAATGCGAATGCGCGCCGTGGAGCTATTGGAAGGCGTTGGATTGCGCGAGAAGGCAGCACGCCCAAGCCGTCACTTGTCCGGTGGCGAACAGCAGCGGGTTGCGGTAGCGCGTGCGCTGGCCAACGACCCGCAGATTATCCTGGCCGACGAGCCGACTGGAAATCTGGACAGCGAGAATTCGCACCGCGCTTTCGAGTTGCTGCAGGAGATTGTGCACCGCGGCGCAAAAGCGCTTCTGCTCGTCACGCACAACCCTGCAATCGCGGAGCGCTGCGATTGGGTGCATGAAATGCGCGACGGCCAAATAGTTGCGACTCATCCGCGCGGTGCGCCGATTCAAGTCTTCACCGAAATTTAGGCGAGACGGACCGGACGCCGCCGGTCAGATCGTGACCAGCTGTGTCTCAACCAGCCGGCGATAAAAATCCGAGCTTTGCAGAAGCTGCGTGTGCGGCCCGACCGCGATGATGCGGCCGTGATCAATGACCACGACCCGGTCGACGTGGACCACCGTGGACAAACGATGCGCCACAATGAGCGTCGTTGGGTTGTAGTGCAGTTCGCGCATTGCGCCCTGAACAAGCGCTTCGTTTTCCGCGTCGAGCGCGCTCGTCGCTTCGTCGAGAATAAGGATCCGCGGCCGCCGCACCAGCGCGCGCGCGATGGCCAGGCGTTGCCGTTGGCCGCCGGAAATCTGCACGCCGCGTTCGCCGATCTCGGTGTCGTAGCGCTGCGGCAGGCGCTCAATGAACTCAGTCGCACGAGCCAGCTCCGCGGCCATTGTCATTCCATCAGCACCGTCGGCATGACCGTAGCGGATGTTTTCAGCGACTGTGCGCGAGAAGAGGACTGGTTCCTGCATGACAATCCCGATCTGGCTGCGAAGCCATTCGGAATCGAGCTCGCGAATGTCGCGTCCGTCGAGCAGAACGCGGCCGCCGGTCGGATCATAGAAACGCAGGAGCAAATTGACGATCGTCGACTTGCCGGAGCCCGAACGGCCGACGAGCGCCACGGTTTCGCCCGATTCGATTTGCAAACTGACTCCGGCAAGCGCCGACACATCAGGTCTTCCGGCGTAGGCGAAATGCACATCGTCGAGAATGATCTGGCCTTGGCTTTCCGACGGTCGCTGCCCGCCACTGGTTGGTAGTTGCGGCTGGCGTTCAAGTAATTCGAGCACCCACGCAGTCGTCCCGGCTGTCCGCGCTGCTTCAGACCAAAAATCTGAGGCTGAGCGAACACCTTTCGCGACAATGAAGGCGTAGAGCATGAACGAGATCAGCGCGCCGGCGCTGAGCTGGCCGCGTAGAATCAACAGGCCGCCGACCCAGAGCGCGAGTAAAGCTGATCCTTCGCCGGCCAAAAGGGAAAGTGCATTGCCAGCGGCATAACCGGAAATGCTGCGACGCGCGCGCTGAATTGCCGCACGCAGCTTCGTCCAGTGGCGCTCTGCTTCTGCCCGTTCCTGGCCAAATGCGCGGACGGTTCGAATCCCACTGATCGTCTCGTGTGCGATCGTGCCAGCTTCAGCGTAGGCGTTCTGCGTGGCGATGGATGCATGCCGCACACGCCGGCTCAGGACGGCGGTGACGAAACTCAGCACTGGCAACGCGAGCAGCACGACGCCGCTCAGCAATCTTGATGTATAAAACAGAAGTGCGATGCCGCCGACGCCGAGGACGGTATAGCGCAACGCGTCGCCTAGTCGTTCCCCGAGCAGCCACTGCACGTGCGGAATTTCGCCCCAGAGACGCGAGGTCAGCGCTCCGGTATTTGCATCATCGAAGAACGCGATTTCCTGCCGCAACAAATGCTCGAACGCGTCCTGCCGCAGCTGGGCCGAGGCATGCTCCGCACCCGCGTTGAACAAGTAGTTCCGCATGAAAGTGGCGAAGGCCTCAGTCAGCAGCAGTGTGAGCATGATGCCGGCGAGAAGGTTGATCCGCTCGGCATGTCCGCCACGCAGGCCTTCGTCTATTGTGATCCGGATTGCCTGCGGATAAGCCAGGGTCGTGAACATGCCGATGAACACGAACACGGCACCGCCCACGTAGTAGCGGCG
>JBJMWW010000087.1:0-3057 GCA_045809945.1 Chthoniobacterales bacterium
ATAAGAGAGCCGCTGCGGCGAAAGACGAAACGCATGAAACCGCTGATCGTGTTGTCTTTCTCGACGCGGTTCCGGTTGTAAATCCAGACGAGCGAAAGGTATTGCACGTCGTGGAAAACCTCGAAGAGCGCGATGCCGACAAGAATGTTCGCGACGAGATTGTTGCAGTACCAGAAGAACGCTACGCTCGTGATGAGGAGCGCGACTTTGACCGGATTCGGACGTTTTCCGCTGATCCACATCCAGACGAAATTCGCCGCCCATAACGCCGAGGTGCCGATCGCAAGCCCGAGCGTCCCCTGTTGCACCCACCGGATCAGCGTCGGCGCAATGAACGGACCGCCGGCTGAGTAATAGGTCTCGAGCGTGTCGGCCATGCGCTGCGGCGAGTTGAGGACTGCGGCCGCGAACCAGACTCCGCAGACGGCGAAGTCGAGCCGGCGCGTCGCGGCCGCGAAGGAGCCAACCTTCGCGTCGTAAATTCGGCAAAAGCCGTACGTCTGCATCATGCCGTGCCAGACGCCCCAGATGAAAGCGACCAGCAGGATGCTTTTCAGGTCCCAGAAAAAGAAGCTCGTGCAGACGGCAAGCAGGAAGAGCGGAGCGAGGATGAAGCGCCATTTGAACCGATCGAAAAGCGCACGGTCGCCATAGGCGCGGATCATTCCCGGCAGGTGGTGTCCCATTGCGCCGAAGGCCGCGACGAAAAGATAAATGTCTTCCGGGCTCCAGCGCGCCTGCGCCGCGTAGAAGAGCGGCACGAGCAACATCGGCGTGCAGACGTAGAGGAGAAGGTCGCGCCAGCTGTTTAAAATCCAGAGTGAGGTTTTGCGCGGCACCGGCGGTGCGGCGGGGATGCTCTCGGGGCGGGAGAACGCGGCGACGGATTCCATGCTTAGCGATACATTTTTCCTAAAGTTCGGCGGAAAAATCAACTCTGCGCTCGACCAGTGTCATGTCGAGTGCAGTTGTTAACTCCGGGCGCGATTCAGCCACATGTCGCGAGCTAGCCAAAGCTCAGCGCTTGAGCGGGCGCGAGATGCCCGCATGTTGCTCGCGTGGACTGGCATGGCGCACAATTTTCAGTACCGATCGCCGGCGCAATCATCGGCGCAGTTATTTTGTTCTTCGGTCGCAAGATTTTCTGGCTCTCGGTTGCGGCGATTGGCTTCGCGGCCGGCGTCGAGCTCGCGCCCCACGTCGCGCACGAACCGTCCTCCGTTTTGCAACTATCGATCGCGCTTGTCCTCGGTTTTCTCGGCGCATTGCTCGCCATGTTTCTGCAAAAAGTCGCGATCGCGATCGTCGGGTTCGTGGCCGGCGGACGACTGGCCCTCGGCCTCGCCGCGGCGTTCTTCGTGGGCTACGAGCACTACTACTGGCTCACGTTTGTCATCGGCGGAATTCTCGGCGCGATTCTCCTGCTCGCGCTTTTCGACTGGGCGCTGATCTTTTTCTCGTCTGTCGTCGGCGCTTATTTGATCGGCCGCGCCATCGTTCTGCCACCGACCGGAGCGGTGATCATGCTGATCGCGCTCACCGCTCTCGGGGTCATTGCACAAAGTGCCATGTTTCGCCGGCGGACCTCAGTCTAGCGCGACCACCGGGCACGCTCGGAGCGTATCAACTGCAGCGTGACAAGGGACGACAGGATTCGGGAACAATTTCGGGCGTGGATTCTCGACACCGAATATCCGTGTGTCGGAGCGAAGGCGGCGTTCAATTCGGACGCGCACGAGGTGCACGTTTACTCGCAGCTGGTTGGTTCGACCTCGGACCTCGCTCGCGATCTGCGTTCCTTTGCGTGCATCGAGCACCCCGGTGAATACGCGACCTTCATCGCTATTTTTCGAGACTCGAATGCTCCCACTGAGGCGGATTTCGAGCGCCTGCTTTGGCGACAACTGCAACGGCTGCATGAGATCGATTCCGAGAACTGGGACGCGAACGTGAGCTCCGATCCACGCGACGCGCATTTCTCATTTAGTTTTGCCGGGCGCGCATTCTACGTCATCGGGATTCACCCGAACAGCTCGAGGCAGGCTCGGCGTTTTCCGTGGACGACGCTGGTGTTCAATCCGCACGAGCAATTCGAGCGGCTGCGCGGCGACGGAAAGTGGAAACGCATGCAGCAAACGATTCGAGAGCGCGACACGCAGTTGCAGGGCAGTATCAATCCGATGTTAAGCGACTTCGGCGAACGCTCCGAAGCGCCGCAGTATTCCGGCCGAACGGTGGGTGCGGATTGGGAACCACCCGTCGGTAAATGCCCGTTTCGCCACTGAGTTGTCATTCCGAACGAACTCGAGGAATCTCCGCCGCGACACGAGCGCGTGTCTCGGTCGTTCGACATGACACAAGGCCGTCTTGAGCCGCAGACCGGCACCGCATTAGAGCTCAACCGCGGTCAAACGCTCCGCGTCATCGACATCGAAGGCGAACAAGTCGCTGACCTGACCGCGTTTAATCGCGACGACAACGCCGAGTGGCTCTCGTCGGGTCGGAGCATCGATTACGCGAATACAGTTTATCTCACGACCGGCCACACGCTCTATTCCAATCGCAGCCGGCCGATGTTCACGATCGTGGCTGATGATGTTGGGCGGCACGATTTTCTGCTCACGCCATGCAGCCGCGAGACCTTTGAAATCATCTACAAACACCAAGGTCATCATCCGAGCTGCCTGGAAAACCTTTTCACAGCACTCGCGCGGTTCGGTATCCAATCGGACGCGATCCCGACCACGCTGAACCTCTTCATGAACGTGCCGGTCGCCGCCGATGGCAGTATTCAGGTTTTACCACCGCTCTCGAAAGCCGGTGACTCGATCCACCTGCGCGCTGAGATGGATCTGCTCGTCGGCTTGACCGCGTGCTCGGCCGAGATGTCGAACAACTACAAGTTCAAGCCGATTGGATACGAAATCGCCTGACGCGGTGATTTAATTTGTAGGGGAAGCTGTTAGCTTCCCAACTCGCAAACGGCCGGAAGCTGGCAGCTTCCCCTATAAGAATGAATCCGGATAAGCTCTTCGATTACCTCGACGGCAATTTGCC
>JBJMWW010000088.1:0-2817 GCA_045809945.1 Chthoniobacterales bacterium
CGCCACCGCAACGTGTGTGGCGACGAGAATCGTCGTCACGTCGACCGGAAGCCGGCCCATCCAGGTGACTGGTTTGTAGTCATCGGAAGTAGCGACTCCAAACATGAGGGGAATTAACGGCGCGCTGAATCCCAGTGCAAGCGGCACTCGGTCGGTCATCCCGAGGGAAGCGAGGGACCTCACAAACGTTCGTGCGCGCGTAGTGTTCATCCCGTCATTGCGAACGTCTGTGAGGTCCCTCACTGCGTTCGGGATGACAGCGGTTTCGGAAAAATTCGTTTGGCTATGCGGCGGAAGCGTCCAAAATTGACCGCCCGTCTCGTAACGGAAAAGCATGGACCAGATTGCCCCGGCCATTCATCCGCCCAGTGGAATTGGGGATCGCAAACCGAACATCCAGCCGGTGCTCGATTGGGTTCAGCACGTCGCGCGGCTGACGCAGCCGGAAAACATCTTCTGGTGCGACGGGTCCGAGCGCGAGCACGACTACCTGTTAGGCGAGGCGCTCGCGCAAAACGTCGTCATCAAACTCAACGAGCAGAAGGTGCCGCGCTCCTATTTGCATCGCTCAAATCCCAACGACGTGGCGCGGGTCGAGCAGTTCACCTTCATCTGCACGCCCACGAAAGAGGAAGCCGGGCCGACCAACAACTGGACCGCGCCGGACGAGATGTATCGCAAGCTGCACGAGATGCTCGGCGGCGCGATGCGCGGGCGGACGATGTTCGTCATTCCCTACATCATGGGTCCGCCGGATTCGCCGCTCACCAAAGTCGGCTTCGAGATTACGGACTCGATCTATGTCGTGCTCAGCATGCGAATCATGACCCGGATGGGCGACGTCGCGGTGCAGCGGCTCAAGAACGATCCCAACGGCGAATGGAATCGCGGCACCCATTCCCTCCTCGATGTCAATCCGGAGCGACGGTTCATCTGCCATTTCCCGCAGGACAACGCGATTATCTCAGTCGGCTCCGGCTACGGCGGCAACGTTTTGTTATCGAAGAAATGTCTCGCCCTGCGGATCGGCAGTTATCTCGCGGCGAAGCAAGGCTGGCTCGCCGAGCATATGCTCATCCTCGGCGTCGAATCGCCTGAAGGTAAAAAGCATTACGTTGCGGCGGCGTTTCCGAGCGCATGCGGCAAAACGAATTTCGCGATGCTCATTCCGCCCGCGCATTTCAACGGCTGGAAAGTCACCACTGTCGGCGACGACATTGCGTGGATGCAGATTCGCGATGGCCGGCTGTGGGCGGTGAATCCCGAGAACGGCTACTTCGGGGTTGTGCCGGGCACGAGTTTCAAATCGAACGCGAACGCCATGAAATCGATCGAGCACGACACGCTCTATACGAATGTCGCGCTGACTGATGACGGCGACGCCTGGTGGGAAGGCAAGGACGGCGCCCCGCCGCAGCACGCAATTGATTGGCGTGGCAACGATTGGACGCCCGATTCCAAAGATAAAGCGGCGCATCCGAATTCCCGTTTTGCGACACCGATGCAAAACAATCCGGTGCTCGATCCGCATGTGGAAGATGGCGTCGGCGTGCCGATTAGCGCGATCATTTTCGGCGGACGACGGAGCGACACGATGCCGCTCGTTTTCCAGGCGTTCGATTGGGAACACGGCACCTATCTCGGCGCAACGATGGCATCAGAAACGACTGCGGCTGCGACCGGCGCAGTTGGTCAGGTGCGCCGCGATCCGATGGCGATGCTGCCATTTTGCGGCTACAACGTCGGCGATTATTTCCGGCATTGGCTCGCGACGGGAAAACGCCTCACGAACCCGCCTCAGATTTTCCACGTGAACTGGTTCCGCAAAGGCGCGGACGGAAAATTTCTCTGGCCCGGTTTTGGTGAAAACATGCGCGTACTGAAGTGGATCATCGATCGCTGCGAAGGTCACGGCGGCGGCGCGGAAACTGAGATCGGCATGATCCCGCGACCGGAAGATTTCGATCTCGAAGAGCTCGGCGTCTCGCGTGAAACGATGCGCGAGCTCTTTTCGATCAAGCCAGATGAATGGCAGCGCGAGCTCGAAGGCCAGAAGAAGTTTTTCGACTCGTTAGGCGGCGTTGTGCCGGACGAGCTGCTGAAGCAGCGCGAGAAGCTCGCCGAGCGTCTCCGCGCGTCCTAAGCGGTCATCCCGAGCGCAGCGAGGAACCTCGCACGCGTCGGAGGGATCGTGATCCGAACGCTTGCGCGTTATTTCGGTCCGCTCAGGATGACTGCCGTACGTTGCGCAGTTTGATCGATGCCGCGATTATCTCCGGTGGGTTCGAAAACCGCCGAAAAAGAATGCGTCACCGCTCCGCCTGATCGCGGTTGCGTGGAGATTCGCGGCGCGCGCCAGAACAATCTCAAGGGCATCGATCTCGATCTGCCGCTCGGCAAATTGAACGTCATTACCGGGCCGAGCGGTTCGGGTAAATCGTCGCTCGCGTTCGACACGATCTACGCCGAAGGGCAGCGACGTTACGTCGAGACTTTCTCGCCCTACATGCGGCAGTTCCTCGATCGCATGGACAAGCCGCGGGTGGACGAGATCCGCGGCATTCCCCCTGCGATCGCGATCGAGCAGGCGAACCCGGTGAAGTCATCGCGCTCTACCGTCGGGACGATGACCGAGATCAACGATTACCTGAAGCTCCTCTGGCCGCGGATCGCGCGCGCCTTTTGCCCGAGCTGCGGACGCGAGATTCGGTCCGAAACAGCGACGTCGATCGGCGATGAGATCTACAAACTTTTCGGCCAATGCGACTCTGTCATTCCGAGCGAAGTCGAGGAATCTCCGTGCAAGAACCACGAGGA
>JBJMWW010000089.1:0-10274 GCA_045809945.1 Chthoniobacterales bacterium
AACGAAGCGATGGGTGATTTCGGCCGGCTGACTTCGGTAGATCAGTTGCCCGGCGACCGGGTCATGATCAGCTACATCAGGAAGGCTGTAGCCCTAAACGAGCAGGGGATAAAGAAAGCTCCGCGAACAAGGAAACCGCCGGCCAGGTTAACTTCTCCTGATGATTTGCGACTCGCGCTTAGCAAGAACAAAAAGGCGAGGGAGGCATTCGACCGGTTCAGTTACTCGCATCGCAAGGAATACTTGGCAATGGACTGGATTAGCCAGGGCAAGCCACAGAACTGGAAATACATGGTGGATAAGAAATGAGCACGGACCCGGTTCGCGGACTTCATCACGTCACGGCGATCGCAGGTCCGGCGCAGGAAAACCTCGACTTCTATGCTGGTATCCTTGGGATGCGGCTGGTGAAGAAGAGTGTTAACCAGGACGATCCCGGGACTTATCACTTGTTCTATGCGGACGCTGTCGGATCGCCAGGCTCCGATCTAACGTTTTTCCCGTGGTCGGAAATGGCACCGAGCCGACAGGGCTGGGGCTTAAGCACAGAAGTGTCACTGGTTGTGCCTCCGGACAGTCTCACTTTTTGGAGCGACCGTCTGAACCGGTACCAAGTAACGCCGGCTGCAGCGGAGGAACGTTTCGGACGTCGCGTCTTGCCTTTTCGCGACGTGCACGGGCTAGGCGTCGCTTTAGTCGAGAGCGCCGATGCGACGAACCGTAGCTTCGAGCCGTGGGAGGGGAGCCCTGTTCCGATCGAGCATCAAATTCGCGGCCTGGAGAGCGCGCGCCTCGTGGAAAGGGACCTTGTTACGACGACGCGCTTTCTGACTGAAACAATGAAGTTTCATGAGATAGGAACGGAGAACGGATGGCATCGTTACGGCGTCGGCGGTGGTAGTTCCGGTCGTTACCTCGATGTCCGCGAAGAACCGACGGCACCTCGCGGAGCGTGGGGCACGGGCAGCATTCATCATCTGGCGTGGCGGGTAGATGATGAAGCGCATCAGCTCAACGTTCGCGATCAAGTGATTGGTGGCGGCGCCCATCCTACGCCGGTGATCGATCGTTTCTGGTTTAAGTCGGTCTACTTCAAGGAACCTGGCGGTGTGCTGTTTGAGCTAGCTACCGATGGTCCCGGTTTCGCAGTAGATGAAGATCCGAAACACCTCGGCGAAGTGCTTGTCCTGCCACCGTGGCTCGAGAAAAACCGCGGTGAGATTGAATCAGTTCTACCGAGGCTGAAGCCGCCGGCCTAGGTCAGGTCTGCGGCCGCCTTTTCAATGTCGCCGCGTTCGCGTTCCTTCTCGTAACGCGGCACTTCCTCCAGCGCTTTTCTCGTCAGCTTCGCTTGCGCACGTGCGGTCAGGAAGCGGCGTGAGGTAACGACCATCTTGTTCATCATGCCGGGAACGACAAGAAAGTCGCCGTTCATGACGGCATGGTAGCCGGCTTTGGCGACTTCTTGTGGCGCGGCTATCCTGCCCTTCTGAAAGATCTGCGTGCCAAGCATCCCCGCCTTGGGAAAGAAGTCCGTGTCCGTAGGTCCGGGGCATAGCGTGGTAACAGTCACACCGGTGCCTTCCAACTCAACGGCTAATGCCTCACCCCATGAGATGAGGAATGCTTTGGTGGCGTGATAAACGTTGAGCAGCGGTCCGGGTTCGAACCCTGCGACGGATGCTGTGTTTAGTATCCGGCCATCTTCGCGCTGCAGCATTTGTCGTAGAAACAATTTCGTCAGCCTGAGCGGCGCTTCGATGTTCAGGCGAACCATAGAGATGTCGCGCTCAATCGGGAGATCCCACGACCTTCCGAGATAACCATGCCCGGCATTGTTCACCAGGATGCGCACATCCATAACGTGGTGTTCAAGCTCGTCGTAGAGTTCTTGTGCGGCAGATTCCTGCTCGAGGTCCTTCGCAATCACCGTCACCTCGACCTTGTGCGTAGTCGCGAGAGTGGCCGCGAGGGTGCGAAGTTCGGATTCCACCGGCGCTACAAGCACAAGCGAATGGCCGTGCCTGGCGAACTCGTGCGCAAGATGCAACCCGATTCCGCTCGAAGCTCCAGTTATCAGCGCACGTTCCGAATTCACGACCGATGGATCGCCGCTGGGTAGCGGCTGGGATGCCTATTTCAGGTCAGTAGAGCTTATTGGAATCGGGTAGGAGACCCCTTCGAACACGACGACTACGTTCTTATCGTCGTGTGAAACAGCGGTTAGCTGGCGACCGGCCGGCAGGGTGGTTACTCCGTAACGGATCTGAAGCGTAACCGGCTTCGTCAACGTGACTACGAACTGGACCGGCGAGGGGGTCGGTGTCGAGATTGGCGCAGGCATGCTCGTAGCACTTGGTGGTGCGGTGGACGGCGCTTCTTCGTCGGTCTCGGTCGCAGTGGCTGGCTCCGCCCCCGCCGTATCGCCCGGCTCCAGCACCTGCAGCTTCATCACCGGATGAATTTCCCAGACGGCTTTATCCTTCTGGCGCGGCCGGCGGTTATTGCGAATGTCCTTTCCCGAGTGGTCCGTATCGTAGAACGCCTTACCGATCACAGTGATTACTGGTCGGCGGACGAGACTAAACGGCGAATGCTGCCAGTCGGCGGTGAATGGGAAGGCAGCGTTGCTCCACGAAAATGCGGTGGTGCGCATGTCGCACCAGCGCGGGCCGAGTGGCATCTCCACGATCACTTTGCCCGGCTTATTGCCGCTGGCGTCGATCAGGACAAGGTGCACATCGCCGTCGCTCTCAGCTCCCATCGAGATGACGCGCCCCGTGAGTGCGAACCAGCGCAGCTCGTTACCGGTGCGGCCACCGCCACGAGGGATGATTCCAGGGCCGGTCCATTCAAAGATCTCGGACGGAACAATTGGATGAATGTCGGCTGGATTGATGGGCGGCTCGGAACGATCGGTTTTTGCACGCCAGCGCGCAACGCCGTGGTCGTTGTCGCACGAACACTGCGATGTGTAAACGACGAGGCGAACGCGTGCGGCTGCGCTAGCCGTGTGCTGCGCGGCGAAGAGCAGCAGTCCGGAAATCGATAATAAAGCTAAACGCGCTACTATCAGTATCCTGCGAAATAACTTACGCAACGTTAGTTAGTCTAATACACGCGGTAATCAACCACGCGCCACCTGCCGTGTTCTTCGGCGAGGATCACCCTTTCCGCGGCCGCCGCTTTGTGCTCGAAAGCAGTCTTGAAGAGGAGACTTTCGTAGTTGGCGTCGGGTGCTCCGCTCAGCCGTCGAGAAGATTCGCTGCCGACTAACGTCCGCGAAATGGCATGTCCGAAGGGCGCTCGCCGCGCCTCCATCGAGCGCTCGAACTGACGGAGCGTGACCGCTGCGCGGATTCGTGCCGGTTCGCGATCGAGCGCTTCTTCATAGTCGCCCTTGTCGACCAGTTCGAGCCATTCGATTGCAGCTTCGCGAGCTTTTCGCTCGTGCGTGCGCTTGACGGCACTCGCACTCGGCCGCGCCGCGTCGTGATGCGCGCAAGCGCCCGCCAGCAGCGCGAACGCAATCACCGGAAAGATGCTACGCCACATCGTCGATCTTTAGCCTAGCCATTCGCCGGCCGGCAATTTCAAAAACAGCTTTGAGGATCACGTTGGACGAATCAATTCACGTGCAGCGGGAAACGTATTTCCTCACACGCTGGTGCATTCTACGGCTGCTCGGCATTCTTTACGCGGTCGCGTTTCTCGTCGCCGCGAATCAGATCGTGCCGCTGATCGGCGCGCACGGACTGACGCCGCTTCCGCTGTTCATCACTCGTGTGCAGGACGCGCTCGGCTCGAACTTCGCGGCATTCGTGCGGCTGCCGTCGTTGTTCTGGTTCGCGAACTCAGACACGGCTTTATTAGTCACCGCGTGGATCGGCTTCGCCTTGGCGATGTTTGTCGTAGCGGGCTACGCGAATGCGATCGTGATGGCCGTGCTATGGGCGCTTTACATGTCCTTCGTGCACCTTGGTCAGGAATGGTACGGTTACGGATGGGAGACACAGCTGCTGGAGAACGGCTTTCTCGCGATCTTTCTCTGTCCGCTGCTCGATCCACGGCCATTCAGTCGCCGGCCGCCGCCTGTAGCCATTATCTGGCTGCATCGCGCACTCATTTTCCGGATCATGCTTGGCTCAGGCCTGATCAAGATTCGCGGCGACGATAGCTGGCGCGATCTGACGGCGCTCTATTATCACTTCGAGACGCAGCCGATTCCGAATGGTCTGAGCCGCTGGTTTCATTTTCTGCCACGCGCGATCTTGAAAGGCGGCACGTTGTTCAACCACATCGCGGAGCTGGCGGCGCCGTGGTTTGTCTTTTGGCCGCGGATGGGCCGCTACATCGCCGGCGTTGTGATCATCGCGTTTCAGCTCGTCATCATCGCAAGCGGCAACCTCTCGTTTTTGAATTGGCTTACGATCGTGCCAGCCCTCGCCTGTTTCGATGATCACGCGTGGCGGAAGATTCTTCCGCGTGTCCTAACCCGTCACGCAGATGCTGCTGCAGAATCACCGGAGCCATCAGCTTCTATGCTACGTACCTCGTATGCGATCGCTGCGCTCGTAGCTTTGCTCAGCATCAACCCGGTCATCAACATGTTCTCGTCGCACCAGATAATGAACACTTCGTTCGATCCGCTCGACCTGGTGAACACCTACGGTGCGTTCGGCGCTGTTGGAAAAGAGCGGTTGAACGTCGTGTTCGAAGGATCGGCCGACGGCGAAACATGGCGCGAGTATCCCTACAAAGGTTTGCCGGTCGCATTAAACGAGCGGCCGCCGCAAATCGCGCCGTATCAGCTGCGCCTCGACTGGCAGATGTGGTTCGCCGCGATGGGCTCGCCGCGTGAATATCCGTGGACGCTGAATCTTTGCTGGAAACTGCTGCACAATGACGCTGCGACATTGAGCCTGTTCCGCAGCAATCCATTTCCTGATGCGCCTCCGCGGTATGTGCGCGCCGCGTGGTATCGATACAAATTCGTCAGGTCGAATCCGCAAGGTCTTTGGTGGGAGCGCGACAAACTTGGCGATTGGCTCCCGCAACTCTCGGCGGATAACCAGGAGTTTGTCGATCTGCTAAAGCGTGCGGGTTGGCTCGAATAACTCGATAAGTCTGTTATTTAAAACGGTGCAGCCAAATCGTCCTCACATCGATAAGCCGGAGCCGCGCTGGCAGGCGCTCGCAGCATTTCTCGTTGTCGCGGGGATTTACACGGCACTCCCGCGCCATCTGGTGGTTGGGCCGATCTGGCTCCTGCCGACGCTCATTATCGTGTTGTTGATTCCCACAGTCGTAAGTCACCGCGGCGGCTACCGATCGCTTAACCGCATGCTTGGTCTGCTCATCAACGGCATCACGACGCTCGCCCTGATCGGCTCCGTCGCGCTTCTCGTGCGTGCGCTTCCTTCGCATCGTGAGTCGCCTCTCGAATTGCTCTTCTCGGGTGCGCTGCTGTGGCTGACGAACGTGCTCGCCTTCGCGCTGTGGTACTGGCGGCTCGACGGCGGCGGTCCAACCAAAAGGCACGAGCAAAAGAAATTCGGGAGCACCAGCTTTCTCTTTCCGCAGATGCAGGTGCCGCGCGAGGAACGCGCTGAATTCGACTGCATCCCGTGGCGGCCGCGTTTTGTCGATTATCTTTTCGTCGCCTTTACGCAAAGCTCGACCTTCGGGCCGACCGACGCGCCACTGCTGGCGCGCTGGGCGAAATTTCTGACCATGATCCAGATCGCGATCTCACTTTGCATCGTCATTTTGCTAATCTCGCGGGCGGTCGGAGTGCTGTGAGTTCGATCGCTGAAAATCTCGAGCGGGTTAAGGAGCAGATCGCAAATGCCTGCGCCAGGTCGGGGCGCAACCCCGACGAAATTGCGCTCGTCGCCGTCACGAAAACGCATTCCGCCGAGCGCGTGCGCGAAGCGATCGAAGCGGGCCAGACGCTCTTTGGCGAAAACAAAGTTCAGGAGGCGCGCGCGAAAATTCCAGATCTGCCTTCGAGCGCGCACTGGCATTTCATTGGTCACCTGCAAAAGAACAAGATCCGCCAAGCGTTGCCGCTGTTTGAAATGATGCATAGCGTGGATTCGCTTGAGCTTGCGAACGCGATCAATCGAATCGCGGAAGAGGAAGGTCACCGCCCGCACGTCTTGCTTGAGGTGAATGTGGCAGGCGAGGGGAGCAAGTTCGGGTTCAAGCCGGAGAAATTGCGCGAGGAACTTGAGCAACTCCTCGCGCTGGACCGACTGACGATAGAAGGCCTGATGACGATTCCGCCGGTCGCGCCGGAAGCAGAGGCGTCGCGCAGATTTTTTATCGCGCTCCGCGAGCTGCGCGATGAATTGCAGCAAACTGCCGGTGTGCAATTACCGCATCTCTCGATGGGCATGACCGACGACTTTCCGATCGCGATCGAAGAAGGCGCGACGTTTGTTCGCGTCGGCACCGCGATTTTCGGCAAGCGAACACCGTTGCGCGAACGGGTTCAGCAAACGTTTGACGATTGATCCGGAGCACCGCTCCTCGTAGCGTGCGCGCCAAATGTCAGGCGGTCGATCACGTCCAGAATTGAGCTGCGTTCTCCTTACCGACAGGCTGAACGCGCAGTCCGCGAACTGGTTTGTCGCGGCCAAGCAGATCGCTGACGAACTGGTGATTTTCGTCGATGCGCTGCGCGCCGACGGTGAGACACGGGCGTGGGCCGCCAGGCTCGCGACCCGTCTGTATTACGTGAACGGTCAGGGGCACCTCGAGCCGCATCTGCGCGAGATGTTCCTCGCCTGTCGCGGCGAATGGGTGCTGCGGCTGGATTCGGACGAAGAGTTGAGCAGCGCCTGGTATTCCGCCGGCTGGTGGGAGCAGATCGCAGCCGCCGAGCACAACTACTACTGGCTGCCGCGCCGATGGCTCCATCCTGACGGAGGCTTTATTGACTGCGAGCCGTGGTGGCGCGATCCGCAGGCGCGCCTGTTCCGGAACGAACCAAATCGGATCAGCTTCCCCGAGCTATTGCACGAGCCAATGGTGGGCGACGGCGAAGCTGGCGAGCTCCCCTCGCTGGCGATTCATCACCATGTCCTCTGCTCCGCCAGTCGAAGCGAGCGCGAGGCCAAAGTGGCGCGCTACAAACGCATCCGACCCGAGAAGCCACTAGGGCATTATTACTTGTTCGAGGACGCGAAGGTTACGACGGCCCAGCTCCCACCTGACGATTGGAGCGCAGAGTCGAAAAGCGCGTCGCAGCTAGCCTCCTGATTGCGTCGGGAGCGACAATCATAAACTCCTTCTGGCATGGCGAGTCGTTGTCGACTCTGGAGCGACTCTGCATCTCCTCGTTTGTGCACCACGGCTTTGCCTCTCACCTCTACGTCTATGATGAACCGACCGGCGTGCCGGCTGGAGTGGTGTTACGCGATGCGGCGACAGTCGTGCCGCGCACTAAGATTTTTCGATACGCTTCCGGCGATTTCAACGTCGGCAGTTACGCCGGATTTTCCGATGTGTTTCGATACACGTTGATTCATGAGATCGGCGGCTGGTGGGCTGATACCGATGTTTGTTGCGTCGCGGGTTTCGAAATCGCGAGTGACGAAGCCGCATTTATCGAGGAATCCCAGGACGAACGATTTCGTGTCGCAACCGCGCTTTTTAAGCTGCCACAGAAAAGCGATGCGCTCGCCTATTGTCTCGCGGCGATAGCGAACAAGAATCTGCAAAAAGTCGTGCACGGCGAGATCGGGCCGGACTTGTTCACTGCGGCGGTGAATCATGCGTCGATTCCCTCGCTTCCGGCGTACCCTTTCTTCCCGGTGCCGTGGTGGGAATATCAGCGGCTGCTTGAGGAGAACGAACTTTCAATGGACGGCTGGTCGACTGTGCATTTTTGGAACGCGATGATCACTGCGGCCGGAATCGACAAGGAGAGACAGTTCCCGGCGAACAGCGTATTTGAGCGGCTAAAGCGCCGGTACTTGTAGCGGCGTTGCCGGCTGGTGTAAGTTTCTCGTCCCATGCGTCTGGAACTGGCGGACGTGCAGTTGATTGGTCGCGAGCTTGCGTTGCGCTGGAGCGACGGAGCCGAGTCGTATTTCGATCTCCAATTTCTCCGGCGCGCATGTCCATGCGCTTCATGTGGCGGCGAACCGGACGTGCTCGGAAACGTGATTCGTCCCGAAGTTAGCTACAACGCAAATAGCTTCGAGCTGCGCGCCTGGAATCTCGTCGGCGGTTATGCGCTGCAGCCGCGCTGGGCGGATGGGCACGACACTGGCTTGTTCAGTTTCGATTACCTGAGGCGACTGAGCGCAGTGACGACACCTACATGAGTATCCCGGCGAAATTTGTAGTTGTCGTGCTCTGCGCCGTCATCTGTGCGATGGGATTTCTTCCGCGCAGTGAGAAGCGCCAGCGCGGGTCGACACCGGGTTCAGTCACACCCGCGCAGCTCCGCGACAAGCCAAAGGCGAACTGGCTTCTCGTCTGACTCAGAGAATCGTCACGCGCAGCATTTCGGCGACGTCGGCCAGCGCTTTCACTGCGACTTGAGGCAGCGACGCGGGAATTAGAGCGAAATTTCCGGGCAACAACTGCGCGTTGCCGCACTGCAACGCACCGGCGATGCAGCAGACGATGGCAAAGCGACCGCGCTCCGATGCGAGACGCGGTTCTTCGATGTGCCATTTTTCGACGTGAAACAGTTCGTGCCTGACGAGTGATTCGCCTTGCGCCCTGGTCACTGAAGGCTCGATGTCGTTGAAGTCGACGCTACGCATCGCCTGCTCGATATGGAGTTCGCGATCGGACCGTTGCCAATCAAAAATGCGATAGGTCGTGTCACTGTTCTGCTGGATCTCAACGATCACGTTTCCCGCGCCGACCGCGTGCACGCGTCCACTCGGCAGGAACATCGCGTCGCCGGCTGAAACCGCGACACGATGCACGTGCTCGACCACACTTCCTTCTTCAAGCGCATTGGCGAAGTCAGTGCGCGAGGAACCGCGCTTGAGGCCGACGTAGAGCTCGGCAGCCGGACCTGTCTCTGCGATATACCAAAATTCAGTCTTCGGTTCACCGCCGAGTTCTTCGGCCGCCTCGGCAGGTGGGTGCACCTGGAGAGATAATTTTTCCTGCGCATCGAGCAGCTTGACCAGAATCGGAAAGCGCGGCGAATCCGGGACATCGCCGAAAATTTCCGGGCGCCGGTTCATCCAGAGATCGTGCAGCGTTTCACCGCGGAGCGAGCCTTCGTGCACCACGCTCTGAGCTTCCGGACGATCAACAATCTCCCACGACTCACCGATTCGCACGCCCGCCGGCAAGCGTTTGCCGAAGAGCGATTCCAGTCGACGGCCGCCCCAGACTCGCTCCATGAAGATCGGTTCGAAGACGAGCGGCTGGTCGAGCATCGGCGAATTTACGAGCGGCTCGCGCATTTCCAAATTACCGTCGGCGCTTGAACAAAAGCAGAGCAAAAGTCGTCCGACGATGGGTGATCGCAATCGGGTGGATGCTGCTTATTTTCATCGGTTCCAGCAATGTGCTCTCGGCCGAGCACACCTCACGGTTTCTTACTCCATTTCTTCGCTGGCTTGATCCGACGATTAGCGTTTCGACCATCGCGGCCATTCACTTCACGGTGCGCAAGCTCGGGCATTTCACCGAATACGCGGTGCTGGCACTGCTTTTGTGGCGCGCGCTGCGCATCTCGCTGATTCACAAGTCGGACGTTGCCATCGCGGCGATTTGCTTCGGCTGCGCGGCGATATACGCCGCATCGGATGAATTTCATCAGAGCTTCATTCCAAGCCGCACATCCTCGCCGCATGATGTCTTGATTGATTGCGTCGGCGCTGCGTTCGCGATCGCGATTTGCTGGGGTGCGGCGCGTAGCTATCAACCCGCGACACGATGACAATTGATCTGCGCTTTGATCGCGCGCTCTCGGTATTTGTAAAGAGCGTCGCGCGATCGAAGACAGTGCGTGAAAAGACGTCGATTAAAGACGTGATCGAATCGTGTGGCATTCCGCACACTGAAGTAGACGGCATCGTGATTGAAGGACTTGAAGTTGATTTTCGATTTCAGATTGAGCGCGATACAAGCGTTCAGGTATTCGGTTTTCCGGCGACGGTAACAAAGCCGTTGCAGCGCCGCGATGTCAGGCATTTCGTCGCCGACTGTCATCTCGGAAGGCTCGTTCGGCGTCTGCGCCTCCTCGGGATCGACGTGCTCTACGACAACAACGCAGAGGACAACGCGCTCGT
>JBJMWW010000090.1:0-18203 GCA_045809945.1 Chthoniobacterales bacterium
CATTTGTCCGAAGGCGAGCGACACGACGAATGGCAGAAGATCAATTCCGGCCACGCACGTATCGTGATCGGCGCGCGCAGTGCCGTCTTCGCGCCGCTTGAGAACCTCGGACTGATCGTCGTCGATGAGGAGCACGAGACATCCTACAAACAGGAGGACGCGCCGCGTTATCACGCACGCGATGTCGCTGTGGTCCGCGCGAAAATGGAAGGCGCCGCCATTGTGCTCGGAAGCGCGACGCCGTCGCTCGAAAGCTATTTCAACGCGACCACAGGCAAGTACCGGCTCTCGAGCCTGACGCAGCGTGTCGACAACTGCGAGATGCCGCTCATCCGGATCGTCGATTTGCGGCTCGAACGGCAGAAAGAAAAAGTGCCACCGATCCTTTCGAGCAAATTGCGCGAAGCGATCACAGCGCGGCTGGAGAAACGCGAACAGACGATTCTCTTTTTGAATCGCCGCGGCTTCTCGACCTCACTGGTTTGCAGCAACTGCGGGGAGGCGCGCGACTGTCCGAATTGTAGCGTCGCATTGACCTTTCATCGCAATGCCGCGCGGCTGAGTTGTCACTTATGCGGACACACCGCGGCAGTGCCGAAGAAATGTCCGGAGTGTCACCAGGACGCGCTCATCTACGCGGGGTTCGGCACGGAAAAAGTGGAGGCGAATGTCACGCAGACGTTTCCGGACGCGGTCGTGCGACGAATGGATGCCGACACGATGACGCGCAAAGATGCGTATCGCGAAACGCTCCGCGCCTTCCGCGCCGGCAAGATCGATATCCTCGTCGGCACGCAGATGATCGCGAAAGGTCTGCATTTTCCGAACGTCACACTCGTCGGAATCATCAATGCCGATCTCGCACTGCATTTGCCGGATTTCCGCGCCGGCGAACGAACGTTTCAGTTGCTCACGCAAGTCGCCGGGCGAGCAGGCCGTGGCGAAACGCCGGGCGAAGTTTTCGTGCAAACCTACACGCCGTTTTCGCCGTCGATCCAATTTGCGCGGCATCACGATTTCGCCGGCTACTTCCAACAGGAGCTCGAATTCCGGGAACGCTGCGATTTCCCGCCATTCAAACACGCCGTCCTCATCACTGTCCGCTCGGCGCACGAAAAACGCGCGAGCTTTTCCGCCGAAACATTGGCGCGGCGATTGAAGGAATCGCTGCCGGCCGAGTTCATTCTTGGCAATCCAGCACCCGCGCCGATCGAAAAACTACAAAGCCAGTTCCGGTTTCACATTCTCATGCGCGGTGAAGCGATCATGCGGCTGAGCCGGCTGCTTCGCGAAACGCTCGACAAGCTTCCGTTCCCTGAAGACGTGCACGTGGCCGTCGACGTTGATGCGTATCAACTGCTGTGAAAAACGCATCGAGCAATCGCTTTGTCGCGATTGGCCGGTTCGCGTTCGCCGTTTTCCTTGCGGTTTGTTGCGGATCCGCATCGGCGGAAACGCTTGCCGCCTTGTTCCGGACGCAAGGTTTCAGCGAGGCACCGCTTCAGCGGCGATTTGGAAATCATCTCTTCGTCAACGCGACGGTTAACGGGCGGCGCGCCGCGCTCATGATCGATTCGAGCGTCGCTACGACGATCATTCATCGCGATAGTGCCGGCAGCTTCGGTCTGCCGATCGGTGCGCCGACGCAACATGCGACCGGCGTTTTTGGTGAGTCGGCAAACATCTACGCGCAGACGCGGCTCCATGATCTGCAGATCGGCGGCCGCGTATTTCCTGATGCCGACGTTACCGTGGCCGACGAAGCGGCGCGCGTGAGCCCGCCGGAATTTCTTACGATTTCAAAACTGAAGTGGAATGCGAAGCGAAAGAATCTCAGCCATTACGTTCGAATCGAGCCAGTCGATGGCGCGATCGGAGTTGATCTGCTGCGGAGTTGTGGCGCGGTCGTTGATTGCGGTCACCAGCTGCTCTTTATGAGCGGCGACGGGCGGAGTCGCAGAGCGAGTGAGCGACTGGCTGCGTTCCTCGCGGATCGCGGCTTTGCCCGAATTCCGCTGCGCGTGCGGCGCCGCGGTGGCTATGAGGTTCCGGCGGCGATTAACGGGAATCCAACACGGCTCGTGCTCGATACCGGCTCGTCGTTTACGTTCATCAACAAGGACGCGGGCGTGCGGTCAGGAATGTTTATCGCGCCGGAACGGCTCGCCTACGATCTCGGCGGCAATCATTTGGAGCGGATCGATCGGGGCACTGCGCGCCAACTCAGCATCGGCAATTTTCAGATGAGCGATGTGGATCTCAATCTCGCCGACATCTCGACGGCGGTGCTCGATGGCGCTGCCGGGCTGTGCGGGATCGATCAACTGTCGTTCAATTATGCGGTAATCGATTTCGGCAGCGGCACGCTTTATCTGCGGCATCCGGATCGGCGCTAGGCTGCGTGGCTGACGCGGTCTATTCCATTTCGCGGCATGTTACGCAGCTCGATAATCATGCGGGCGATTCATCCCGATCGCGCAACGTAATTCTATTGATTTCCGGCGCGGGCGATGAATTGATCGAAGCTCCGTGGCTCGCCTGATGAGGACCATTTGCAGACTAACGATTGCAATGTTTGGAGTGCTCGCGCTCGCCGGTTGCAATAACAAACCGCGCTATGACGTGGGTGATCACCTGATCCCGCTCGGGAGTTCGGATCCGACGCAAATCGTGACGGTCTCGACAGTCGAGAAAGACGGCTATCAGGTCACGCCGGGCGTAAAGGTGGGCGTTCCGGGAATCTCGCAGTTTCGCACACGCAGAGAAATCGAGTCTTACTACGTGCGCGTCGCCGATCTGCCTGTCGGCGGCAGTTGGGCCACGCCAACTCCAACTGCCACGCCGACTCCTACGCCGGTAGCGACGCCGACTCCACCGTCACTGGCTTCGGCTACGGCTGCGCCAGCGACACCGACGCCGACGCCACTCGATGTGGAGAAGATCGCCGCGACGGCGCGGATGGCGATCGTTCGCGTGCTGATTTTCGATCCGGCGGACAAACCGCTGAAGCCTGCGCTCGGGTGCCTCATCTCAGCGGATGGGCGGTTCGTCACCAGCGCCGACGCGGTCGAACACGCTGGAAATGCCGTGATTGAACTACGGAGCGCAGCAATGAAAAATGTGCTCGGCGTTCTCGCGTCATCGAGTGACTCCGGCCTCGCGATTCTGAAAGCGAATGTGACCGGCACGCCGTTTGTGCCAACCGCCAGCGCGATGCCGCAGGTCGGCGCGCAAGTCGCCGTGGTCGGATTAGCTGATGCGCATGCCAAGACTGCTTTCGCCGCCACCGTTAGTGCGGTCCACGATGAATCCGCGGGCGCGACACTGGAGTAAAGTGGCGAAAACCTGAAAGCCGAGGCCGGATCTCCCGTCTTCAACGACGCCGGCGAGATCGTGGCCTTCGTCACAGATGAAGAGAGTGGCGCCTCGCTCACTGCCGTTCGTTCAGCCGCCGTTGTCGCAACGATGCTGGAACAAATCCAGCCGAACGCCGTCCCGAAATGGCCGGCGGTATCTCCTACGCCGTCCTCGACTCCGCGCGCCTCTCAAACTCCTGCACCATCCGCTCGCCCGGGTGATGCGGTGCTCGTCTACACGCCGTATCCGCGCTACCCGCCCGCGGCCCGCTTCTCCTACAGCGGAACACGATCCGGTAGTGGCCAATACCTCGTCCAGTTTGGCTCTGACGGCGCCGCGCAAAAAATTTCAGTGCTTAGATCCACTGGTAATCCGCTACTCGACCAGGCTGCAGTCGACGCTCTAAAATCGTGGCGCGCGCAGCGCGGACGGCCGACGCAGAAAGTCGTGCCGATTACTTTCCGACCATAAGGAAAGTCCTCGCGCTGCAGCCTTCATTTCATCACTGCGCGGAGAAGGTAGGCTGGAGCCGGCAGACGGATTCGAACCGACGACCTGCTGATTACAAATCAGCTGCTCTACCAGCTGAGCTATGCCGGCATCGCGCAGAGATTAGCGCGTTTTGCGTTGCCCGCGAGCCGGTTTTGCGTGCCAAATAGCAAACGCCAGCACCTCGCCAGGTAAACGCGGACAATCCGCGAAACCCGTAAGCTTCAGTGCCTACTCCGGCGCGGCCCTGCGAAGACACGCGCCTGCAATGAACACTGCTGGTTCTATTCGGCGAGCGGCGCGAAGATGACGGTGGAGGTCGGAGTCAAGGTGAAGCTCCAGCGCTCCCGACGGGCGAGCCCAGCAATACACATGAATTGCTCGGCCACCGGCAGTTCGGGCGAGCAGATTACGTGCAGCTCCCGGGTCATCAGAATGCAACGGCCATTGCGGGCGATCTCCTGCCTCATAACTCCGATCATCTGCTCGTCGATTGGATTGGTCATCGATGTGCAGAATGGCAATCGCTGCCCGCGTGCTGCGCAGGCGGACTTTTCGCAAAGCCGCGGTTCGATCAGGCGGTGCGGGCGCGGGCGAAACGGGCAACGGTCGCAAGCAGCTCCTGCGCGGCATCGGGTTTATCAACAATTCTGTCGACTCCGAGTTCGCGAAAACGTTCGCGTTCCCTCACGGCTGAGGGGGTTCGCGAACACGATAATCTTTCCGGAAAATCCCACCTCCCTCGCTTTCGCGACCAAACCAAAGCCGTCGAGTCCCAACGCGCGCGTGTCGGTGATAATCAGGTCGAGATCAGTCGGCACCGCGCGGATGCGATTGATCGCATCGAGGCCGTTCGTCACCAGTTCGACGCGATGGCCCGCAGCTTGAAGACCGTCGTTTAACGCCGCGAGAACGAACAGATCGTCGTCTGCACAGAGGAAATGAAAGGGCTGCGCGATCGCCTCCGATTCGGGCTCGGTGGTCATCAGGAAAAGCGCGCAGCCGATCGAAACAAAATGTTATTGCCGGCGCGCGAATCGAGTTGCGCTGTTGGCACAATGGTAAAACGGGAATTCGCGAGGCCGGACATAGGAAGAATTGCTGTGTCTCTCGGCTAAAGCGAAATCGGGCACCGAAACGGGACAAATTTCGCCGAAAAAGAACCGCGGCTCGTCGGTTCGTTAGCATTCGAGCGTCATTACCACGCGACCAAAGCGCGATCCTCGTTTCGGGATTCCAAACTCAGACTTTGCTGGTTAGGATTTCGCTATGAACAAGTACATCGCGGAATTCATCGGCACGTTCTTTCTTGTCCTGACGATCGGTTGTACTGGTGTCGGCGCCGGGGCGGGCGTGATCGCGCCGCTCGCGATTGGAGCGGCGCTGATGGTGATGGTCTTTGCCGGCGGCCACATCTCCGGCGCGCACTACAACCCGGCGGTCACGCTCGGGATTTTTATCCGCGGACGGCTCAGGCCGGCCGACGTTGTCCCTTACATTATTGCGCAGGTGATCGGTGCGGCGGTGGCCGCGCTGGTTGTGACGGCTGTGTTGCGCAGCGGTGCGACCGTCACGCTCATTGCGCCGAAGCTCGGTCCGGCCTTGGTAGCGGAGTTCCTTTTCACTTTTGCGCTCGTCTATGTCGTCCTGAACGCCGCGACTGCTGACGGCACGTCCGGCAATTCGTTCTACGGTCTGGCCATCGGCATGACGGTCATGACGGGCGCGTTTGCCGTCGGGGACATTTCGGGAGGCGCATTCAATCCTGCAGTCGCAGTCGGCATTTCGGTCCTTGGAATCTCCAGTTGGAGCAACATCTGGATCTACCTGGTGGCTGACTTCGCTGGCGGCATCCTAGCCGCGCTCATCTTCAATGCTATCAATCCTCGCGGTCAGGTGGAACCGATCCCAACGGAAGAGCCGCCTTACAAGACGCCGTGAGGTAAAAGGAACGGTTGCGCGACGGTTCGGTTTCCAGTTGCCGGTGCAATTCGCGAAACTGCTACCGTGATTTATATTTTTTCCGCTGAACGCGGTTGGCAAAAGGGCGCTATTCGCGATAATGGCATCCCCGACATGAACACTACGCTCGTGCAATCCCCCCGCCACGAAGATGTCGCCACGGAGCGACTGACCACTTCATCGCGCATTTTTGCGTTCTCGCGCTGGGACGCAATCCCGGTGCTCGCTGCCGTTCTGCACTGCGCCTATTTCTTTGGCATGTTCTGGCTGTTTCCGCGCGTACCGCTGTGGGTCATGCTGCCCCTGGGGTTGATCTACTCGATTAGCATTTCGTGGAACATCAACGGCATCTCACACAACTTCATTCACAATCCGTATTTCCGGGCGCCTTTTCTCAATCGGCTTTTCAGCGTCCTTGAGTCGATCACGGTTGGCTTCAGCCAGGTGTTTTACGAGTGCATTCACATGCAGCATCACAAGGGCAATGCGGATCGGCCTGACGAACGCGGTGAGACAATCGATTGGATTTCAATCTATAAACACGGGCACGAAGGCGAGGCCGAGCACCCACTCAAATACACCTTTCTGAGCTTCTTTCGGGAAGACCCGGTAACTGTCTTCCGCGCACTTAAGCGAAAGGACCCTCGCGAAGCTTTTTGGGGAATAACAGAACTTGTCCTGTTCGTCGGCACGTTTGTCTCGTTAGGCATTCTTAACTGGCATTATATCTGTTTCCTCGCCGCCTTTTGGTATTTCGGCCACTGCCTCTCCTACCTGAATGGCTACTACCGTCACTATGGCGGGAATCCGGACGATCCGATCGCATGGGGCGTAAGTAGCTACGAAAAGCTTTATAACTGGATCTGGTTCTACAATGGCTATCACGCAGAGCATCATTTCCGGCCGAAGGTGCACTGGACGCGGATGCAAGCGTTCCGCGATCAGATTGTTGACCAGCAACGCGCCGCCGGTGTGCGGGTAATCAAGCCACCTCACGCTCTCGGTTTCCTCGATCGCGATCTGCCAGTGCTTAGCTCGCGCCGTCAGAAAGAACGGCCGATCGCGGCGCCGGCTGTTCCCGGTCTGTCCGAGTAAGAGCAACGTCCCACCGGACCGCGTCAGAGGCTCCTTCCTGTTGGCAGAAGGAGTTCTGCTACACTCGATCAGCAGCCGAACGCATCCGCCGCGATTGCCCGGCGGTTCGGATTTTTCAATTACGGTTGGGGCGCGGCAGTTAACTTGTCGACAGGAACGCCGAGCCAAGTGGCCGCCTCGGCGAGGTCCTTGAACATTCTCACGATCAATGGCGAGTGATTGGTCAGGAGTGCGTGTAGCTTCACGATTCGAACCAGCGCTTCGCTCGTGACGTAGAACGCCGATTTCACTGGTGGTCGATTTGCGTAGGTGAGGCGCCGATAGAGAGAGAGGCTGAATATCGTTTGGAAATCCAGGTCAACCGCATCGAGCTTCGAGAAGTCGGTAAAGCGGTTGAATGGCTTGTCGGCGGCGTCCTCCGCCTCTTCCAGCGTCGCGACGGTCTCGCGCAGGCGGTCTTCTGTGAGAATGCCGCGCGGCTGAAATACCATCAGCCAGACGTCTCGATGAAAGACGAGATCCGGCAACGATTTAAGCGACATGACTTTGTACAGAAGCGAGGCGGCTCATGCCGACAATATTATAATTCGCGGAATCGCGAAGCCGAACAACATAGGCCAGAACTGGTTGCTCGAACTTCCCGCTGCATACAACCATCACGCGTTGCCAGCCTCGGTTCGTTGATGTTCCGTTCCGCCAACGCTCAAGGGCTGAGAATCAACTCTCTCGCCGCGCGTCTTTCTCCCCATTTTTTGGTCCTAGAGCAGACCGTTGAAGCGAGTTACTCGCGCGAATGCACGGCGACGCTGAGCGGCTCGGCCGTTTTGAGGTCCTTGATCACCGTGCTGAGATAAACCGACTCCGGGTAGTACGCCTTGTACTTCGTGATCTCGGCGCGGTTCAAAACCTTGAAGCCATAGCGCTCGAATGTCTTTTCGCCGCGGCGGCTCTCGAACGTGACGATCTGGCCGTAGACGCGTTTCTCGCCACACCGGTACAGATAGCTCAAGTATGCACTCATCAACGCCCGTGTAGTCGAGTAGCTGCGCGCATCGGGCAGCAGGTTGATGTGGAAATGCGGTGTCCGGCGCGGCGCAGCAGGGACTTCGCGCCAGCCATTCATCAAAATCCAACGGATGAACCGGCGCGAGCGCTCGTTGTAGCGTCGATACCGCAAAAGTGCGCGCAGGAAGAGGCAAACATTCTGGTAGAAAGAATAGATTTGGTTGCGGAGTGATTTGCGGCAACCGAGCAGATAACCCCGCAGCTCGCCGTTGATTTCCAGCACCCAGGAGGATTCCGGTTCGTGGTCTGTATAGTAAGTCGTCAGAAAATCAGCGAAGAGTTCCGCGTCTTCATAAACCGGATAGATCGGCTTGCCGAGAAAACCGGTCTCGCAGCAAAGGCGGCGGACCGCTTCGCGATCAGTCGCTCGATAACTCCGAATTGTGAATGACTGCTTCATTGCGGGACGCGCCGATAGTTTGTGCAGACATCGCGATAAATGCAAAGCAACCGCTCGAACACGGTCTTCCAGCCGAAGCGCTCGTGCACCCGCTGCGATGTCGCCGCGCCCAGCGCGGCAAGGTCGAGCGCAGTCGCTCGACCAATCCCATCCGCAAGCGCCGGCGCACTGTTCTCCGCAGCCCACCAGCTCTGATCGTGCAAAATCGCTTCGTCCATTCGCGTGCCCGCGATTCCGACAACCGGCGTTCCGCACGCCTGCGCCTCAATCGCTGCGAGTCCGAAAGTCTCACGCACGCCCGGATGGATGAACAGGTCCGCCGTTCGATAATGCTGCGCGAGTTCCGCAGGGTCAGCGCAATATTTTAGCGACGTCACATTCGGAAAATTTCGCATGAGCTTTTCGAGGTGCGGCCGTTCCGGTCCGTCACCAATCACAGTCAGATGGAAGCGGTTCGGTCCTCGTCGATTCAATTCGGCAAACGCGTCGAATAACATTCTGACATTTTTTTCTGCGTTAAGTCGGCCAACATAAAGCAGCCGCACTGCATCCATGCGAGGATGATCGTTGCGCGGGCGAAAAATCGAGGCGTCGACCCCAAGCCCAACTGCCGCTACACGTCGAACTCCCGACGCGAGCAACGTCGCCTCCAAACTTTTGGATGCGGTCAAGGTAACCGCGAACCTGTTGTACAAAGCGCGAACGTACGCACTGCATGTGCGCGTTACTGGTTCGCGCAATGAGCGCGCTACTCGTTCCACGGCGGGAACGACGTACGCTTCGCAAAAGTGCGAGTGATAAAACGCGACTGCCGGAATGCGCAGCATTCGGGAAGCGTGCGCGGCGTACCAACCGAGTTGATAAGGATCGGCTGACTCGATGATGTCCGGCCGCTCGCGTTCTAGGATGTCTCCGACGGCGCGCAGGTTTAACAGAACTCGATAGCCGCCAGTCCGCGGAACGATTGGCGCCGCGATCGTGTAGACGCGAGATCCGGACTCGGTCGAGACCGTCGCCGCTCTGCCCGGCACAATCAGAACATGTTCGTGCTCGGTTTGGCCGAGAAACCGAATCTTCTCGTGGAGGTAGCGTTTCACGCCACCGCTGTGCGGAGCGTAGAACTGCGTGAGGTCGCAGACCTTCAACGGATTGACGAGGGGCGATTGGCGACTGCCGATTTTCGCGAAGACGCCATGATCGCGACCAGCTCATCGGCCTCACGTCGCAGCGGCTCAATGCGATCGACTGAAAGCAACTCTGTGTCGATGATTAGCTCGAGCCAGAAAAGCGTCTCGTCCGCCTCTTCTTCAACAAGCCCGATCTTCGCCGCAAATTCCGCGCGTGAGCGCGCGCGACACGCCGCGCGGTAGTTCGCCGCCACCGAAGTGGCGCTGCGAATTATTTGATTGGCGACTGCTTTGCCTTGGATCGTCTTCGGCAGCGCATCAACCAACCTGAAGACGCGTATCGCGAATACCTTCGTCCGCGCCTTCAGCTCATCGCTGGTCATCTATTCAATCGGCGTTCGCCAATCGCCACTCCGCAATCATTTGAGTTCGAGAGAACTCAGGTATCGCTCCGCTTCGATCGCGGCAGCGCAGCCGGATCCGGCTGCGGTCACGGCTTGCTTGTAAATCCGATCAGCCACATCGCCGGCGATAAAAACGCCCGGATGTTTGCTCTCGACGAGATGTTTTGCCAGCAGGTAACCGTCAGGATCAGTCTCCAGTTTTCCACGAAATGCTTTCGTGTTTGGATCGTGCCCGATCGCGACAAATACGCACGCGACCTCGAGCAATCGCTCGGCATGCGTGTTCACATCGCGCAACTTTACCGCCGACATCTCACCTTTTTCGTCCGGTATGTATTCCGTCACGACGTGGTTCCAGATCGGCTCAATTTTTTCGTGCGCGAGCACGCGATCCGCCATGATCGGCGATGCGCGCAGCTTGTCGCGGCGATGAATCAGATAAACCTTCGAGGCGAAGCGAGTGAGGAAGAGCGCCTCCTCAGCCGCTGAATCGCCACCGCCGATCACGCAGACCGGCACGTTGCGGTAGAAGGCGCCGTCGCAGGTCGCGCAGCTTGTCAGCCCATGACCGATCAGCTTCTCTTCGTTTTCGAGTCCAAGATATCGCGCCGATGCGCCGCTCGCGATAATCAACGCCTGAGTCTCGAGCCAGTCGTCGTCCGCTTTTATGCGCAGTGTCTTACCGCTCGCATCGAAGTCGGCGACTTCGGCGTATGAAAAACGCGCGCCGAATTTCTCGGCCTGCGCGTGCATGTTCATGATCAACTGCGGTCCATCGATCCCTTCGGGAAATCCAGGAAAGTTCTCGACCAATGTCGTCGTCGAGAGTTGGCCGCCGGGCTGGCTACCTTCGAGCACGAGCGGCGAGAGATTTGAACGCGCAGCATAGATCGCCGCGGTCAATCCTGCGCAGCCGCTGCCGATGATGATCACTTTCTCCATCGCGCCGGAACGTAGCACGTGCGATTTGCCATTCCGAGCGCCGCATTGTCATGCCGAGCGAAGTCGAGGAATCTCCGTGCACTGAAACCAAAGATGTTTCGACTTCGCTCCACATAACAACTCGATGCCTGAGCTTGCCGAAGTGGAATTCTACCGCCGCCAATGGGACTGCGGTCTCGACCAGCGGATCACCGCCGTTGAACTCCACCCGCGCAAGCGCATCTTTCGCGGCACAAACACGCGCGCGCTCGTCCGCCATCTCACCGGGGCGAAGCTCGTCCGCTCCACCGCACGCGGGAAACAGATGCTCTTCGAATTCTCCGGCGACAACTGGCTCGGCCTCCATCTCGGCATGACCGGTAAACTCAGCGTCGAGTCGCCCTCGTTCCGTCCCGCGAAACACGACCACCTCGTGCTGCGACAAACGCGCCGCTCACTGATCTTCAACGACGCTCGCCAATTCGGCCGCGTCCGTTTTCATCACGGTCCGCTGCACCCCGACTGGTGGCCCGCCGACCTGCCGCAGATCGGCGACCGCGCCTTTACCCGCGCCTACCTTGACTGCTTTCTCGATCGCCACCGCCGCGCGCCGATCAAAGCCGTTCTGCTTTTGCAAAGCGGCTTCCCCGGCATCGGCAACTGGATGGCCGACGAAATCCTCTGGCGCGCAAAGATCGCGCCGTCGCGCCAAACCGGCGCCCTCAGCCACTCAAACCGCGCCGCACTTTTGCGCGAGACGCGCTTCGTTGCCCGCGAATCGATCCGCACGATCGGCGCCGAGTTCTCCGATCCGCCGCGCAGTTGGCTCATTCACCAGCGCTGGAAAGGCGCCGGCCTCTGCCCGCGTCACAAAATCAAACTCCACCGCGCCACCATCGGCGGCCGCACCACCGCGTGGTGTTCTAAATGCCAGCCGCGGTAAACGGCGGTGAGCTAGGATTTGGCACCGCATGTCGTCACCAGGCCGGGCTCCGCGCCTAACTCCGCCTGGGAAACCACTCCTCGACCGCGCAACCGTTCACGGCCACCGTGTCGCCCACATGTCAGAGCAGCCTACGCGGGAATCGGACACTGGGCCCGACGCACCCAACACCGCAGATTTAGAGAAAGCCGACATCGCGGCGGGAGCGAAACTCGCGCGGCATCGCGATCATCCGGCCGCGCGGGCAGCCGGTAAGGCGAGCAAGATTGGCGACCAGGGCCCGCTCTATGCAATGTCTGCCGGCGTATTGATCGTTGGCATGGCGGCGCGTGATCGGCGCCTCGGCGAAAGCGGCGTGTCGATGCTTGCGGCCGTCGCGGTGGCCGATGTCAGCAAGCGGCTGGCGAAAGCACTCGTTAGGCGAACGCGCCCGCACGTCCTGCTCAACGAGCATCGGTATGAGACGGACGCCGGTGGTTCCGACCACAAACCAGAACAATCGTTCCCGTCCGGCCATGTCGCCTGCAGCGTCGCAGCAGCCCGCGCACTGTCGCGCAATCACGGCGGTGCTGGAGCCGCCGCTGGTGTTGCGGCAGCCGCTGTCGGTGTTGGTCGCATCGCGAAAGGCGCTCACTGGCCGCTTGATGTTATTGGCGGTGCGGTGATTGGCCTCGCCGCCGAGGCGCTGTCGCGACTCGTGCTAGTTCAGGCGGTTGCGACAACCGCCTCTACACGCGGGAAGCTTTTCCGCGCGGCTCCATCGCGACGCGCGCGATCGTGGCTATGATGCGGATGCCGGCGACGAAGGTGCCGCGGAGCGTGCCGGACACTTTCGATTCGCCGCCCGTCCGGCAGCGATGGTTCACTGGCACTTCCAGAATCCGCAGACCGGCACGCGCCGCGCGCATCTGCATCTCGACGTTCCAACCGTAGGTCTCCTCTTTCATCCCGAGCTGCATCAATGCGTCGCGGCGGATAGCGCGGAATGGACACATGTCGGTGTAACGGACGCCGTAAAGCAGTCGGATAAGGACGCCGGCGAAGTAGCCGCTGAAGACCTGCTGAAAGTTCATGCTGCCTTTCTCGCGTTCGCCGCGCGTCCGCGAGCCGATCACGAAATCGTGGGTTCCGGCTTCGATCGGCCTAACGAGCCGCTCCATCAGCTCGGGACAATCGCTGCCGTCGCCGTCAAGAAAGACAATGACGTCATTATCGGAAGCGGTGTGTGCAACACCGGCAGCGCACGCCCGGCCGTAGCCACGCGGTGCGGTCACGACGCGCGCCCCGGCTTCTCGCGCGCAGTCCGCCGTGCGATCAGTGCTGCCGTTATCGACAACGATCACTTCGCGCGGAATTCCCGTCGCGCGACATGCGCGCACGACATCAGCAATCGGCTCCTCTTCGTTCAAAGCCGGTATGATCACCGACACGTTCATGAGAATGTGAGTGCGCCAATCGTGAAGTAGATCGCCAGTGCGGTGAGATCCGTAATCGCGAGCGTAACCGGGCCGGCCGCAATTTTTGGATCGAGCCGCAAGCGATGTAACAGCGTCGGGACCACCAATCCAAACATCGCCGCGCAGACAAGCGACAACACCATGCTGCCGCCAATCGCAACAGCCGCGGCCACATCATTTCTCCACAACCAGACGATCATGGCCACAAGCGCGCCGCACGCGCCGCCGATCAGCGTCGCGTTCGCGAGCTCGTGCCGCAGGGTGCGCGCAAACGACGCCGTTGCCTGGCCGTGCAACGCCTGGATCGTCAGCGTCATGGACTGCATGCTGACGCTCTCATTGAGACCGAGCACCATGGTAAGGAAAAACGCGATGACCAACGCGTGGGCGAGCGTGGCTTCGAAAGCGCCGGCGAGCAGCGCGGACAACGTGCCGGTTGCGATCGTGACCAGTAGCCACGGAAAACGATAACGGAATGTTCGCCAGGTCGAGGCTCCGCGAATTTGCGCGAGCCGAAAACCGACCGCCGCGAAAATGTCTTCCGCGGCCGGCTGCTCTTCACCCGTGGTCAGAAGTTCCTCGGCGAAGAGGCCCACATCTACAATGCCAACGACGCGGCGCTCGGCATCGACGACAGGAAAGGCAAAGAACTTGTAGAGGACGAAGAATTCGCACGCTTCCAGGATTGTTGCGCTCGCGGGTAACGCGACGACGCGTCGGATCATGATCTGATCCACGCGCGCACTAAGAGCCGCCATCAGGAGCCGTCGCGTCGGCAAAACCCCGGCGAGCCGCTGTTCCGCGTCGGTTACATAGAAATAAATCGGTCGCTCCGCAACGCCTTCCCGCCGGATTTTCTCCAGCGCGTCCGCAACCGACATATCGGTCGTCAGGAGCGGAAAATCGCGGCGCGCATGTGCGAGCACCGCATCATCGAAGTCCGGCTGCTCGGACATCACGCCGCAGCGACGCGATGCACAATGCCTTTACTGCGCAAAATATCAGCCGCTTCGCTGAAATAATCCTTCACGTCGCTTTGCGAGCGAATCCAATCGAGGTAACGCGCGATGCCCTGAGCGAGATCGACCTGAGGTTCGTAGCCCGCGGCACGAATTCGCTCGGTCCCACTCGTGAGATGACGCATCTCGCCAGGACGAAATTCGCCATTGATCTCCGGCGCAATGTGAATGTCGAGCGCGTCGGAAATCTGTTCCGCTACTTCGCGAATCGGAACACCTTTGCAACTACCGACGTTTACCGGCAGGCCGTCGAGCTTATCTGTTGTCGCGGCGAGCAGGTTGGCGCGTGCGATATCTTCGACGAACGAAAAATCGCGCGTCTGCTCACCGTCTTCGTAAAGCACCGGCGGCAAATCGTTGAGCAGGCGCGTGCAGAAAATCGCGATCACGCCCGTATACGGATTGAAGATCGATTGGCGCGGACCGTAGGTGCACGAATAGCGCAGGGCGACCGTGGGAATGCCCATCTGTTTGCCCCAAAGGAGGACGAGTTTTTCCTGGTCAACTTTCGTCAGACCGTAAACCGTCTCGCCGCCGATCGGCGCGTCTTCCGGCGTCGGCACACTCGTTGTGACTTCGCCGCAAATCGGACAATGCACCTGCCAGTCGCCGCGGCGGAGTTGGTCGACCGGACGCACAGCTGGAAATACGACTCCGTGCTTCGAACAATTCGCTGCGCCCTCGCTGTAAACGGCCTGAGACGAAGCAACGACGATTTTTTTTATCGGAAGTTTGTGCTCGCGAATAATCTCGAGCATCTGCGCGGTGCCGAGTGAATTCACGTGCACGTATTTCGCGATCTCGGGCATGTAGCCGCCGTAAGCCGCCTGATGAAAAACTAAATCGATGTTCTGCAGCGCTGTAGTCGTCGCTTCGCGATCGCGCACGTCGCCGTGGATAAATTCTGCGCGCGGATTGATCCACTCCGGCTTCCCGCGTTTGTGTGTGTTCGGTTCGAGATTATCGAGCACTCGCACCTTCCAGCCTTCACGCACGAGCAGATCGGTGATGTGCGAGCCGATCAATCCAGCGCCGCCCGTGACGAGTGCGCGTTTGTTGCCGACGTTCATTGAGGCCAGATTCTTTCGCGGCCTTCGCGCTCAATCAACTCGCGAAGAAATTGTTTCGTCGCCGGCGCGTCTTCGTTGCCATGTTCGAACAAATCGCTGCACAACCGACAAAGTGTTTTCCGATCATCAATGTCGTAGGACGTGGGCAACATCACCGCTTCAATGCCGATCTCACGTGCCCTGGCAATCGTCTGCGCCAAAACGTGTTCGGTGCTCCAGTCAATCTCTTCGAACAGCCGCGTGTGCAATCGCTTCATCCCGATGAGGTAGTAGCCGCCATCGTCCGACGGGCCGATGACAATTTGCTCGTCATCGCGCAACAACTCGTCAGTCGCTCGTCGAAACGCCTCCGCCGTCACTGTCGGACTATCGGAATCGATCAAGCAGCACGCCGCGAATCCGACGCCGAGCAGATCCTCTGCGGCATCGCTGAGACGTTCGCCGAACGAATCGCCGCGCTGCGGAATCAAATAAAAATCACCGGGGAAAATCTCCTGATACGCGGATTCTTCGCCAACCGGAGTGTAGACACCGACGCCGTGCGCGCGTGCGTCCGCCTGCGAGATGGCTCGTGCAGTATCGCGCAGAAAGCAGATGTTCAGTGCGGCCGCTTCGTCAGGAGTGAGCGGCGGACTGAGCCTGGTTTTCACCCGCCCTGCTTGCGGAGCTTTCGTCATGATCCCAAGCGCACAGAGATTTGGGGAAACCTGTCGTCCAGCCGTTCGTTCGAGGAGCGCGTGCACAATGAGTTGTTCGGGCGGAATCCTAATGATTGATCAATCCAGAACGTTTCTCATTCACCTTCAGCGCTGGAATAACTGCTCCGCGAGTGGAGTCAGCAGAGCGAAAATCGGCAGCAGCAAATCTGTTGATAAGTGGACGTCAGAAATCAAACAACCATGCGCTTGCGAACTGTCGCGGAAAACAATTAGTCGTTGTTGGAACTTATTGGTCAGTTACTCGCGCTTCCGTTAACAACGCAGCATGCGCAAACTAGTTTTCGCGATCAGCATCGCGATTGCACTTAACGTCGAAGCGGGTGACGAAAAGTCGCTGAAAGGCGTGCTCGACGTAATCGCGACAAAGAAGTTCGTCGATCTAACACACGCTTTCGCACCCGACATTCCGCATTGGCCAGGTTTCCCGCCGGAGAAACGTGAGACGATATACACCTATGAAAAGCAGCCCGGGATGATGGGCGCCGGCTTTTTCGCAGAGATCTATACGCATGTCGGCCAATGGGGAACTCACGTCGACCCGCCGGCACATTTTGTGAAAGGACTGCGAACGGTCGACCAGATCGAGCCGAAGGAAATGATCATGCCGCTCGTGTGCATCGATGTGCATGAGGAGTGCGCAAAAAATCCTGATTACACGCTGCCGGTTGAGCGCTTGAAAAAGTGGGAAGCCGACCATGGAAAGATCCCGGCGGGCGCGTTCGTTGCGATGCGAAGCGATTGGTCCAGACGTTGGCCAGATGGTGAGGCGATGCAGAATAAAGACGGCGCAGGTGTCGCACACTTTCCCGGGTGGACTTTGCCCGCGCTGAAATTCCTGTACGAGGAACGCAAGATTACCGCGTCAGGTCACGAGACGACCGACACCGATTCGGGAATTGCTGCGTCAAAGGACGACGCGTCGCTCGAGACTTACGTGTTGAGCACGAATCATTATCAGATCGAATTGCTTGCAAATCTCGACCAGGTGCCGGAAAGCGGCGCAATTGCTGTAGTCACATTTCCAAAACCGAAAGGCGGGTCTGGATTTCCTGCCCGTGTCTTTGCCATTGTGCCTTAGAACGGAGTGGTGACGTACCGGAAAGATTCAGGCGTTATATTCACGATTATCGCGCTTGCCCATTTGGCCATGGAAACTTGCAACCGGTCCGCATCGAGAAGCTGCGCGTGAGTGTCGAACGCGCGCCGATCACAACCGTTTGTCGTTCCGCAATAACCGTCGAGCTGGCTTGGTTTGCGCGGAACCTGTGATTCGCGCTACGGTGCGCGATGCTTCATGTCCGACGGGCGATCTTTATCCAGCTCGCGGCTCTTCTTTTGACGGCGGTCGCACTGTTTATTTGTTCGCGCTATTTTGCGGTCATCGATGCGATCGCGGCCGTGCAGCGATACGTCATGCACCTCGGCGCGTGGAGCGCGATTTGTTACCCGCTGCTGTATGCCTGCTGCAACGTCTTGCTCCTGCCAGCCGGCGTGCTCAGCGTGGGCGGTGGATTTTTCTTCGGGTTGTGGTGGGGATTTGCAATCGTCTTGATCGGCAACGTTGCCGGCGCGGCGATAGCATTCTTCATCAGTCGACTGATCGGCGAGCGCTGGTTGCGTAAACGGCTGCAGCGCAATGCAACGTTCGGTGCGCTGGAGCCGGCGTTGGAGCGCGAAGGTTGGAAAATCATTCTGCTCAGCCAATTGCACCCGCTCTTCCCAACTAGCCTGCTCAATTACTTGTACGGCCTAACGAAGATTCGCTTTCGCACCTGCATGCTTTGGGTCGCGATTGGGCAGGCGCCGGGGTTGTTTCTTTACGCCTATTTGGGAACGCTCGGTCAGCTCGGATTGAATCTTTTGCGCGGTCGAAGCCATCCCAGACTGATCGAGTACGTCGTGTGGCTGGGCGGATTCGTGTCGGCAGCCGTAATTTTGATGTTGCTCGGTCGAATAGCCCTTCGCCTTCTGCAAGATGCTGAACACGAGCTGGTTATACCGACAATGCCGACGCAGATTGAAGACCGTAAGCCATTAGCGTTGAGTGAATACTGAAATTTCTAATCTTTTGGAAGCGGCGCGTTGCGCACGGCGTGCTGCGTACGCCCCGTACTCCAGTTTTGCGGTCGGGGCCGCTCTCCTTACACGTTCAGGTCGCGTATTCACGGGTGTCAA
>JBJMWW010000091.1:0-10549 GCA_045809945.1 Chthoniobacterales bacterium
CATTCGGACATGCACGGGTCAAAGCGTGTTTGCCGCTCTCCGTGCCTTATCGCAGCTTACCACGTCCTTCATCGCCTATTGGCACCAAGGCATCCATGATGCGCTCTTTGTAGCTTGATCAATCTGTTCCGGTCTTTCGACCAGAGATCTTTATGATAACTGAAACTCTCGGCTGCATTGCTGCAGCGCTTGGATTCAGACTCAGCTCTTAAAGTTGTACTTTCTTACTACCCTGTATGTAGATGTCAAAGAACCAGCGTTTCGCCACATTTCGGGCACAAAAAAACTCAACTTCGTGCCGACTCTAATTACGTTGCCGTTATCAGGCCGGGACAAAATTGAGCTTCAATTTGCAGTCCCAAAATGTGTCAGAACAAACTCCGTCAACCTTTCGGTGTCAGGAGTCCCGCGCGCGGCGGGATATCGACTTTAGTGCGACTCTCCAGCTCGTCAAACCGGTTTTCGAAGATTTTTCAAAAATCTTTCGCGATCTGGAGAGCGCTGCCGGGTCGGTCGGATTCACCCTCGCGAATCGGCTGCTAAAGCGTCGAGCAACGTAGTTCTTTCGCGATTCTCGTCAAGCAATGCGCTGCATTTCCCCGCAAGTTTTTCGAAGGCTGCGATGCCGACCCGCTGCGTAGTCAGGAAGTATGCCGAAGAAAACTTTACCGCCGCAAAAACAGGAACAGCAGCCCGGACGCGAGCACAAGATGAAGCCAAGACCGGCGGCGGACGATCCGAAATATCGCGGCAGCGGCAAGCTCGAAGGCAAAGTCGCGTTGATCACTGGCGGGGACAGCGGTATCGGCCGTGCGGTGGCAATTTTGTTCGCGAAAGAAGGTGCCGACGTCGCCGTGTCGTACTTGAACGAGAACAAAGATGCGACGGAAACGAAGCGCCTGGTGGAAGAGCAGGGGCGCCGCTGCATCACGATCGCGGGCGACGTCGGTGACGAGAACCATTGCAAAGCGCTCGTGCAGCAGACGGTGAAGGAGTTAGGCAAGCTCGATATTCTCGTGAACAACGCCGCCGAGCAGCACCCGCAGGAGTCGATCGAGAAGATCAGCGAGCAGCAACTCGAGCGGACGTTCCGCACAAACATTTTTTCGATGTTCTTCCTCACGAAGGCGGCCATGAAGCACCTGAAAGAAGGCTCCACGATCGTGAACACCACGTCGGTAACGGCTTACAAAGGTAATCCCGAGCTGCTCGATTATTCGTCGACCAAAGGCGCGATCGTCGCCTTTACGCGGGCGTTGTCGCAGGCGCTGGCGAAAAAGAAAATCCGGGTGAATGCCGTCGCTCCGGGACCGATCTGGACGCCTTTGATTCCGTCGACATTTCCACCTGAGGATGTCGAAACGTTCGGCGCCGATACGCCGTTGGAGCGACCGGGACAGCCGGAGGAAGTGGCGCCCAGCTACGTATTTCTGGCGAGCGACGATGCGTCGTACATGACGGGTCAGGTGCTCCATCCAAACGGCGGCTCGGTTGTGAATGGCTGATGGCTGTCTAGCTTGCGCGCATGACGCGCACTGACGGACGCGCCCCGGATCAACTCAGACCAGTCAAGTTCGAGATCGGCATTGCGCCGAACGCGACCGCTTCAGTTCTCGTCTCGATGGGCAACACGCGTGTCATTTGCGGCGTGATGATCGAGGAGACGGTGCCGGGCTGGATGAAACAGCAGGGCGTGGCCGGCGGCTGGCTCACAGCCGAGTATTCGATGCTGCCCTATTCGACGAACACGCGGAAACCTCGCGACATTTCGAAAGGCAGGCTCGACGGACGCAGCACGGAAATTCAGCGGCTGATCGGTCGCTCGTTGCGCGCCGTGGTTGATCTGGAAAAACTAGGGCCGCGCACGATGTGGATCGATTGTGATGTGCTGCAAGCCGACGGCGGAACGCGCACGGCGGCAATCACGGGCGCAAGCCTCGGAGTTGCGATCGCGTGTCGTCGTTTGATTGAGGAAAAGAAGCTGGGGAATTCGCCGGTGCGCAGTCTGGTCGCCGCGATTAGCGCCGGGGTCCTCGAGGGCGCTCCTGTTCTCGATCTCGATTATAACGAAGACAAAGCTGTTTCGGTCGATTTCAACCTCGTCGGAACTGAGACCGGCGAGCTGGTAGAAATTCAGGGGTCGGGCGAGGAAGCGACCTTCTCCGGCCAGCAGCTCGACGAGATGCTCGTGCTCGGGCGCAAAGGCATCGCCGATTTGATTGTTGCGCAACGCGCGGTGCTCGCCACTCTGCCGTCCTGATGAAGCGCGCTCTGATTACCGGCATCACTGGCCAGGACGGAAGTTATCTAGCCGATTTGCTGCTGGAAAAAGGCTACGAAGTTCACGGCATCATCCGCCGCGCGAGCACGTTTAACACGTCGCGCATCGACCATCTTTACGAAGACGCACATATCAATGGCGTGCGGCTATTCCTTCATCACGGTGATTTGAGCGACTCGGTCAACCTGGTGAAGCTGCTCTACGAGCTCAAGCCGGACGAGGTCTATCATCTCGCCGCGCAAAGCCACGTGCGGATCAGTTTCGAGATTCCGGAGTACACGTCGGACGTGACAGCAGTCGGCACGATTCGGCTGCTGGAAGCAATGCGCGAGACAGGAATCCGGCCGCGATTTTATCAGGCATCATCGAGCGAAATGTTCGGCAAAGTGCAGGCCATCCCGCAGACAGAAACAACACCATTCTGGCCTCGCAGCCCATACGCCGTCGCGAAAGTGTTCAGCTACTGGGCGACGATCAATTATCGCGAGAGCTACGGGTTTCGAGCGAGCAACGGAATTTTGTTTAACCACGAGAGCCCGCGACGGGGCGAGACGTTTGTCACCCGCAAGATCACGCGCGCGGTCGCAGCGATAAAACAGGGACTCCAGCGCGAGCTTTACCTCGGGAATCTTGAGGCGAAACGCGACTGGGGTTACGCACCGGAATATGTCGAGGGAATGTGGCGGATGCTGCAAGAGGAAGAGGGTGATGACTTCGTGCTGGCCACGGGCGAGACCCACTCTGTGCGCGAGTTTTGCGAAGCTGCCTTTGCGCACGTTGATCTCGATTGGAAAGAATACGTGCGACACGACGATCGCTACGAACGTCCGGCAGAAGTAGATCTGCTGATCGGCGATGCATCGAAAGCGAAACGCGTCCTTGGCTGGGAGCCGAAAACACGATTCCGCGATCTCGTCCGCATCATGGTCGACGCGGACATCGAGTTCCTTTCCCGTCGCAGTGCCCAGCAGCAGCTCGGCAAGTTGCCGTAGACCTAACGAATCACCATCCCGGCTTTCGGCGCGTTGCTCGCGACCGGCGGAGCTTCCGCGGCAAGACCGGGAACATAGGCGCCCAGGGGCTGATCGGTGATTGTGACTTCCGCGCCTTTGCCGACGAGATCGAATAGCTGGACAACATCCCGTGAGCGCATGCGGACGCAGCCGAAGCTGGCGCGGTGGCCAATGTTTCGTTCCTCAGCTGTGCCGTGAATGTAAATGAAGCGGCTGTAAGCGTTGCGGTTTTGCGCTTCCTTTCCGCGGAGCCAGAGAATGCGCGTCACGATCGGATCGCGGCCTGGAGCGTCGGGCGCGAGAATTTCACCGGTCGGCCGGCGGTCCTTCAGGACGGTACCAACCGGCAGGCCGGTGCCAATCTTCTGCGCGATTTGCAGCTCGCCGAGCGGCGTTCCGCGGCTGCCGGGTTGATCACCAATGGCGAATTTCGAGGTAGAGACAGGATAGGTCGCAACCAGATTATTCTGGTCGAGCAGCGCCAGTCGCTGGTCGTGCACGCTCACGATGACGTGATGGCGTTTATCGACTGTTTCACAGGCGCTGAGTAACAGAAACGCGATCATCCCGAGCGCAGCGAGGGACCTCGCGAGTGTCGCTGTGGGTCTCTTGTGAGATTGTTCGCTACGCTCACGATGACCGCGCTTCAGCGCGCATTCGGCTTCCGTGTTCATTTGCGATTGAACTGGAAGAAACCCTCCGCGGTTCCGGTAGTTGCGGCAGCTAACTCATCGAGTCGAATCCCGCGCGCTGCGGCAATCGTTTCCGCGACGATTCGCGTATGCGCCGGCTCGCACCGCTTTCCGCGAAATGGTTCCGGCGCCAGGTACGGGCAATCGGTTTCGACCATGAAACTATCGAGCGGCAGTTGTGCCGCGACGTCGCGCACGGTGCGGCCGTTCTTAAACGTCACGATTCCGGTGAACGATACGAGATGACCGAGCGCGAGCACTTCGTCTGCTTGTTCGCGTGTGCCGCCGAAACAGTGAAAGACGCCGCTCAATTGCCGGCCATAAGGGCGCATGATGTCGAGCGTGTCCTCCCATGCGTCGCGTTGATGAATCACCACGTTCAGCCTCAACTCAACCGCGAGGTCGAGCTGCTGCTCGAATAAGTCCGCCTGGCGCGATTTGTACGCACCATCTTCGATCGTCGCTTCAATCTGTTCCTCTGTGCCGCTGCCGAGCGCGTTGAAAACCTGAACCGCTTTCTGCTTGCGCGCTTCAATGCTGGGCAGCCGATGGTAGTCGAGACCGGTTTCGCCAATTGCGACGACGCGGGCACTTTTCGCCAGCTCGCGCAATGGCGTTGCCACGTCTTCGAGGTCCCCATCATCTACTGTCGGATGAACGCCAATCACTGCGTAAACGTTGCCGTATTTCTCCGCCAGTTCGACCGCGCGTCGGCTGCTCTCGATCGACGTGCCGATGGTAATAACACGCGTGACGCCGGCCTCGGTCGCGCGCCGTAAGACGTCATCGAAGTCGGTCGCGAAATCCGGGTAATCGAGATGAGCGTGCGTTTCGATCAGCGTCATGTGGCAAGTTAGCCGGGAAACGTGTCATTCCGAGCGGAGTCGAGGAATCTCCGTGGCTTTGTTCTGCACGAAGATGTCTCGACTTCGCTCGACATGACAGAGGTTTCGCCCGCGCGCGAGATCGTCACCATTCCAGAACCGCGCTCGCCCAGGTAAGTCCGCCGCCGAAAACGACGAGCAGCACGTAATCGCCGCGTTTGATGCGGCCACTGCGGTTTGCTTCGTCGAGCGCGATCGCGACCGCGGCCGCACTCGTGTTTCCGTACTTGTCGAGGTTCACGAAAAATCTTTCGAGCGGCACTTTCAGTCGATCCGCAATCGCTTCGATGATTCTCATGTTTGCCTGATGCGGAATGAAGCAGGCGATGTCATCGGGCGTCAGGCCCGATTGCTCGAGCACAATCTTTGATGCTTTGAGCATCGAAGTGACGGCCTGCTTGTAAACTTCGCGACCGAGCATGTGAATCGTCTGCAAATTTTTATCGACGTTGTCGCGGGTGATCGGCGTCCGGCACCCGCCGCCCGGCATGTCAAGAATGTCGGTGTATTGGCCGTCGCTGCCGACGTGGGTGCTAATCAAACCGTGCGCGCCTTCGCTGCGATGGCGCAGGATTGCCGCGCCGGCGCCGTCGCCGAAGAGCACACAGGTGTTACGGTCGGTCCAGTTGGTGATTGTTGTGAGCTTCTCTGCCCCGATGACGAGAATCGTGTCGAACGTGTGCGAGGTGATGAATTGCTGGGCGATCTGCACGGCAACAAGAAACCCCGCGCAAGCCGCCTGAATGTCGAGACATGCTGCGCGCCTCGCGCCGATTTTCTGCTGAACGAAACAGGCAGTCGCGGGAAACAGCATGTCGGGTGTGGTAGTTGCGACGAGGATGAGATCGATCTCTTCAGGCTTAACGTGCGCCTGCTCCATCGCCTTCAGCGCTGCACGAGCTGCCATGTCGCTCGTGTGTTCGTCCTTTGCCGCGACGCGCCGTTCCTTGATCCCGGTGCGCGTCGTGATCCACTCGTCGGACGTGTTGACGATCTTCGACAGATCGTCGTTCGTCAGCACGCGCTCCGGCGTGTAACTGCCGGTGCCAACGATGGAAACGCTGCGGCGCGGTCTAACGGACCGCGGGTTCGAGCGTGGCTGACGTTTCATTATAGCGGCGCATTTCGTCGACGATATGCGGGTTGACCTGCTGTTCAATCGACTCGGCCGCGACACGCAGCGCGTTTTTGACGGCGAGCGGTGTGCTTGACCCGTGCGCGATGATGCAAATGCCATTCACGCCGAGCAGCGGACTGCCGCCGTATTCCTCGTAGTTGGTTTTCTTAAAGATCGCTTTGAAGGCGCCCTTGGCCATCGCCGCGCCGGCCAGACGAATCGGCGTCTTTTTTACCTCGTGCTTCATCCAGGTGAAGATCGCATGTGCAATCGCCTCGCATGTTTTCAGCATGACATTGCCGACAAACCCATCGCAGAGGACGACCTCGGCCGGATTCTCAAAGAGATCGTGGCCCTCGATGTTACCGCGGAAATTGAGGCCGCTCTCCTTGAGGAGCTGGAAAACTTCTCGCGTGAAATCGCTGCCCTTGGTCTCTTCGTCACCGATCGACATCAGGCCGATCTGCGGATTGGCGTAGCGGAGCACGTGCTTCGAATACACCGCGCCCATGATCGCGTACTGCAGGAGATGATCGGGCTTGGCATCGACGTTCGCGCCCGCATCGATAAGGACGAAGACGTTCGTTTCGGTGGGAATGATTGAGGCGATGCCTGGCCGTTCGATGCCTTCGAGTGTGCGCAGTTTGATCGTAGTCGCAGCGACGGCCGCACCGGTATGACCAGCGCTCACGACCGCATCGGCAATCCCTTGTTTTACCAGATCAACGGCACGGCTGATCGACGAATCCTTCTTGCGTCGCACCGCTTCGACCGCCCGATCCTTCATGTCCACGACCTGCGTGGCGTGCACGATCTCGACGCGCCCGTCGTTGCACTTCTGCTTCTTTAGCTCGGTCTCTATCTGCGGCGTGTCACCGACCAGAAAGAGCTTTTCGATGTGCGAATAGGTCCGCAATGCCATGACGGCGCCTTCGACGAGATTCGGCGGGCCGAAATCGCCTCCCATCGCATCGAGTGCGATTTTCATCGCCGCAAATTTTGCGGGCGATGCGCGTCTATTGCAAAATGAATCTCGCTGCGAACGGCGGTGGTCGTCCCGTGGAGGTCGGCTGAAACCTAAGCGTTGATGCTCAGAACCTGCCGGCCTTTGTAGTAGCCGCAGCTCGGGCAGGCGGTGTGGGAGCGAACGGTACTCCCGCATTGCGAGCACTTGCTCATCTGGGGCGCGCGCCAGGCATGTGACGCCTTGCGCGTGCGCAGACGCATCTTGGAAGTTTTACGTTTTGGAACGCCCATAACGAAGAGCGCACAACCAAGCAGCGAATCGCGAAAACGCAACGCGCTACTTGCGTTTAACTTTCAGCTTGTCGAGCTCGGCCCAGGCGGCTTCCCGCTTCGCCTCGGCGGTCGCTTCGTCGTCAGGGACGCCGATCACAGTTGCCGCCGGGCATTGCCGGTCACCATGACGGTCGCATTTCGGATACGGCGGCAGATTCAAAAGAATGTCCTCGCGTATGAAGGGCGAGAGATCGATGACCTCCGGTCCGGCGAGTTCGGTGTGCAATGCAAAATTCGGAACTTCAATCGTGTCCTCGAACTTTTCGAGACATCCGACGCAGCGCAGTGTCACCGGTTGCTTGAGCGAGCCGTTCGCCCAGAGCGCATCGTGATTTTTGCCGACATCGAGCGAATAACGCAGCGGACCGGCGCATTTCACGTCGTCGGACTCAAAATCGGTAATCACGCAATCGGTCTCGCCTTCGAGATGTTTCCCTTCTGACGGGATTTGGCGCAGATGAATTTTCATTGGCGAAACCGTTTGGAGTTCACCGAACAACTTTCTTGCGCAACGCGTCGGCGACCGGCGCGGGAACGAACTTGGCGACGTCGCCGCCAAGGCGCGCGATTTCTTTCACAATGCGGGAGCTCAAGTAGGTGTATTCCTCCTTCGGCATCAGGAAAATCGTTTCAACGCGCGCTTCCAGTTTGCGGTTCATGAGCGCCATCTGGAATTCGAACTCGAAGTCGGACACGGCACGGAGCCCGCGCACGACCGCTGTCGCGTTCCGCTCGACCGCAAAATCGACCAGCAATCCCGGCATCGGCGCGAACTGCACGCCGTCCTGATCACCGATCGTCGCGCGCAAGAGCTCGAGGCGTTCGTCGAGCGAAAAGAGCGGCTGCTTCTGTTCGTTGTAGGCGACGGCGACAATCACCTCGTCGAACAATTTGCGCGCGCGTTCCACAACATCGAGGTGACCGTTCGTGACCGGATCGAAGCTGCCGGGATAAATCGCGCGTCGCATTTGGCAGCCAACGTTCAACAGCCGACGTTCATCGTCCAACGTCCAGTTAAAGAGCGTGGCTCGTTTTACTGGCGTTCACCGAAAAATGAACTCGGGCTACAGGAAAATCGCAGTCGCGAGTACGTTTTCGCCGCGGTTCACCCAGGTGCTGGCGGAGGCGAAGCGCATTTGCGATCGCTTCAGCGCCGAGCTTCACGCCATCTACGTCGGGGCAAAGGAAGAAACGACCGAGCAGAAATTCCGCGAGGTTTTCGCACAGCTGGGAGTGCAGTCGACGCCGGTTCATTACCGCGAAGGCGATCCGGCAGCCGTCATTCTCGAATTGTCGAAAGAGGCCGCGATCGATCTCGTGATCGCCGGTGCGCTCGAGAAAGAGGTCGTGCTGCGGCCATTCCTCGGAAATGTGGCGCGTTCACTTGTCCGCGCGGCGCGCTCTTCGGTAATGTTGTTCACCAAACCGGAACAAGAGCCGAGGCAAATTCGCCGGATCGTGATGATGGCGCATTACACCGATGCCGGGCGTGCGGCGTTGAAGAAGGTCTTACATCTCGCTGCTGCCGAACAGTGTGAGCGGCTCTACGTCATTCGGGTTCATACCAGCTTTGATCGAGCGCGCGCCGAACGTGGCGAAGGCTCTGGCCGGCGGACCGCCGGGGAAGAGGAGCTGGCGCTGGAGGAATTTGTCGATAGCGCCGGTGAGACGGAGGTGCCGATCGAGATTCGCTGTCTCACTGGCACGACAGGGTTCGCGGCGCTCGAATTTTTGCAATCGATCGAGGCGGACCTGCTCGCCGTATCGATCGATCCGGCGTTGCCGCCGGGCGAGCTGCCGAAACGCATCGCGTGGATTACCGACACGATTCCGTGCAATCTGTGGGTCATCCGTTAGATGGCAGGAAATTCGTTCCAGCTCTTCTCGCCCCCGCATCTTGTGGCGATCGCGATCACGTTCGTCGCTCCGTTTGCCTTAGCTGCGGCAGCGCGACGGTCGCCGCGCATCGATCGGATCACCCGTGCGACGATCGCTATCTTGCTCGCACTGAATTTCATCGGCTACGGAATTCGCGCCTGCTTCTCTGGTTCGATAACCTGGCAGCAAGCGCTGCCGTTTCAGCTTTGCGACTGGACAATGGTCGCGGTGATCGTGGCGTGCTGGAACGGCGGAAAACCGCGCTGGCTCGAAGTCATTTACTTTTGGGCGATCGGGGGCTCGCTTCAGGCAGTCCTGACGCCGAACCTGCAATTCGGGTTTCCGGATTACCGTTTCCTCACATTTTTCATCGATCACTGCTGCATCGTGATCGGGACTGCGTATCTGATGATCACCCGGCGTTTTCGGCCGACGTTCGCCTCGATTTGGCGAACGTGGCTCTGGTCGATTGTTTATCTGTTCGTCACGCTTGCAATCGACCACCTGACGAATGTGAACTACGGTTTTCTGCTGCATAAACCGGAAGCGTTCTCGATTTTGAGTTACCTTTCGGATGCGCGGCCGGTCTACATCTTCCAGCTCAACCTTCTCGCGCTCATGTTCTTCGCCATCCTTTACCTGCCATTCGCGCTCTATGATCTCGCGCGGTCATCCCGAACGAAGTGAGGGACCTCACATGCGTCTTTGTGCGATGATGTCCGTTCGAACACTTGCGAGGTCCTTCGCTTCGCTCAGGATGACCGCCCGATGAAGGCAAAAGTCGGGAACGTCACATTTGGCGGCGAGAAGTTGCCGTTCATCCTCGGTCCGTGCGTAATCGAGTCGGAGAAATTCGTCTGGCGAATGGCGCGGAAAATCGCCGACGTCTGTCGTGCCGAGGCGGTGCCATTCGTTTTCAAAGCGTCCTACGACAAAGCGAATCGAACATCGGTGCGTTCCTACCGCGGGGTTGGCGCGGTAGAAGGCTGCGCGATTCTGGCCGGAATCGGGCGCGAGCTACGAGTGCCCGTCACGACTGATGTGCATTCGCCGGCGGAAGCGGAGATCGCCGGTGAATCGATTGATCTGCTGCAAATTCCAGCGTTTCTCTGCCGGCAAACGGATTTGCTGAGAGCCGCGGCCGGGACGGGCCGTGCAGTGAACGTAAAGAAGGGGCAATTCCTCGCGCCGCTCGACGTGCGCAACATCGCCGAAAAGCTGTCCGCATTCGGCTGCAAAAACTTCATCTTCACCGAACGCGGCACGACATTCGGGTACAACAACCTCGTCGCGGATATGCGATCGCTCTTCTGGATTCGCGAAGCCGGTTACCGGGTCGTGTTCGATGCCACGCATTCGGTGCAACGGCCGGGCGGAGCAGGGGA
>JBJMWW010000092.1:0-4973 GCA_045809945.1 Chthoniobacterales bacterium
CGCGACTCGCGCTTTCAAATCTTCCGCGCTGACTTCCTGAACGTCCGTTGCCATGACGCGGAAGATAATGACGCCCCGACGACATGCCAGTCGCCATCGCAAGCGAGCGCGATGCGCGACTTACTTCGACTTGGCCGCGGGGCGCTGCTCGCTGCGGAAGATCGTCTCGCCTTCGCGCATCATATCGAGCCGATCACGGGCGTACATTTCCAGGAAAGCCGGATCGTTCTTAAGCAGATTCACTTCGCGCGTCTGACGCGCGAGCAATGTTCTCTGCTCCGTGACCTGCGCCTGCAGACCGTCGATTTCGCCGCGGATTTGCGTGAGCTTCTTGTGCTGCGGAATGAAGAGACTAACGAGAATCAGCGCGCCGGCGAGACAGAGCAGCACACGCAAAATGCGGTTGAGCTGCTGCCAGATTGACGCTTCGCGACGCGCCCGGAAATCGCCGTAGCCGGGGTAATCCACTAGGCGCGCATCTTACCGCCGTAAACCGCGTTGTCACCAAGTTCCTCCGCAATTCGCAGCAGTTGGTTGTATTTTGCGACGCGATCTGTGCGCGAAAGCGAACCGGTCTTAATCTGGCCGGCATTGGTCGCGACGGCGATGTCGGCAATTGTGGTGTCTTCGGTCTCGCCGGAACGATGACTGATCACCGCAGTGTAGTTATTTTCGGTCGCGAGACGAATCGCATCGAAGGTCTCGGTCAGAGTGCCGATCTGGTTCACCTTCACCAGAATCGAGTTCGCCACGCCCTGGTCGATACCGCGGCGCAGAAACTCGACATTCGTAACGAAGAGATCGTCGCCAACGAGCTGAATGCGATCGCCGAGTCGCTCAGTCAGCTTCTTCCAGCCCGGCCAATCATTCTCCGCGCAGCCATCTTCAATTGAGATGATCGGAAAGCGCTTTGAGAGTTGGTCGTATAGATCGATCAACTCTTCCGCGCTACGCCGCGAGCCGTCTGATTTTTTGAAAACGTATTGTCCGCTCTCTTTATCGTAGAACTCGGAGGACGCGGCATCGAGCGCGATGAAGATCTGTTCGCCTAACGAGTAACCCGCGCGCTCAATCGCTTTCGCGATCGATTCCAATGCGTCATCCGCAGACTTCAACGCGGGCGCGAACCCACCTTCGTCGCCGATCGCAGTCGACAGCCCGCGTTCCTTCAGGACCGACTTCAACGCGTGGAAAATCTCCGCGCCGTAACGCAGCGCTTCGGAAAAGTTCGGAGCGCCTTTTGGCATGATCATGAACTCCTGGAAATCGATCGGCGCATCGGAATGCGCACCGCCGTTCAAGATGTTCATCATGGGCACAGGCAGCGTGTTCGCGCGGTCGCCGCCGAGATATCGGAAGAGCGGCAGACGGGAAAATGCCGCCGCCGCGTGCGCGTTGGCTAGCGAGACGCCGAGCAGCGCATTCGCGCCGAGGTTCTTCTTATTCTTGCTCCCGTCGAGGTCGATCAGCTTTCGATCGATCGCCTCCTGATCGAGCGCATCCGCGCCGACCAAACTCTTTGCGATCGTCTCGTTAACGCCGCGAACTGCTTTCTGCACGCCCTTCCCGCCATAACGCCGCCTGTCGCCGTCACGCAGCTCCCACGCTTCGTGCTCGCCAGTGCTCGCGCCACTCGGAACCGCCGCGCGCCCAAACGCGCCACCCTCCAGCCAGACATCAACTTCAACCGTTGGATTCCCGCGCGAATCGAGGATCTCGCGCCCGACAATTTTCTTGATGCTCGTTTTCGCCATAAGAGATGCGCTGCGGGCGCGGGCATAATGGGCGGGAGCGGACGCTCTTCAATTCAAACTTTGGCGCTCGCGATAAAGCGCGGGATCAACCGCCTCCGCCATTGTCGGAACGGCGAGATCGAGTCCGAGAAACTGCGCGACTTCGCCCGCGACGGTTTCCGGCTGCGTGATTAACCGCTGATGCTCGACTTCAAGAAAAGCAAAAGCCGGCTGCCCGGACATCCACTCCTTCACCTGCGCGATCTGTGCCGTAAAAGTTTTCACAAGGAGTGCCGGATCAGCCGCGGATTTTCCGGCCCGCTGCAACATTGTCGCCTGACTCGCGAGAACCTCGTCGAGCGCACGCTGCATGAACAACACGCGGTAACTGAAGCGACCGTCGGTCGGAAGTTCCCGCAGCAGGACATAGATGATTTTGATCGCGTGACCTTGTGCACGTTTAAGCCAGCTACTGTCGAGTCGCAGCTTTTTCACTGCCTCGAACTCGAAGTAGCCGCGCGGATTATTTTCGTCCGACTCACGAACTGAGTCGGTCAAGCTCGGCAAACCGCCAGCCGCGAGCACCTGCATCATGAGCGACGTACCCGACCGCGGCAGGCCGCTGACGACTGTGATAAAACTGGGCGCCAAAATTTAGCCGGGCGTGTGCGTGCTGCTGACCGTCGAGGCGGATTGGGCCGCGAGTTCTTTGCGCAATTGCAACCAAATCCGCACATGTTCGCGCGCGCTCGCGTGGTCGTTTTTCGCGCGATGGTAGAGCTTCGCAAGCCAACGATGCGGCAGAGGATTTTTCGGTGACAACTCGGCGGCGACCGAAAATGCACGGATTGCCCAGTCGAATTGCTGGCTCATCGAAAGCGCGATTCCGAGGTTCAAGTGCGAGTGCGCGCGGTGATGTTGCAGCGTCACGGAGCGGGTGTGTTCGTAGACCGCGTCTTCGTAGAAGCCCTGGCGACGCAACGCCACACCGAGCCCGTCATGTGCCTCCGCATTGTCGTCGTCGCGCTCGACTGCGCGACGGAACACGGTCTCTGCGTTTTTGAAAAGTCCACGACGGAGATATGCCTGGCCAAGGACAGTGTGAAGGTATGATCCGGGAAAGCTTGCTTCCTCGAGTGGTTCGAGCAACGCGAGTGCCTCTTCGAGCTGATTTTGCGCTAGCTTGATTTGGCCCTGCACCAGCCTAACGAGCGCTTTCTCCTGCAGCTCAGGTGCAACGATCGCGTTCATCGTCGCCTCGGCCTCTTCGATCCGGCGGAGACTTATCAGGCAAAGGGCGATTCGGCAGCGGAGATGAGGCCGATCTGAGTCCGCCAGCATTTTCTGCAGTACCTCGAGGGTCTTCGCAGGACGACCCGCGGCGAAGTAAACCTGCGCAAGATTGTCGAGCCGATCGCGCTGCGTGCTTGCGACCACTTTCTGCGGATCATTCTCGTCCGGAAGACTGATGTATCCGAGCGCGGCCAACTGCTCGAGCGCCTGTCGAGCGGCCCACGGATCGGATTCCTCAGAAGTCGTGTTGCGATGAACGCCATCGTGTTCGTCTGGCGATTCGTAGGACGCGATGCGACTGGGCTCGACCGGTTCGGCGAAGATCGCGGTCAATGCCTTGCCATCCATGTCGTCCGGCACCGGCAGCCCGAGGAGAGTGAGCACGGTCGGAGCGATATCGAGCAGGCTGGTGCCGTAGAATAACTCGTCCCGCCGGATTGCCTGGCCCGCGGCGACGAAAACGCCGTTCAGCCGATGCCACGAAACCGGATTCATCTCGGCGCCGAACTTCTTGGCCGGATCGCTGAAATGCTCTCGCACCTTCGGCCGAAGATGATCGTGATAGAAGCCGTGATCGGAAAGAATCAGCACAGTTGTCTCCGGCCCAACAAGATCAAGCAAGCGCCCGAGAAGCATGTCGTGAAAGCGATACATGCTTGTGACGACACCGCCGAAGATCTCCGCGTCTTCCTTGCTGACGTGCGACATCGCCGGCGGGTGATATTCCATGAAGCCGTGCCCGGCATGATCAATGGCATCGAAGTAAACCGAAAGGAGATCCCAGTCATCCTGCCCGGCGAAATGCGTCGCCGCATTCTGCAAAGTGGCACACTGCGCGAGAATATTAACTAGCAGACCGAATCGCGGATCTTTCAAATCGCGCGGTTTCGTGTCGGGGAAAAATGCGAGTAGCTGCTGGGGAGTGATTTCGTTCGGATGAACGCGAAGGGCTTCTGCCGTCTCAAGCAACTGCGGCGGATGAACCGCGGCGGCATCGAGCGGCAAACGGTTTCCCTCCGGTCCGGCCACGTTCGTGATACGGTTGGAAAGAATCTTTCCATTGATCGGCTCCGCCGGATGCGAGGCGAACCAATTTACGACCGTGCTCCGGAGTCCGGACTGCGAGAGGATGTTCCAGAGAGCTTTGCTTTTTCGTGATGTGCTACTGACTGGACGAATCCCGTTTCCATCGGGCGCAGGTTCCACAAACCCGAGGATATCGTGCTTGTCAGCTAGCTTCCCGGTCGCGATCGAGGTCCAAAGAATTGGCGAGAGTACCGGCTGAAGTGTAGCAATCGGTCCGCTGACCCCAGTTTCCACCAACTTTTCGAAGACAGGCATTTTGCCAGCCTCCATCAGAGGACGAATGATGTGCCAATCTGCGGCATCCCAGCCGATCAAGAGAACGCGTTTGGTCAGGCGCTTTGACATCGATAACCATCCCGCAAAAGAAAAGTCCCGGCACCCTAACAGAGTGCCGGGACAAAAATCTCCAACGTCGAGCCGTTAGGCTTCAGTCCCTCCTGCCGAACGCCGCTTCCGCATCGCTGCGGCTGCGAGGCCGAAACCGCCAAAAGCGAGTGCTGCCAGGGTGCTTGGTTCAGGAACTGCACCTGCGGTGATCGGAGCACCGGTATTGTCGTAGGCCAAGCTAAAGAACTTGAGGCCGCCGGGATTCGCGGCGCTTTGATACGCGTCGGTTTCAATTTCGATATAGCCGTAATCGAGTGTTCCGTTTTTATCGACGAAGTTAAAACCGATGAAGCCGCGGTCGCCAAGATACCAGAAGCCGTAGTCGGTCGCGTTTACGTGCGTTACGACCATCGTCAGGTAAGTCGCCGATTGCGAAAAAGGATTCGTGCCAGGAATAGCATCACCGGATTTTAGCTTATAGGCGTAGCTTCCATACATCCCAGCCAGACTCGCGGTTTGGCCGCTGAGTGAAAA
>JBJMWW010000093.1:0-4190 GCA_045809945.1 Chthoniobacterales bacterium
ATTTCGCGGAGTCGTCCTAACACCTTCGCTTTGCGATCGGGGAAATACTCGTCTAGCCATCGCTCGACGAGAGGTGCAACCGCCCACGGCAATCGCAGCAAGACATAAGCTGCAAACTGCGCTCCGGCTTTGCGGCACGCTTCAAGAATTGCCGGCATCTCGTGGTCGTTAATTCCCGGAATGATTGGCGCGACCATGACGCCGACTGGAATCCCGGCCTCGTGCAGCTGCTGCACTGCTTCCAGCCGGGCGGTAGGCGGTGAGGTGCGCGGCTCGAGAATTCGCTGCAACTCCGAATCGAGTGATGTGATCGAGAGATTCGCCGCAACGCAGTTGTGCGCAGCGAGTTCCTTCAGCACATCGATATCGCGCGTAATCAGCCGGTTCTTCGTTAGAAGTCCGACAGGGTTTCGAAACTTCGCGAGCACCTGAAGACAGCGCCGGGTAAGCTCCATCTTCCGCTCGATCGGCTGATAGCAATCGGTTACGCCGCTCATCATCAGAAGCTGCGGTTTCCATTTCGCCGATGAGAGTTCCGCTTCGAGGAGCTCCGGCGCGCGCTCTTTCACGACTATCCGACTTTCGAAATCCACGCCGGCGGAAAAGCCGAGATATTCGTGGGTTGGCCGTGCGAAGCAGTAGATGCAGCCGTGCTCGCATCCGCGATACGCGTTGATGCTTGTCTCAAACCCGACGTCCGGGCTGTTGTTGCGCGCGATGATCGTCTTCGTGTCATCGCGCAGGTAAACGGTGCGGACGCGCCGCGGTTCATCCTCGCCCGGCGGTAACTCGCTAAAATCCTCCTCGAGGTGGAGTTTATCGAAACGGTTCGCCGGGTTGATCGATGCGCCACGGCCGCGGAAGCGCTCAGCCTCGGCGCGATCCTCGACGGGAGTCTCGGCGACATGGCTCGAAAGCTTCTTCAAATCGCGCTTCTGACGCATGTAATACGTTCACATGAACATCCCCAATGTCCATCGTGATTTCGCGACCGGTGGCCGCAGCTCAGAACGCGCTCGGAGATCGCGTTCTACCTTGCCAGCACAACGACACGCGGGATAGTCCCGCTGCGCAACCGGAGGGGTGGTCGAGTGGTTGATGGCTCCGGTCTTGAAAACCGGCAGAGCGAAAGCTCTCGTGGGTTCGAATCCCACCCCCTCCGCCAGCTAATTTTTTGATTGTCGGAGTTCGATTGCCCGCGCGACAAACCACGCGCAGATCAGGCCTAGCAAGCAGGCGCAGACGACATCCGACAAATAATGCGCCGCCACGTACATCCGCGATGCGGCGATCAACGCCGGGATCAGCAAAAGCGGGAGACCGACTCGCGGGCGACGAAATGCCAGCACGCCGAAGAAAGCTGCTGAGGCAGCAGTGTGGCCGGAAGGAAACGCATGATACTTTTCCGCCAGGCGCGGACCGCTCCACGTCTGCTCGGTTTGCACCGAAGGTCGTGCGCGACCGGTGCCGATTTTCACGACGCGCGCCACGGCGCCGGCAATTGCGCAGGCGATCAACATGGCGAGAAAAATCCGCATCCAGTCTCGTTTGCCGCGCCACCACGCAATCCCGAATAGAAAAAGCCCCAGCGCGACGTGCGCCGGCCAGTCGCCAGCGCGGCTGATGAACTGCATGATCCGAAGGATTTCGGGTGTGCGATGTTCCGTCACCCACAGGCGAGCAGCCTGGTCGAGCTGAAACGCCGCAACGATCAGCGCGGCTCCGACGAAGACGAACAAATACCACCAGCGCAGAGCGCGCGGATTTGGCAGGCGGCGATTTCCCGTTTGTGTTTCCAAAGCGGCTATCTTTCAATTCGCGCGTTGCAACGCGCAATCCGCAATTCCGCGCTGGTGTTCATCGGTGCGTTGCTCTTCCACCTCGCCGGCACCTGGAGTCTGCCACTGATCGATCGCGACGAACCGAGATTCGCCGAGGCGTCACGCGAGATGCGCGAACGCAGTGATTACGTTGTGCCGTTCTTCAACGCACAGTATCGCTTCGACAAGCCGCCGCTCACCTACTGGGCACAGGTCGCGAGCTTCCATTTCCTGGGCGAAAATGATTTCGGCGCCCGCCTGCCGACCGCCATCGCTGCGGCGTTAACCGCGCTCGTAATTCTGATGTGGGGACGACGCATCGCAGACGAGCGCGTCGGTCTCTGGGCCGCCGTCATATTCACGCTCTGCTTACAAACCTTCATCCACGGCAAAGCTGCGGTCGCAGACATGTGGCTCGTGCTTTTTGTAACGCTGGCGCATTGGGCCGGCTGGGAACTGCAACGAGAACGCCGAACGCCGAACGCTGAACGCCGAACATGGATTTCGTTCTTGTGGTGGTTCAACTTCTACGTCGCACTCGCGCTCGCGTTTCTGGCCAAAGGCCCGATTGGCTGGACGCCGTTGCTGGCGGTCGCCGGCGCCTGGTTCTGTAGCGGCGGTCGTTGGCCGCGGCTGGCGACCGCCGCTACAGCGGTTGCCGGGATCGCGTTGATACTCGGAATCGTCGCGCTCTGGGGAATTCCAGCGCTCATTCGCACGAACGGAGAGTTTTTTCAGGTCGGGATCGGCAAGCACGTTGTCGCGCGATCGTTTGGCGCGATGGAAGGCCACGGTGCGAATTCCGCCGCCGCCTACATCGCTCTTCTGCCATTCTACTTCGTCACCGTCTTCGCCAGTTTTTTTCCCTGGTCGATCAAACTGCCCGCCCTCACTCGCAGACTCTGGCGAAATCGTGATCTGACCGACACCTACCTGATCGTCGGCGCACTCGTCATCTTCGTCATTTTCACGTTCGTAAAGACGAAGCTGATCCATTACACATTGCCCGCGTTTCCGCTGCTCGCTTTGTTGATGGCGCGCCACCTCGCGTCACGCCGTTTTTTTCAAATCGCGAGCTTTGCAACAGCGACTGCCTGTCTGGTTGTCGCGTTATTTGTATTCCCGATCATCGGCCCGGAATTTCCCAGCGCGGAGCTGTTCAAAATGGCCGGGCACGATGTTCCGCCCGAGATGGAGATCGGCGCCGTCGATTACACCGAGCCAAGTCTCGTCTGGTACTTTCGCGGACGCACCCATGGCTGGCTGACGAAGCTCGATCCGGCAACGGTGCAGATCTTTATGCAAGCACGGGGCGCGCGTTGTGTCGTCTTGTCGACGTCGCTCGCGCAAAAGCTTTATCCCGAGCTGCCGCCGACGTGGAAGCGTTACACCACCAGCGGCATCAATTTCGTTCATGGAAATCGCGCGCAGTTGACGTTGCTGCTGAAGCCTTCGTAGTTCGCACGTGATAACGTTTCTCGACGGCACGCTGACCTCCGCGTTGCCTACGCAAGCGGTCGTCGATGTGCGTGGTGTCGGCTACGAGGTGTTCATTCCGCTCTCGAGCTACGATCGATTACCCGCGCCGGGGCAGCAGGTGCGAATCCTCACCCATCTGCACGTGCGGGAAGACGCGCACATTCTCTACGGCTTCATGACGTCGGCAGAGCGCGATCTCTTTCGACTCCTCGTTAATAGCGTCAGCGGCATCGGACCAAAGCTCGGCCTTGCCGTGCTCAGCGGAATGAGCGTGAGCACCTTCAAATCGGCGGTTGTGAATGGCGATGTCGCATCCCTTGCCAAGATCAGCGGACTCGGGAAAAAAACCGCGGAGCGCATCGTGCTCGAGTTGAAAGACAAGCTCGGCGTGGCTGCGGCGTGGGAAGCGGCGAGTGCTGAGCACGCGCCAACTCCCGAGCAGTCGCAAGCAAACGAGGCCGTTCTCGCCTTGATCGCGCTCGGTTACAAACAGGTCGACGCGCACAAGGCAGTGCGCGACCTGCAGGAGAAAGAGCACCTCAGCAGCGCCGAGGAGTTAGTGAAAATGGCGCTCAAGCGAATGGCGAGCGGCCGATGAGTGCGCTTGCTAAAACGGATCGGCTAAACGCAATTCGCAGCGCCTTTCCGCGCGAAGGTTTGTTTGCAGAAAAGCAATGGCTGCTCTCGCCCGATCCATTTCCAATCGAAGCGAAGTTCGAGCGCGAGCTCGAGCAGCTTGGGCACCAGCTCTTCGTATTCCAGCGCGCCTGCAATCAGCTCTACCAACTCAGCGTCAAGGGCAAGCAACCGGCCTGGATCGCAGCGTATCTCGACGCCGGCAAACCTCCCGAGCTGGTCGAGTTCTCGCGCCAGAAACAATTTCGCGACGAA
>JBJMWW010000094.1:0-17358 GCA_045809945.1 Chthoniobacterales bacterium
AAGCCGACGTCTTCAATCATCGGGGCGTTGTGCGTGCGCGAGGCGAATTGTCGCGCCGCGGCGCGATATTCACCTGGCGGACGCGTTGCGTTTTTCGCCGCGAATTCGTGGTAGGCACGCCAGCTGTCGACATCACGTTGCTTGTCGAGCGCAAGCCAAGACCCGAACGGACGGTAGAGTGGGTCGCCGACAACGACGTTCATCCACGACAGTGCCGGCGTCGCCATCGCGGCGCTCTCTGCCAGTGTGAAGCCGTGGAGAAGCCGGTCGTTGAAAATGTCGAGATGCGCCGTGAGCTGAAGATACGGTTCATAGACATTGCCGAGGGTGGCGGCAGCGCCGTGCGCGATTAAGGGCGCGGCCCATTGCGCGTTTGCCTCACGCAATGTTGACGCACTGAAAGAGTGGATATGAACCGCAATCGCGCCGGGTACAAATCGTAGCGCGGGATCGGCCATCGCACCGGAGACAGCGCTCGCATACCAGCCGTAATACAAGGCGCAGTTTGTGATCGGAAACCCGGCCGGAAAAATCTCCGGCGCATCATCGAACACGACCGGAATTCCAACTTTGCGAAGCTGATCGCGAATATCGGTCATCCATGCGTCGCCGACTTGCATTCCACCGGAGGTGTTGTGAGCACCATCGACAAATGCGCGCCCCGACAATCCGTTTCGCTCGGCCGCAATCGAGTCGGTGATCATGCGACGAACGATAGCTTCAGTTGGTGCGTCGAGCCGTGAGACGAGTAGCAAGCCCGGCGCGTCGGTCTCCGCGATCGGACGATAGCTTTTGAAATACGGATTCGAAATCGTACCGGAAATCTGCTGACTAAATCCGCTGAGCACCGCGAGTTCCGAGTCAACCGACGCGTCATTGCGCGGACCGATCGGTCCCTGTCCTTCAACCGGCTTGTCGCCCTCGTAGTTTGTCGTCCCACGGATCTTCAGTGGCACGCCCTTGATCGTGGCGATGAAATGGATGCTGCTCGCGAGCACACGCGGTCGTTCAAGCGTGTCATCGATTTTCCACCAGCCATGTTGCTGAAAAACGCTGCGCAGCGGATTGCGAATGGTCGCGTCGTATTCTTCTCGGCTGATCTCTTCGCTTGGTGAACAGTCGAGGCCGACGAGGTGATCGCGCGCAATGCCGCGTTGCTCCGCATAGAATTTCGCAAGCTCGACCGATTCCGGAACACTCTTGTTGAACACGACAACCGTCGTGGGCGGCAGCGCAACTTCCGCGGACGCGATCGCGCAGGTAGCGAGCAGGACCGCGATCAATCTGCTCATAGGTCCAGCTTCAATCCGTCGTAAGCGATGTGCGCCGTTGCTGGCAAATCGGCTTCCGCTGACTGAGCCAGCTGATGGGCGATGTGCGTCAGATAAGTGGAAGAGGGTTGCACCTGCGCCGCAATTGCGAGTGCGCGCTCGACAGTCAGGTGCGTCGGGTGCGGCAACGGTCGCAATCCGTCGATAATCAGCGCACGGACAGAGCGGATTTGCTTAACTATCTCGGCGGGCACATCGCTGCAGTCGCTCAAATAGGCGACGAGTTTCTGTCCGTCGACGCTGAACAGGTAACCGTTCACGAGCGTATGCCCATGTGGTACGGGCAGTGGCGTGATCGTTGTTTTGCCGAACGAGAATGGCCCGCCGATCACATGAGGCTCAGGTTTCAGGTAACCGGGAAACGGATTCTCCGCTTCGAATGCAAATCGAAACACGCGACGCAAATCTGCCATTGTTTCCTCCGATGCGTAGACCGGCATGTAGCCACGCGGATAGGCAAACAACCGCAAATCATCGAACCCCATAATGTGATCGGTGTGCGAGTGCGTGAAGATTACCGCATCGACGCGACGAATGTTTTCGCGCAAAGCCTGAAAGCGAAAATCCGGCGCCGTATCGACCAGAAGGGCCGCATCGCTCGTCTCAACGTAAATCGAAGAACGCGTCCGTTTATCGCGCGGATCGGTCGAACGACAGACAGCGCAATCACAGCCAATCATCGGCACACCTACCGACGTGCCGGTGCCGAGAAACGTCAGGCGAAGTTGAGAGTTGAGAGTTGAGTGCGGAGTGTTCAAAAACGCGACTGGCAACTCTCTCAACTCTCAACCCTCAAGTCTCAACTCCTTTGCTGCTTAGCCTGCTGCGAATCAAAAACCTCGCGCTCGTCGAAGACCTCGAGTGGCAACTCGCGCCGGGGTTCACCGCCATCACCGGCGAGACGGGCGCCGGCAAATCGATTATCATAGGCGCGCTTCAGCTGCTGCTCGGCGAGCGCGCGGACAAATCGCTCATCCGCACCGGCGCGGAACAGTGTACCGTCGAAGCGATTTTTGAAGGGAATCTCACCTCGCTTGGGGCTCTGCTGGAAAACGCCGGAGTGGATAGATCTGACGCCGAGCTATTGCTCAAGCGCGCTTTCTCGGCTGCAGGAACGAACCGGCAGTTCATTAACGGTTCGCCGACAACATTGGCGGTACTGAAAAATCTCGGCGACGACCTGGTCGATCTGCACGGCCCGCACGATCACCAGTCGCTGTTATTGCCCGATAGACAGCTTGCGTTGCTTGATGGCTTTGCGCATGCCGAGCAGGCACAGCGCGATTTTCAGCAGCATTACCGCCGCTGGCAGTCGCTCGTTGCGGATCATGCGGCGCTCAGCACGGCCGAAACGGCGCGCGAACAGGAAGTCGATTTGCTTCGTCATCAGGTGAGCGAAATCGCGCAGGCCAATTTGCGGACCGACGAGGAGGAAGAAATTTCGTCGCGCTACAAACTCGCAGCGAACAGCAAACGTTTGGTGGAATTAGCGAGCGCGATTGCAACTCGCCTCGCGGAAGCTGATGACGCCATCGTTTCCCAACTTGCGGAGACGCAGCGGCTATTGCGCGAGCTGGAGAAAATCGATCCAACGCTTGAGTCACTCGCTTCGGCACATGCGGCAAGCGTGACTGAGCTAACGGAAATCGCGCGTACGCTCGGCAATTACGCGCAGCGGCTCGACCTCGATCCCGCACAGCTCGCGGCCCTTGAGGAACGCGTCTCGGTGTTCGAATCATTGAAGCGAAAGTACGGCGGCACGCTCGCGGACGTGATCGCGTTCGGCGAGCAGGCGGCGGAACGCATGCGCAAAATCGAGGGGCGCGACGCCGAGCTTGAGCGCCTCGCGAATGACATTGCTGCGACACAATCGCAAATGCGCAAAGCGGGCGACGCTTTGCGCAAACTCCGCCAAAAAGCGGCGCCGAAACTAGCGGCCAGCATTCGGCACAATCTCAACGATCTGGGCTTCCGACAGTCGGAATTCGAAGCGCGACTCACGGCAACCGCGGAACCGCGGCAAACCGGCTATGACAGCGTCGAGTTCCTCTTTTCGGCCAATCCTGGCGAGCCGCTGAAATCGCTGCGGCACGTCGCGTCGAGCGGGGAAATTTCGCGTTTGATGCTGGCGATCAAATCGTCGCTCGCGGCGCACGATTCCATTCCGCTGCTGGTGTTCGACGAAATCGACGCGAACGTCGGCGGCGAAATCGCAAATGCGGTCGGCGCGAAAATCCGCGCGCTTGCCGAAAAGCATCAGGTACTTTGCATCACGCATCTGCCGCAGGTCGCGGCTGCGGCGAGCAACCATTTCGTCGTCACGAAGGAGGTAGAACGCGGTCGGACCTATTCACGCTTGGTTGAAGTCACCGGTCAGGCACGCTCCGAGGAAATCGCTCGCATGCTGGGTGGCCAGACAGAGTCCGCGTTACACCACGCGGCGGCGCTACTCGAAAACAAGCCGTAACGAAGGCGGTCGGCCCAACCCACCCGCCTAAGACAATCCCCGCCGCCAACCGGTCCGCCAAAGGGATTAATGAATTTTCCCCTCGCCAGCGCGCGCGGGGTTTTCCTATCGTCCGTTTTTCGATAAATGATCCAGCGCGACTATCTAATTATTGGCGCGGGCATTGGCGGCGGCAGCGCGTGCGAAGGAATTCGCAAGTATGACAAGCGCGGCAGCGTCACGCTCGTGGGTGCGGAGACGTTTGCGCCCTATAAGCGCTGGATGCTCTCGAAGTCATTCCTGCGCGAAAAAAGCGCGCCGGTGAACAAGCTGCCGCATTTGCAGGCCGGCTGGTACGATTCGCAAAAAATCGAGACTCGGTTCGCGTCTGTCGTAACCCAGCTCAACATCGACCGGCGGCTGGCGGTGCTGGGAAACGGCGAAACAATTGAGTTTAACAAGGCTTGTCTGGCGACCGGCAGCAGACCGATGAGGCCGCCCGTCGCTGGCGTCGGGCTCGGCAACGTAATTTACCTGCGCACCGTTCGCGATGCCCTCGCACTACGCGAAATGGCGTCTCTCGAAAAAATGATCGTCGTGGTCGGCGGCGGGCTACTCGCACTGGAAACGGCGTCGAGTCTGCGACAATTGAAATTCAAAATCACGCTCATGCATCGCAATGCCTATCTGCTGAATCGCTACCTCGATCCACAGACCGGCGCATGGCTTACGGCCTATTTTGAAAAACAGGGTGTGACGCTCCTTCTTGGCCAGAGCCTGAATGGTTTCGAGGGCAAGACCGTGCTCCGAAATATCCAAACCAAGAGCGGTGATCGAGTCGCGGCCGGCGTCGCCGTGGTGGCCTGCGGCGCGGAACCGAACCTCGAGCTCGTGCGCAACACACCGCTCTCCGGCCCGCACGGATCGCCGGTGACCGATTATCTCGAGACGGAAGAGAAAGGCATCTATGCGATCGGCGACCTGGCGTTTTACCCCGATCGCCTGATGGGTGGCATGCGCCGACAGACGCACTGGGACAATGCGCGTGAACAAGGTCTCGTAGCCGGGGCGAACATGACGGGCAAGAAGCGAATTCGCTACGAACAAATTCCCTTCTTCTGGACGGAAATGTTCGATCTGAAACTTAACTTCATCGGCGACTTCAGTTTGCCGCCGACACGGGTCGACCTGACCGGCACGTATGCGAAGAAGAAATTCACGGCGCGTTATTACCAGGGTGAAAAACTGCGCGCGCTGTTGCTTTCGCAAGCGACGCCACGCGAAGTCGAGTCGGCGAAAACTGAGTTGCGTAACGTCGTCGCGAAGTAAGACCTTCGGCCGAACTCCCCTTTTCGGCATTGACGGAAGCGGCGCACGAAGGCATGAACCGTGCTCGTTTCGCGTTCCTCTCCTTATGCTAACGATTGGTTCATTTGCCGTTGCGGTTTGCGCAGTGCTGGCTTGTGTGTGGTGGGCATGCGTAAACGACCCGGACGAAAGCTGACAATTCCCCTACCCATATGCTCGACCACGAAGATTTGAAGTGGATCGCCACTACTTCGACCGAGCTGAACGGAATGTTGCAGCAGATCGCGCGTTATGCCGATCTCGCGCGCCAGCATAAGGGCGACCATAGCTACGTCGAAATGTTGGCCGATCGCGTCGAGCACGCGTCGAAAACCGCCCAGGCGCTGTTCGATCGTGTGACAAACCGGATTCTCGCCGGAAGCTCCGAGCGCGCTGCCGCAGTCGGCAATTCAGTCCCGATCCCGTCGAACGTCGTGCCGATGCCGGCGCCAAAGGGGAAAAAAACTTCGAGCCGGCCAGCGGCACTGCAGAAGAAAACAGCGGCCCCGCCGGCCGCGATTCCTTCGGAAATCAAAGTGCTGAATCGTAAGGGCGCTCGCGAGTTAATCCTGCTCGTTGAAGATGAAGTGGAAATTGCGCAGCTCGCCGCCGAAATGCTGACCGACGAAGGTTATCGCGTGATCGTCGCGCACGACGGGTTCGAGGCGCTGCGGATTTACCAGCAGATCGGCACTCAGATCGGACTCGTCATTCTCGATTTCTTCTTGCCGGTGATGGATGGTGACGCGGTTTTCGACGAGCTGCGCGCAATCAGCCCGAACGCTGCCGTCGTCTTGAGCAGCGGATTCGCCGAACAGAGCAAACTCGGCAACATGCTGGCTCAGGGTCTTCGCGGGTTTATTCCGAAGCCATATCGGCGCGAAAAACTGCTCGAGCAGGTGCGCTCAACACTCGACGCTGCCAGGCAGGCGGCGCGCTGATCGACCGCACACCTACGTACTCGGTGTCGCGCCCGCGAATCGGTACCGCATGGCACCGATTTAGCTTCTCCGTCATGCGACCTCATGGCTCGCATCGACTCTTTCTTTAAACTGATGGCGGAGCAGAAGGCTTCCGACCTTCACCTCTCGACAAACAACCCGCCTATGCTTCGCATCAATGGCGAGCTCGTCCGCGTCGATTATCCGGTACTAAAGAACGATGACCTGAAAGCGATGGTCTACGAAATCGCACCAGAAGGTAAGATTAAGACATTCGAAGAAACGTCAGACGTCGACTTCGGCTACGAAGTGCCCGGCGTGGCCCGTTACCGCGCGAACTTCTTTCAGCAAAAATACGGCATTTCAGCGGTCTTTCGGCTCATTCCCTCCACCGTATTGACGGTCGACGACCTGAATCTGCCGCCGGTGCTCAAAAAGTTTCCAATGCTCAAGAAGGGCTTGATCCTCGTCACCGGTCCGACCGGTTCGGGTAAATCGACCACCCTCGCGGCGATGATGGATTACGCGAACCTGATGCGGCACGACCATATTATCACCGTTGAAGACCCGATCGAATTCGTGCACCGCAGCCAGAACTGCCTCGTGCAGCATCGCGAGGTCGGCGTGCATACCCGTTCTTTCGCGGCCGCGCTACGCGGTGCGCTGCGTGAAGACCCGGACATCCTGCTTGTCGGTGAAATGCGCGACCACGAGACGATCGAGCTGGCGCTCACCGCGGCGGCGACCGGTCACCTCGTTTTCGGAACGCTGCATACCTCGAGCGCATCGAAAGCAGTCGACCGAGTCATCGATGTCTTCCCAACTAATCAGCAGAACCAGATTCGCGCCACGTTGTCCGAGTCGCTCAAGGGTGTCATTGCGCAAAACCTTTTTAAGCGAATCGACAAACCCGGCCGCGTCGCCGCGCTCGAGATTCTCGTCGTCGACATGGCGATCGCGAACCTGGTGCGCGAAGCCAAGACGCACCAGATCCCGGGCATGATTCAGGTCGGCAAGAAGAAAGGCAATCAGCCGCTCGACGACGCGATCATGGAACATCTGCGCAATGCACGTATCTCGCCCGAGGAAGCATACGACAAGGCAATCGATAAAAAGAAATTCCGCCCATTTCTAAAAGAACCGCCGGCGGACCAATCCGAGGAATAGGCGATGCGCATTCCCGATCTCGACAAGATCCTGACCGCGATGCTGCAGACCTACGACGGCATCTCGGACCTGAATTTCTCCGTCGGTTATCCGCTCCAGGTCGAAGATTTCGGCGAACTGAAGCCTGTCTACGTCGATCCGCCGATCGAGGCGCTCACGCCCTACCAGACGGAGCAGATCGCGCTCACTCTGATGCAAGGCAATCGCCGGCTACTCTACGATTATTTTAACGGCGGTTCGTGCGACTCCAGCTACTCGCTAAAAGATGTTGCGCGGTTCCGCGTAAACATCTTCCGGCAGCAGGGAAACTTTTCGATTGTCATGCGCAAACTGGAAAGCGAGGTGCCGACAGTCGAATCGCTCCACCTTCCACAGATCATTCGCGAAATCGCGAAGGAGAAATCAGGCCTGGTGCTCGTGACCGGCGCAACCGGCAGCGGAAAAACGACGACTCTTGCTGCGTTGCTCGACGAGATCAATGAAACGCAGCCGGTCCACGTGGTGACGCTCGAAGATCCGATCGAGTTCGTTCACCCAACGCGCCGCGCGACTTTCAATCAGCGCGAGCTTGGTCACGATTTTAACAACTATCCCAATGGCTTGCGCGCAGCATTGCGCCAGGCGCCGAAAGTCATTCTCGTCGGCGAGATGCGCGACCGGGCGACGGTCGAAGTCGCATTGATGGCGGCTGAGACGGGCCATCTCGTGCTCAGCACATTGCACACGGTTGATGCCGGCCAGTCGATCAACCGTATTCTCGGTCTGTTCTCGCTCGGGGAAGAACAGCAGCTCCGCATCCGGCTTGCCGACACCCTGCGCTACGTGGTCAGTCAACGACTCGCTCCGAAGATCGGTGGCGGTCGACAGTTGCTCACGGAAATCATGGGCAACAACCTGCGCACGAAAGAAACGATCGCGCTCGGTGAAGGCGAGCACCGCAACTTCTACGAAATCATTGAGGCGAGCGCGCCATTCGGCTGGATGACGTTCGATCAGTCGATTCTCAATGCCTTTGAAAACGGCTGCATCAGCGAAGAGACCGCGACATTGTTCGCGTCACGCAAAGGCCGCATTACCCGCGGCATCGACTTAGTTCACAAAGCCCGCGGCGTAGACAACGATCTCGATTCCGGCCTGCGGCTCGACATTCCGGCAAGCGCCTTCCGCTAATATGGAAAACGACGCTTTCTTCGATCTCGGCGACAACACCGCGCTTGTCTGCATAGACAACCAGCAGTTTCAAAAACTCGTCGTCCCGCAGATGATCGATATCGGCTACAAAGTTCACCTCGGGCTCTTCGAGGAAGACGTACTCTTGAAGCTGAAAACCTACAGCTACGACGTCATCGTCGTGCACGAGAACTTCAAAGGCTCGAAACCGGAAAACAATCCAATCCTGCGCGAAATCGTGAACGAGACTGGCGCGCAGCGCCGTGCGCATTTCGTCGTCCTCCTCAGTCAGCGCTTCGCAACCAACGACGCAATGAGCGCGTTCGTGCAAAGCGTCGACCAGATTGTGAACGTTTCCGACCTTGCGAATCTGAAGCCCGTGCTGCGACGAGGCGTTGCCCAATACCGCGAGCTTTACACACCGTTCAACGAGACGGTCAAAGCCGTCCAGGCATTGTAGGTTTTTCTCGCGTGCGCAAGCGCGACGGCCACTCGTTCGCAGAGTTGCGATCAACTCGCGACAGTTCATACTCTCGCCGCCCTCATGAAGCTCGACCAATGGCTCCGGTTTACCTGGGAACTCGCCACGTTCCCGACCGAGATGCCGCCTCTACCGGAGCATTACGAAATCAACCGAGCCGAACCGGACGTCGAAAAACACGTTCGCAGCGCGATTTCGACCGCGTTCACTCTCGACCCGGCCTGGAACGGTGCCGCTCACAACATCGAGCAAACCGTCGACATGTGGCTCGATCGCGCGTTTGCGGAACAGAACACAGCGCTGCTGGTTTTACGCCACGGCAGTCGCATAATCGGCGCCTCCGTCGTGTCGCTGGCCGAGGACAGCGACTTTCGACTCGCGCCCGGTCCGTGCATTCTCGTCGAGTACCGGAACCGCGGCTTCGGCACGCATTTGCTTGCGCACTCCCTCGGAACGCTGCGGGACGCGGGGATTCGGCACGGGACTGCGATCACCAAAGAGGGCTCCCCGGCGGCGAAGTTCCTCTATCCCAAATTCAACGGGCTCGCAGCGCCGTGCGATTTTCAGCCACTCGCTGCCGTCTAACCGAAGAGGTGGCTGGGGAGGGAATTGAACCCCCGACACGAGGATTTTCAGTCCTCTGCTCTACCAACTGAGCTACCCAGCCGCAGCGGGTGCTCAGTTAAGCTAAAAAGCGAGCGCGCTCAACAGTCAGGCAAATGTGCACGGCAACTGCGCGGCGCGCGCGAGCAGTCGCAGGTAGTGATGACGCGGAATCTCAACGACGCCGAATTGGCGGAGATGTTCGGTTTGCCATTGCGTGTCCAATAATGTGAAGCCGCGCTCGCGCAGTCGATCGACCAGAGCGCAAAGGGCGAATTTCGACGCATCCGTCTCACGGTGGAACATAGATTCGCCGAAGAACGCGCCACCGACCGAAACCCCGTATAATCCACCCGCGAGCTCGCCTGCACGCCACGCTTCGACCGAATGCGCATGACCAAATTCGTGCAGTTGTACATAACTCTCGGCAATTTCATCATTGATCCAGGTTGATTCGCGTTCGGCGCAGGCTTCGATCACAGCCCTGAATGCAGTGTTGATCCGAATCTCGAACAGCCGCTTCCGCAGCGCCTGGCGAAGACCACGCGGAATGTGAAAGCTGCCCAGCGGCAAAATCGCGCGCGGATTTGGGGAGAACCACTCGATCGCGCCATCGTCCATGGCCATCGGAAAGATGCCGAGGCGATAGCCGTGCAGCAGCACATCCGGCGCGATCATCTGTCGACGTTCGTGTGGCCGGACATTGTTGCAACGAAGCGCTGCAGCGATATGATTCGAGCTTGAAAGCTGCGACGGAGCCCGCGCCCACTTCCACTCGCTCCGCGCACTCGAAAATCCTCATTCTGGATTTCGGATCGCAATACACGCAGGTAATCGCGCGCCGCATTCGCGAGCTGCAGGTTTACTCGGAGGTCGTTCCCTTTGACATCCCCGCCGCTGAAGTCCGCGCTGCGGCGCCAAACGGTCTGATTCTTTCCGGCGGACCGGCGAGTGTATATGAAAACAACGCGCCGCAGGTCGATCCGCAGATTTTCTCCCTCGGCATCCCGATTCTTGGAATTTGTTACGGACTGATGCAGATGGCTCATCACCTTGGCGGCAGTGTGCGGTTCACCGGTCGGCGCGAGTATGGCGCGGGCACTCTCGAAGTGACGAATGGATCACAGCTCTTCGACGGTCTTGGCAACTCGGTCGATGTCTGGAACAGCCACGGCGACGAAGTGACGAAATTGCCCGCTGGCTTCCGGGTCGCCGCGCGAACGGAAGGCTCGCCCTTCGCCGCCGTCGAGGACCCAGCACGCCGGCTCTACGGCTTGCAATTCCATCCAGAGGTCGCTCACACACCCCGCGGCAAAGAGATCCTTAAGAACTTCGTCTACCACGTCTGCCGGTGCTCGATGGACTGGACGATGGGCTCTTTTATTGACGAAACCTGCAAACGCGTCCAGGCGCAGGTCGGCGACAACAAGGTCGTGCTCGGCTTGAGCGGTGGCGTCGATTCATCAGTCGTTGCAGCGTTGTTGCACAAAGCAATCGGCGACCAGCTCACCTGCATTTTTGTGAACAATGGCCTGCTCCGCGCCGGCGAAGAGGAAGTCGTGCAGCGCGTCTTTGTCGAAAACTTTCATATCAAACTGAAGTACGTCGATGCATCGGAACGGTTTTTGTCGAAGCTGCGCGGCGTCATTGATCCGGAGGAGAAGCGCAAGCTTATCGGTGTGGAATTCATTCGCGTCTTCGAAGACGCGATCGCTGAGCTCGCGACAGAAAATCACAAAGCGGAATTCCGGTTCCTCGCCCAGGGCACACTCTACCCGGACGTGATCGAGAGCGTCGCGATTGGTGGTAATCCTGCGCACGTAATCAAGAGCCATCACAACGTCGGCGGGTTGCCAGAAACAATGCACTTCGAGTTAGTCGAGCCGGTTCGGCAGCTCTTCAAAGATGAAGTCCGCCAGGCGGGGCTGCAGCTCGGTTTGCCAAAGGAGATCGTCTACCGGCAACCATTTCCAGGTCCAGGACTCGCCGTCCGGATCCTCGGCGACGTGACAACGGAACGTCTCCGAATTTTGCGCGAAGCGGACACAATCGTAACCAGCGAGATGGAAGCAGCCGACTGGTATTACAGAGTCTGGCAATCCTTCGCCGTGCTGTTGCCCGTGCAATCGGTCGGGGTCATGGGAGACCAGCGCACCTACGAGACCACGATCGCGCTTCGGATCGTCGAAAGTCAGGATGGGATGACTGCTGATTGGGTCCGCGTCCCCTACGAGCTGCTCGCGCGCATCTCCTCTCGCATCGTGAACGAGGTGAAAGGCGTGAATCGCGTTGTCTACGACATCTCGACCAAGCCGCCGAGCACGATCGAGTGGGAGTGACGAAACACTCGATTTTCGATTGCCGATTTTCGATTTCTAGCTGCTAATCGCTTCGCCATGCCGAACGCTGAGCGAGACCGCATTGCGCAAAACGCGCGCGATGGACACTGGGATTTGTGGGGCCCGTACCTAAGCGAGCGCCAGTGGGGCACTGTGCGCGAAGATTACAGCGCGAATGGCGATGCATGGACCTATCTGCCGCACGACCATGCGCGATCACGCGCCTATCGCTGGGGCGAGGATGGCATCGGCGGCATTAGCGACACCAAGCAGCGGCTCTGCCTCGCGTTCGCCTTTTGGAACGAGCGCGATCAGATACTAAAGGAACGACTGTTCGGACTTACCAATCCGCAGGGCAATCATGGCGAGGACGTGAAGGAGATTTATTTCTACGAGGATTGCACGCCGACCAACAGCTACATGCGGATGACCTATCGCTATCCGCAAGCGGCGTATCCCTATGACGATCTCGTTCGCGTCAACGGCGAGCGCGGCAAGCGCGACCCGGAATTTGAGTTATCCGACACCGGCCTTTTGACAGAAGATCGGTTCTTCGAAATCCAAATCGAATACGCCAAGGCTTCGGCCGACGACATTCTCATCCGCATCTGCGCGACTAACTGCGGACCTGACGCCGCGCCGTTGCACATTGTGCCGACACTGTGGTTCCGCAATACGTGGACATGGGGGGTCGATAGTCAACGACCGATGTTGCAGGAGCGAACGCCGATGGCATCCGGCACGCAGATCATTGACGCCACGCATCATGCGCTCGGTACCTACTCGCTCTATTGCCAAAGTGTCGAACGCCTGGTCTTCGCGGAGAACGAATCCAACATAGAGCGACTCTGGGGACTTCCGAACGCCCATCCCTACGTCAAGGATTCGATAAACGACGCGATCGTTCACAATGAACACCGCGCGCTCAATCCCAACCGTATTGGAACAAAAGCGTCCGCTCATTATCGCTTCACCATTCCGCCCGGCCAATCAGCCATAGTGCAGTTGCGTTTTTCCGCGTCCCATCACCATCAACCATTCCGCGATTTTGATCTCGTGTTCGCGCAGCGCAAAAGCGAAGCGGACGAATTTTACGCATCGCTTGCGCCATGCTGCCTGAGTTCCGAGCACTGCGCGATCATGCGCCAGGCATTCGCTGGTCTTCTCTGGAGTAAGCAGTTTTATTATTACGTCGTCCAGCAATGGCTCGACGGCGATCCCAGCCAGCCGGCGCCACCCACCGAAAGAGTCATTGGTCGTAACTCCGAGTGGCGCCACCTCTACAACGAGCGTGTCATGTCGATGCCGGACAAATGGGAATACCCGTGGTATGCGGCGTGGGACCTTGCCTTTCATTGCCTGCCGCTCGCGCTACTCGACCCGCATTTCGCGAAGCACCAGCTGGATCTCATTGTCCGCGAATGGTATCAGCACCCGAATGGTCAGATACCGGCTTACGAGTGGAACTTCAGCGACGTTAATCCGCCGGTAATCGGCTGGGCCGCGTGGCGCGTTTATCAGATCGAACGCAAACAAACCGGCCACGGCGATCGCGCCTTCCTCGAAACGGTCTTTCACAAACTGCTCATCAACTTCACCTGGTGGGTGAATCGCAAGGACCGCAGCGGCCGCAATATATTCGAGGGCGGGTTCCTGGGACTCGATAACATCGGCGTTTTTGATCGCAGCGCTCCTTTTCCCGATGGCAGCCATCTCGAACAAAGCGATGGCACGAGCTGGATGGGAATGTTTTGCCTGAACATGATGCGCATAGCTCTCGAGCTCGCCCGTGAAAACCCAGTCTACGAGAATATCGCGACGAAGTTCTTCGAGCATTTCCTCGGCATCGCCGGCGCGATGAATAACGTCGGCGGCAAGGGCATAGGCCTGTGGGACGAAGAAGACGAGTTCTACTACGACGTGCTGCACACCCCGGGCGGCCGCTATCTGCCGCTGCGCGTGCGCTCCCTCGTAGGCCTGATGCCGCTTCTTGCAGTTGAAACACTTGAACCTGAGCTGCTCAACGCCGTGCCGGGCTTTAAGGCCAGGCTGGAATGGTACCTGACGAATCGTCCGGACCTGGCTAGCCTTGTCTCCCGCTGGCAGGAACCTGGAGCCGGCGAACGCCGCCTTGTCGCTCTTACGCGGGGGCACCGAATGAAACGTCTTCTCCGCCGGATGCTCGACCCGAATGAGTTCCTGAGCGATTACGGCGTACGCTCGGTCAGCCGCTTTCACAAAGACCACCCGTACCGGATAGAGATTCGCGGCGAGGTAAAAATGGTTAATTACGAACCGGCCGAGTCACAAACCAACCTGTTCGGCGGTAACTCCAACTGGCGCGGTCCGATCTGGTTGCCGATTAACTACCTCCTGATCGAGTCGCTGCAGAAGTTTCACTACTACTACGGCGATGACTTTACCGTCGAATGCCCGACGGGCTCAGGTCAGTTTCTTACTCTTCAGCAAATCGCAAACGAGCTATCTAATCGTCTGATCAGCATCTGGCTACGTGACAAAAATGGGGAGCGACCCTTCACCCGCACCTCGGACGGTGCGTGCAATAATCAGCGCGACGGCAGTCGTTATCTGTTCCACGAATATTTCCACGGCGATAACGGCGGCGGGCACGGCGCTTCGCACCAAACCGGCTGGACGGCCTTGATTGCGAAGCTGATTCAGCAACAAGGTGACTTCGGCACGATTGCCAGCCGCGATCCATTCACCGACTTGTAGGCGTTGCGGCTAGCCTTCGCGAATGCACGCGCTGCATTTCTGACTTCCCTACAGATGGGCGCGACGTCGAACAAAGAGGAAGAGCATTGCAACGAGCAACGCAGCGTCGATCGCAAGGTGCCATGCGAAACTAAGGTTCCGCGCGGCGTGGCCGAAACAGCCGCAGCTCACGTCGATGCCGCGCGCTTTTGCCGCGGCGCTCGCGACGATGAAGACAGAAGTCAGCGCCGCGAGAATCGCCAATGCCGCGTCTCTCGCGCGGCCGAGCAGCAGCGCAAGTCCGCATGCGATCTCAAGCCAGGGCAGGTAGAAGGCAAGCCGGACGCCGATCGGCCACGGCAAAATGTGGTAGTTCTCGATGTCGTTGGCGAAGCCGACTGGATCAAGCGCCTTCAACACGCCGGCGTAAATAAACACCGCACCTGTCAGGAGCTCCATTGCACGCGACAACCATTTCATTTCCGCTCCGCCAGCCACGCTTCCCATCCGCCTTCGAGCACGAAAACATTCGCCAGGCCGGCTTCGTTCCGCAGTCGGCGCGCGACTTCGCGACTGGTGCCGCACGCTTGGCTGCTGCAATAAACGACGACCTTTTTCTCCGGCGACCAGACCTGCAGCATCTGCGGCAGCAGTTCATTGAAACGGTCTTCGTTGAGCTGAATCGCGCCCGGCACATGCTCTTGCTCGAATTCCGCGTCCAGTCGTGCATCGAGCCAAATCGCTTTCTCGCGGAGCGCCATCGCATCGCGCACGGAAATCATTTCCGACGGCGCGACCGGCGTCTGCCACGAGACTTTGTTTCGCAGGTAAAGCGCCTGCGCGATCGCTGGCAGAAGCGCGAGGCAAACCAGCGCCGCAACTTGTCGCGCGACCGCGCGCACGCTCAGTGCGTTTGTGGCGCCGGCTGTGCCTGCGTCGGCATCACGCGCGCCGCGGCGTAGTACGGCTTCGGCGGATTATCCGGTTTTATCGTCAACGTCGCGGCGACTGTGCGAGTCGTGTCATGCGGTGTAACGTTGATCTTAAATTCGCCGTTCGCCCCTTGCTCGACGCTGGTCTGAAATTCCGGACTCGATGACGAAACGTCGATGTGCTTGACCGGAATCTCCTTCGTCGTTTTGGCGATGATCGTTTTCGGCTTCGGCTCTTCGCCCTGCTGCCAGAAAACAAATGTCGGCTGAAGCTCGAGCGGCGATGCGATTACTGCTTTCAGAGTCAGGACTGTCGTCGGCTGTTTGGTATCGTCGGTTTGCACGGTGATCTGCTTCTGCTGAACCCCGGTCCGGTCGCCAATATTGAACGTCGCAGTGATCTCGCCTTTCTCGCCCGGCGACACGTCGTTCTTCTTCGCACCGGCCGTCGTGCAACCGCACGATGTGTGAACCGACGCGATGTGAATCGTTTTGTCGGTCTTGTTCTCATAGCGAAACGTCCCGACGGCCTGCTTGTCGGACGGACCCGGATGCAACTCGACCTCCGTTTTTTCCCAGACGAGCTGCGCCTGTGCGGCCACCGCGCTAAAAAACAGGGCAGACAAAAAGACATGCAGCCAAAGTTTCATAACTCCAGCAAAGTCGGGCTCCGCCGCCCTGTCAATTACCGCTACTTCAGCCCGTACGCTTCGATGATGGCGACGCCGGTAGTATTGTTCGCGCCGCGCACGATGGCGGTGTAGGCAGCCGGTTGTAGTGTTGCGATGACTGCCGCTTCCTTGTCGTTCGACGGCGGAATAGTGGTCGCGATGATTTCCGCCGCTTGCGTGCTGCGCCAGTCATCGTTGGACATCAGCAACCCACCATTCGCATCACGCAACTCCAGTGTCGGGTTTGCGAGCGCGCTGCTGATCCCGAGCGACGGCCCGAGCGCGCGCACCAACACCTTCATCTGTGTTTGCCCCATCAGGATCACGCCGCCAATCATCGCGTGGTCGCCGGTTTGCACGAGCCCACGCGTCGAGATATTCGCGAGCTGCGAATCTACCGTGCGATCAAGGTCGTAAATCTCGATGACTGCGCTGCCCGTCCCGTGGTCCGCGCCGCTCACGACGGCGGTGTATGAGCCCGGATTTAACGTGGTGAGAATCGCCGATTCGTGTGGGTCGCTCGGCGCGATCGTGCTCGCGACGATCTCCTGACTGTTTGCTGCCGCGATCCAGTTGACGTTCGTCGCAATGACGGCGCCGGCGGAGTTGTGCAATTCCAGCAGTGGATCAAGCAACTTGTCGGCGAGCGGAAGCGAAGGACCGGTCGCGCGCACAATCACTTTTTTCGGCTGCGTGCCGGTAACGATGAATCCGCCGATCATGACGTCGGCACCCGTGCCGACGAATGAGCGTGTCGAGATATTTGCCAATGCCACGTTAGCCGACGGCGTCGGAGTCGGCTGGCTAGGCGGAGTGACTTGCGCAGCAGCAGCAACGACGTAATCGACTTTCGCGTTGTTGCTGTTCGCGATCGCAGCGGTCTGCTGCGATGCCGCAACACCGCCGTCGGTAAAAGTGACGGCGTAATTTCCATCCGCCGGAACCGGCACCGAGTAACCGCCGGATGCCGCCGTCACCGCATAATAGTTGGCGCCCGCAACAGTGACGGTGACGCCGCCAATCCCCTCGCCTGGATCATAAAATCCATTGCCGTTCAGATCGCGGTAGACAACTCCGGTGATCATTGCCGGCGTATCGTAGCGGAATCCGAAATCCTCCGTCACGATCTGGGGACCGACCGAGCCATTCGTCCCATCGATAACGCCGACGCCGATTTCGCGGAAGTTGCCGTGAATGTTTTGGCGATGTCCGGGC
>JBJMWW010000095.1:0-2031 GCA_045809945.1 Chthoniobacterales bacterium
TGCGACTGCCATCCCCTGTTGCTGCGGCCGATATTCGAAGTTCTTCGCCTTCGCGAGCAGGCCAGTCTCCGAAAAGATTGAGCGGACGCGCTCGACAAAATCGCTCCCCAGCGAATCTCTCAAGGCGATCATTTGATTGGATGGTTCGACGCTGTTGTCATTCCGGGCGAAGTCGAGAGCTTGCACTGAGCGAGCGAAGCGAGTCGAATGTGAATCTCCAGGCCCCGATGGATCTCTCGACTTCGCTCGACATGACAGCGGAGCGTTGTCAGCCGAAACTGTAAGCCCATTCCGCTTTTCTGCCGTGAGACTGCTCGATCGCTACGTCATTCGCAATTTTCTGCAGGCATACGTCTACTGCATCGTCGGCTTCATCTCTATCTGGCTGATCTTCGACATCAGCGACAACATCTCCACCTTTCTGGAAGACCGCGTTTCGTTCGGCGCGATCCTTCGCTATTATATCGCGCAGGTTCCGGCGATCATCATCGTGCTTTTGCCCGTCGCGCTGCTGCTCGCGTTGCTCTTCTGCCTCGGACGAATGTCGCGGACGAACGAAATCGTCTCCATGCTGACCGCCGGGGTCAGTATTCCACGGGTGATCGCGCCGCTTGCCCTCCTTGGTTTGCTCACCACTGTCGCCAGCACGGCGCTTAACTACTCGATGGCGCCGCACGCAGGTTTCGCGCACAAGGCAATCCTCGAAGGCGGATCGCGCCGGCAGCAAATGGGAATCACGGGCCAGATTTTTCGCAATCGCACCGATGATCGTACTTGGTATGTGCAGCAGTTTTTCCCCGGCTCGACGACGTTTAATACCGTGCAGGTGATGCAGCAGGACGACGCCGATAATGTGCTGGCGACCTACTACGCGTCGGTCGCCATTTATCATCCGGAGAATAAGACGTGGGAACTGCAGCGTGGACGCGAGGTCCACTACGATGCCACCGGCAACATTGTGCAGGCGGATGACTTCAGCGAGCGGACGATCTCGAACTGGACCGAAACACCGTTTCGTCTGAGCAGCGCGAATCTGCGGGCGGAATATCTCAGCGTGCCGGAGCTGCGCGATTATCTGCAGTTCAATTCCGATTTCCCATCTGTCCTGCTCGCGCCTTTCGCGACCCATCTGCAACACCGGTTCGCTCTTCCCTGGCAGTGCGCGGTCATTGTCCTGATCGCCGCGCCGCTCGGTATTGGCTATTCGCGCCGCGGAATTCTCTCCAGTGTCGCCGCCGCCGTCGTGCTCGTCTTCTCGATGAATTTCCTCACCCATCTGTTCCTCGCGCTCGGTGAAGGCGCACGCATTTCCCCGACCGCAGCAGCCTGGACGCCCGACATCATTTTCGCGCTCATCGGTTTCATTCTGCTTTACTACCGCTCGAGCAATCGCGAGCGGCCGCGCCTCAATCCATTCGCCTGGCGACGACTGGCTTCCGCATGAACCCGCTTTCGAACGATTGGCCGATCAAGCAACGCGCCGATGCCTGCGCTCGGACCGGCCGCCCGTTTACCGCGGGCGAGCAGTTCTACACGCTGCTTTTTCGAGAAGCCGATGGTTTCCGCCGCGAGGACCTGAGCGAGGAAGCCTGGGCGGGGCGGAACGAAAACATCCAGCCGTTCTCGTTTTGGAAAACGCGCTACGAGCCACCGCCGCCAGCACCGCCGGAACCGCTCGGGCGTGAATCGGCCGAGGAACTTTTGCGGCGTTTGCTTGGAACGAACGAGCCCTTGCATCGCAACGCTTGTTACGTCCTCGCAGCCATGCTCGAGCGGAAACGCATCCTCAAGCAGATCGATACCGTGCGCAGCGGCGACCGCCCGGTCCTGGTCTATGAACACGCCAAGACCGGTGAAGTCTTCCTGGTCCCGGACGTCACGCTGCGCCTCGATGAACTTGAATCCGTCCAGCGCGAAGTTGCCGATCTTCTGAGTGATACCGCCTCCGCGACATGAATAATTCCCTGCCATGGTTCCGCGACGGCGCATTTCCGCTTTACCTCGCGCCGATGGCTGGCGTGTCGGACAAAA
>JBJMWW010000096.1:0-3488 GCA_045809945.1 Chthoniobacterales bacterium
CCCGATCGCGATCAGAATTCGTCGCTACGGTGTCGCGCTTGCCACCGGTGTCGATTGCGGAGGCGTATTCTGCCTTCGGTTGGCCAAGGTATTCTGGATCGCCTGCTGCTGACGCTCGCTGTCGCGCTTTGCGTCGTTCAGGGTCTTTTGCTTGCTCGCGTCCTCAGAGCGCGAGCAAGCAGTGACGATCAATGCAAGACCGAGCAATGCGCTCGCCGCCAGCCAGCCGCGACGCATTACCAGTGGTAACGCTCCACGTAATGACCGCGAATCCAGACGTGGTGATGCGACCAGTGACCCGGAACCCAGTACATCCGATGATGATGATTCGGTCCCCAATACCAGTCGCCGCGGTAATACGGCCGGTCGCCGACCTCCACAAATATGCCAGCACGCGAGGTCGTGGGAACAAGGCCGGTCACGCCAGCTATCGCTAGCGCTGCAATCAAGATTAATTTCTTCATAACATTACTCCTTCCTGCTTTTCGTTTTCTGACCAGCAGCGGACGTGTTTATTCGCATCTCCGTAAATCTAACCGACTTCAGCCAATGCGGGTTGTGCTATCGGTTCAACCCATTTGCCGTGTTCACGGATCAGGTCTTTCAATCGCTCGACCGCTTCGGCTTCCGGGATATTGAATTTCACCGCCTGCTTGCCGACGTACAGATTCACCTTGCCGGGCGCGCCACCGACGTATCCGAAATCCGCGTCCGCCATTTCGCCGGGGCCATTCACGATGCAGCCCATCACGGCGATGGTCACCCCTTTGAGATGCGACGTCGCTTCTTTGATCCGCTGGGTCGTGGTTTGCAGATTGAATAACGTCCGGCCGCACGACGGGCAGGCCACGTACTCGGTTTTGAAAATGCGTGAACGCGCCGCCTGCAGAATGTTGTAGCTGAGGCGGAGCGATTGGCCTGGCGCTTCTTCGCTCTGCACGAGAACCGCATCGCCGATTCCATCGCAGAGAAGCGAACCGATGTTGGTCGCCGCGACGAGCAGTGTTTCGAGAAAATCGCGCTCCGAGTTAGCCGAAGGGGCGAGCCCGTCCTTCAGGAGAAGCGGGTGCCGCGTGTTTAACTTCGAGGCGAGTAACCGAAACGCCGGAACCAGAGGCAAATCCACCGCATCATGGACCGTCACGAGCTGCGCGTCACTGCGACGATTCACATCCGCGATCGCGCCATCGTCGCGCGGATCGAGTTCAATAACATCTGCGCGCTCGTAAATGATCTCCGGTTTGTAGTCGCCCAGCCGATCGATTTTGTGCGCGAGCTGGTCATAGGTTGCCTGACGGACGACAACGCGAACCAGCTCTTCGCCGCCAAGGTGCGTCCCATCTCGTTCGATCCGGTCAGTCGCGCGTCTTTGATACGAAAACGGATCGAAAGACAATTCCGCGTTCGGCGCGTGACCTTCGGCGTTGGGCCTTTTCTGAATCGAGGCGACCAGCGCCTTCGCTACCGGAATTTCGTGCACGCTGTCTTCGGTCAGCGAAACGCGAATCGTATCGCCGATTCCGTCCGCGAGCAGCGAGCCAATACCGATCGCGCTCTTGATGCGCGCATCTTCACCTTCGCCAGCCTCGGTCACACCAAGGTGCAGCGGATAGTTCCAATCCGGCCCTTCCTGGTTAAGCCGCGCGACGAGTAATCGATACGCCGCGATCATCACCTTCGGGTTGCTCGACTTCATCGAGAAGACGAACTGGTGGTAATCCAGGTCGCGCGCGATCCGCGCAAACTCCAGCGCGCTCTCCACCATGCCGAGCGGTGTATCGCCGTAGCGATTCAGAATGCGATCGCTGAGCGAACCGTGATTGGTTCCGATGCGCATGGCGATTCCGCGCTCGTTGCAAAGGCGAACGAGCGGCGCGAAGCGCTCCCGAATGCGCTCGATCTCAGCCGCGTATTGTTCGTCGCTGTATTCGCGCACAGCGAATTTCTTCGAGTCCGCATAGTTGCCGGGATTGATCCGGACTTTGTCGACCCATTTCGCTGCCTCCATCGCAGCATCGGGTTTAAAATGAATGTCGGCGACGATCGGCACCTCGCAGCCGCGCTCGCGCAGACCACGCACGATCTGTTCGAGATTGCGCGAGTCTTTCACCGTCGGAGCGGTGATGCGCACGATTTCGCAACCGGCGGCCGCGAGCTCCATCGTCTGCGCGATGGATGCTTCGGTGTCCATCGTGTCGGACGTGATCATCGACTGGACGCGAATCGGATTTTCTCCACCAAGCCCGACGTTTCCGACCCGCACCTCGCGCGTAACACGCCTCTGGTAAGAGAATGGGTTGGCGCAGTATTGCATTCGTCAGACTGGCTCGACCATGACAGCCGTCCCGTAGCAAAGCACTTCGGTGACGCCTTGCATGATTTCGGTCGCGTCGTAGCGCAGGCCGATGATCCCGTTGGCGCCGAGCGCACGCGCGTGATCCATCATCTGATTGAGCGCATCCTGGCGCGTCTTCTCGCAGAGATCAGTCAGGATCGTGATGTTGCCGCCGACCAGCGTCTGCAGTCCGGCACCGATCGTTCCGAAGATCGAACGCGAGCGAACGATGATGCCGCGAACTACGCCGAGGTTCTTCACGATCCGGTGACCCGTCAGTTCAAATCCCGTCGTCGTCATTGCCGCTGTCATTCTTTTTTATAACGGCATCGCGGCAGCGGCGCAAAATCGCCGCTACTCGTCAGGAGCGGGCTTGCAGTTCATCGCTTGCGTTTGCGACGACGATGGCCGTTTCGCGCTTCGTTGAGTGCGATGATCATTTTGATGTCGATGCGCTTGGTCGAGCCGTCGCGTTCATCAGCTGCATACACGGTGCGGTAATCGGCGGAAAACATCATGAATTCCGGATGGCCTACGTAAACGCGCTCGCCGTTCGTCAGCACCAGCTCAAACGGCTGAAATGGTGCCGCCGAATATAGCTCTTTGATTCCCTTGTACGTCACCGCCGGTGATTATACCCGCTGGCGAAGTGCAACGCTACTCGTCCGGAGCGGGCTTGTTTGTGTCGTGGTGGTCGATCTTATCCAACCTGTTTTTCACGAATGGCAAATCCTGCACGTCGTAGAACGTGATGTAGGCGAGATAACCGATGATCAAGACCGCGAAGCCGGTTTGCACGATCTCGAGCAGGCGCACGTTCACCGGACGTCGCCACGCCGATTCGATCAGCGCCAGGACGATGTGACCGCCATCGAGCACAGGCACCGGCAGCATGTTCAAGATCGCGAGGTTCACGCTCAGGATGACGCTGAACCAGAGCGCGAGCTGCCAGCCGTAATCGCTTTCGAATAACATGTAATAGACGCGCGCAATCCCGAGCGGGCCGCTCATGTGTTGCAGCTTTATATCGGATTTTGGCGAGGCGACTGCGCCCAGCGTATTCAACGTGCTCGTCACACTGTGATAAACCTGCTCGATCGGATTCGGATGGCCGATGGACATGATGCCGCCGCTGTCCCATTGGATACCGATC
>JBJMWW010000097.1:0-5137 GCA_045809945.1 Chthoniobacterales bacterium
CCGGCGCACCACGGCAGAAATCGATCAACTCGTGAAACGCGCCGGCTTCGAGAAGCTGGAAATGGAAATCGACCAATGGGGAATGTTCTCCGTTTCAATCGCGCGACGCAGTAGAGCGTGAACGCCGCCCGGCGTTGTCATTCCGAGCGGAGTCGAGGAATCTTCGTTGCTCGAGGATGTCTCGACTTCGCTCGACATAACACGTTCGTGGCGCAGCATCGCGACCTGTGACACGCATGCGAATCAGAGCGCTGGGAACGTCAGTGGGATTGTCCGCGCTTTTCCTCGTCGTCTACGGCGGTTGCAACTGGATCACGGCGCATCGCACGCATGTCGGCACGATCGCGTTCGCGTGGGAACGCCTGATTCCGTTCGTCCCGCTGACGATTCCGGCCTACCTCTCGATCGATCTGTTCTTCGTTGCCGCGCCGTTTTTGTGCCGCAGCGAACGTGAGCTGACGATTTTCGCAAAACGCATCGCGGCCGCGATCGTCATCGCGGGAATTTGTTTTCTGCTCTTCCCTCTGCGTTTTGTCTTTGGACGGCCGCAGGCAAGTGGCTGGATCGGTTCTGCGTTCGATTGGTTTCGCGCGATGGACGCACCATTCAACCAGTTTCCGTCGCTGCATATCGCGCTCTGCTCGATTCTCGTCGTCACCTACGTTCGACATTCACGCGGACTGCTGCGCATCGGAGTCGTTGCATGGTTCGTACTGATCGCCGCGTCCGCTGTGCTGACGTATCAGCACCACGTCCTCGACCTCGTCGGCGGATTCGCCCTCGCGGGATACTGCTTCTACTTCCTTCCGGAAACTACCGCCGACATCGAGCCGACGACGAATCCCCGCGTCGGTTCGTATTACCTCGTCGGAGCGCTGCTGTGCGGAATGGCCGCACTCCTACTTTGGCCGCTCGGCAGTATTCTCCTGTGGCCGGCATTCTCTCTCGCGCTTGTTGCCGCCGCGTATTTCAGATTCGGCGCAGCGGTGTATCGCAAAAGTAGTGGTCTGCTGCCGTGGAGCACGATCTGGTCGCTTGGGCCGTGCCTGCTCGGTCAGCACATCTCTCGTTGGTGGTATCGCCGTCGTTGCCGCGCGTGGGACGCAGTTGCTCAGAATGTTTGGATCGGCAGCGCGTTAAGCACGCGCGAGGCGAACGTGGCGGTCGCTGCTGGAGTGAGTGCTGTTCTCGACCTGACAGCCGAATTCTCCGCGCCAAAATCATTCCGCAGGTTGCGCTATTGCAACATTCCGGTGCTGGATCTTACGGCACCAACGCCACAGCAACTCGACGAGATCGTCAGCTTTATCGCCGAGGAAGCCCGTCGTGGAATCGTCTACGTTCATTGCAAGATCGGCTATTCGCGCAGCGCTGTGGCCGCCGGCGCTTATCTGATCGCGAATGGCCACACCGCTGATGAAGCGATTGCGATTTTGCGCCACGCGCGACCGTCGATCGTGATTCGCCCCGAAGCCCTCGCCGTAATCCACGCCTTGGAAGCAGCGCACGCGATTGAATTTGTGCTCGCTTCGGCAGAGCAGCGTCCGGTTTAATCAGCGGTCGCGGAGGACATTATGAATTACAGCGAACTGATTCAGCTCTACTTCGAGCGGTCGAATGCTTTGCAGGCCTACTGGACGTTATACGTTGTGATCGTTGGCGGGTTGCTTGCGTTCTCATCACTGCGCAAGCAGTCGGCAACACTCACGACTCTTATCGTATCGATTCTCTTTGCACTGTTCGCTTACGAGAATCTGGACGCGATCCAGGCGACGGGTGCGCACCGAAGAGCGACGCTCGAGGTGATCAAAGCGTCCGAAGGAACGGCGACAGATGTCAGCCGTGCACGCCAGCAACTTGAGCCGACGCTGCAGCCTGCGAGTGCCGCGGCCACTGCACGCACGCATCTGATCAGCGACGTCCTGACGATCGCCGCGCTTTGGGCAATGGAATTGCGGCGCCGCAAATACGGCGCCGCGCCAAATTCCGTTACGCTCTAGTAGCGCTGTAGCCGCGGTCGCTGGCCGCGGCGATACTCATCGGTTTTTCCAGAGCCGCGGCCGGCGACCGCGGCTACAGTAGCGCTTAGTGCACCGGTTGGTGCGCAGCCTGGTCGTGCTGCTCCGCGCCGCCTGCACCTTCCGCTTCGGCGCGTTCTTTCAACGCGGCTTTGCGCGAAAGCTTCACGCGCCCTTTGTCGTCGATGCCGATGCATTTCACCCAGATCATCTCGCCAACCTTCGCCACGTCTTCGGTTTTCTTGACGCGGAAATCGGCCAGCTCGCTGATGTGCACGAGCCCGTCCTTACCCGGGAAGACTTCAACGAACGCACCGAACTCTTTCGTCGACACGACGCGACCGTGGTAAGTCTCGCCGATCTCGATTTCGCGCGACATGCCGCCGATGATTTCCTTCGCGCGCGCCATGCTTTCGGGGCTCGTCGCGTAGATGTGGACGGAACCATCGTCCTCAATGTTAATTTCCGCGCCGGTCTCGGCCACGATGCCTTTGATCGTTTTGCCGCCCGGTCCGATGAGCGCGCCGATCTTCTCCGGATTAATTTTGATCGTCTCGATGCGCGGCGCGTATTTGCTGAGATCAGCGCGCGGCTTGTCGATCGCCTTCGCCATGATCTCCAGGATTCTGGTGCGTGCCTCTTTCGTGCGGAAGGTCGCCTCGGCCATGATTTTGTGACTGACGCCGGGGAGTTTGAGGTCGAGCTGGAAACCGGTGATGCCGGTTTCCGTGCCGCAAACTTTGTAATCCATGTCCCCGAAATGATCTTCGGAGCCGATGATGTCGGTTAGCAACTCGTAGCGTTTGAGCTGGCCGTTCTCGTCGTTTTCAGTCACCAGCCCGCAGCTGATTCCTGCAACCGGCGTCTTAACGGGAACGCCCGCGTCCATTAACGCGAGCATGCCGCCGCAAACGCTGGCCATCGAGCTGGAGCCGTTCGATTCCATGATCTCGCTCGTGATTCGCACCGCGTAACGGAAGTCTTCCGTGCCCGGCACAACCGGCTCGAGCGAACGTTCCGCGAGCGCGCCGTGGCCGATCTCGCGACGGCTGGCGCCGCCGGTCCGGCCGGTTTCGCCGACGCTGAACGGAGGGAAGCTGTAATGGAGGATAAAGCTCTTGGAGGTCTCGCCGCCGCCGTAGGCGTCGATGTTCTGCGCCTCTTCAATCGGCGCGAGGGTTACGAGCGCGAGCGCTTGCGTTTCGCCACGCTGAAAGATTGCCGAACCGTGCGCACGCGGAAGCACGCCCACCTCGCATTCGATCGGGCGCAGATCGTTGTAGCCGCGGCCGTCCATTCGCTTCTGTTTGTCGAGGACGCTGATGCGGAAAGCCTTCTTCTGCACGTAATCGAACGCCTGCGAGATCGCGAACTTGTCCGCCTCAGGAAACTTCTCACGCACCGCGGCTTCAACTTCGTCCTTCAATGCTTTCACCGCTTTGCTCCGGTCGACCTTCTTCTCGTTGTAGAGCGCGCCTTCGATGCGATCACCGGCGACCTGATATGCCACCTCGAGGATTTCCTGATTCACCGTCATCAATGGCATCTCGCGTTTCGGCTTGCCGATTTGCGAAGCGAGCTCGCGCTGGATCCGGATCATCTCCTTCGCGTGCACATGCGCGAACTCGAGCGCCTTTACGAAATCTTCCTCGGGGATCTCGAAGGCCGAGCCTTCAATCATGATCACATCGTTTTCGGTGCCGACGTAAACCAGATCGAGATCGCTTTCGTTGCGTTGATCGTGCGTCGGGTTCGCGACGAATTCGCCGTTGACGCGACCGACGCGCACCGCGCCGACAGGCCCGGCAAAGGGAATGTCTGAAACCGTGAGCGCAGCCGACGCGCCGTTGATCGCGAGAATGTCCGGATCGTTCTGGCCGTCCGCGCTCAGCAGCATCGAAATGATCTGCGTGTCGTAAAGATATCCGGCCGGGAAGAGCGGCCGCAGCGGCCGATCCGTCATCCGCGAAGTGAGCGTCTCTTTTTCTGACGGACGCCCTTCGCGTTTGAAATAACCCCCGGGGAATTTCCCGACTGCCGCCGCCTTTTCGCGGTAATCGACCGTCAGTGGAAACCAGTCCTGCCCTTCCTTAATTTGGGTGGCCGAGACCGCGCTCGCGAGCACCATGGTGTCGCCTGTTGAAACGATAACCGCTCCGTCGGCGAGTTTTGCGATTTTGCCGGTCTCAATAGAAACCTGCGTGGACCCGATCTGGGCCGTGACCTTCTGTTGCATTGTACTTTCCTGGATATGCGAGACCCAGGCCGGTCACCCTGATTGTAGGTTTTAAACCCGTATGCGAACTCGGAACTAAAACCTCCACTCAGAGGTGGAACCGCGGCCTGGCTGCCGCGTTATTGTTGTTAACTACTCGTCAGGCCCAACCAGCAATCGGTTTCGCCGCAGACCACCCGCGCTATTTACGCAGGTTCAGTTTGTCGATCAGCTTTTTATAGCGATCCGACTTCGTCTTGCTCAGGTAATCGAGCAAGCTCCGCCGCTGCGCCACCATCTTGAGGAGGCCGCGACGCGAGGAATGATCCTTGGCATTGGTCCTCAGGTGTTCCGTCAACGACGCGATCCGCTGCGTGAGAAGTGCCACTTGCACGTCCGCGCTACCCGTATCTTTGTCGTGGAGTTGGAACTCGGTGAGGTCCGCCGTCTGACTGCTTTCCGCCATAAACGAGCCGGTATTGTAGCGTGTAAACGCCCAGCCGCAAGGCGCGGTTTGCCGCCTGGAGATCTGAGGATTTGGGCAGGCCCGCTACCTAGCGGCCGTTGACCCCTTCGCGCTTGCCGTCGTACCACAAAGCCAACCGGTCACGCGTTTTCACGGCGCTCGGCCCGCGAAGAAAGAGGATGAACATCTGGCCGAAAATCTTACCTGGCGAATGCATGCGCAGTTTACGGCCCGATGTCGCGACCGGCTGTCGCAGAATTACAAATCGTCCGAGCTTTTTCAGCGCCTGCGAAAAGTAGACTTCTTCACCCGCGAAGTACTGCTCATCGAAACCGCCGACCGCGCGAAAATTCTCCGACGTCGTAAACAGGAACGCTCCTGCGCCGAGATTAAAGCCGAAATAGAAAACGGAAAAGACAGCCAACAGGGCGTTGCTCC
>JBJMWW010000098.1:0-17272 GCA_045809945.1 Chthoniobacterales bacterium
CTCACGACGTTCGAACGCTTGCGCGCGCTCGCTGCCGATCCGGCCTGCGGTGTTTCGATGATCGCGCTGCGGCAATTCGCGCGCGTTGGCAATCCGCCCATCCCGGAATGGGCGCTGCCGCTTGGCGCCGTGCCGGTAAGCGCAGCCGAAACGCCGCCGGGATTCACTACTGGTTTCGTTATCCAGGTGCCGCTAAGCGACACCACTATCTATTTGGATTACCTGACGAAGCGTTTCACAAGCGCCGGCGGTGAGATTCGCGAACGCAGGCTTGAGCGGCTCGAGGACGCGCCGCCGGATTGCGATGTCATCATCAATTGCGCCGGACTCGGGGCGAGAACGCTCGTGCCCGATCCGGAAATGGAACCGCACCGCGGACAGGTCGCACTCGTCGCGAAGCTCGCGATCGACTGCGCGATTGTTTCCGATGACGCGCCGCTGATGTATGCGATTCCGCGAGCGAACGACTGCGTTTTCGGGGGAACGAACGAGATCAGCGAATCGCGCGAGCCGGATCCTGCGCAAACAACCGCGATCGTGAGCGAGTGCGCACGTGTACTCCGAATCGCGGCTCCGCCCGTTGTCGCGGAGCGCGTCGGCTTGCGTCCATTTCGCAAGACCGGTGTGCGCGTTGAAGCGGAACATTGGGCCGACGGGCGAACCGTGATTCACAATTACGGACACGGCGGCTCTGGCTTCACGCTGTCGTGGGGTTGCGCCGAGAAGGTGTTGGATCTGGCGCGCTGAGGACAGTCGCCGCTACAGCAACTTGTTTGTCGCGATAAAACCGGCCACCGCCGAATTGAACTCGTCAGGCCGATCGATCATCAGGAAATGGCTTACACCCGGCCAGACGCGATAATCGACATTCGGAATGAGCTCTCGAACAAACTTTTCGTAGTCCTCGGTCCAGGCCGGTTGCTTCGCTTGAACAATCAGCGTCGCGACGTTGATCTTATCGGGCCGCCAGAGCTCATCGCTCAGGAGCGATTCCATTTCGCTGACCGCAACGTGCTGCGGTGCGCGCGCGAGCGCGGTCTTAATCTCCACCCGCGCCGCTTCGTGCGTCATCGGTTTCGTCATCGCATCCGCCATGTTTGCGAAATACTCCGAGTAACGTGGCCCGCGCATCGGCTCGATGTATTTCTGCATCTGCTCGGCCGGCGCGAAGGGCCGGAGCGCGCCGTCGACGATCACGAGTCCCGCCGTTTTCTCAGGAAACATTCGATAGAACTGGCGAATGACCGGCGTGCCATTGCTATGGCCGACGAGGACCGCGCGCTCCACGTGCGCTTCGCGCAACACCGCATCGACGGCGCGGGCGTGGAGATCCATCGTGTATTTGATCTGCGGCTTATCGCTTTGTCCGTGACCCGGCAGATCGATCGCCATCACCCGCGTCTGCGGAAACGCATCGACCTGATTTTTCCACACCGTCAGATCGCAATTCCAGCCGTGAACGAAGACGAGTGCGTGATCGCCTTCGCCACGATTTGTGTAATGCACCTTCATGCCGTCGGGAATCTTGCTGTAACAACGGCGCTCAGTCGCCGTTCACAAGTTAGTACGCAATTTGCGCGCGCCGACAGAGCGGCGCGGCTACAGGAGCAACAAAAAAGCCGGACAGAAACTTCTGCCCGGCTTTTTACTTCGCTTTCTCTTGCGAGGTTAGAAACCAAATCCGATCGAGATCGCCGGCCGTCCGTAGTAGTACGGCCGCGGGTAGTAACCGTAACCATATCCATAATACGGTCTGTAGTACGGTCGCGAGTAGCCGTAGTAGCCGGGATAGCCGACGCCTACGCCGACAGCGATGGATGACCTGTGATGGTGACGATGCCGGTAGTGCCGATAGGTGTATGCCGACGCCGGATTGGCCGCCATCAGGAACCCCGCCAACACCGCAATAATAGCGGCAAACTTAATCGTGCTTTTCATACATAATTGGACGCTGGCACCGCGGGTTTATTCGTCCAAATCGCGTGGGTGGAGGTGATGGTCCGAGACAACCTTGGCATCACCGAAACGTCACTTTGCAGCCGGAGCGTGTTCCGCTACGGTCGCGACAGCGCGATGAGTTTCACGAGGACGGCTGTGCCACGCGAGATCGAGCGAAAGTTTCTTCTTAAACATCTTCCCGGCGGACTATCGAATTATCCGCACGAGGAAATCGAGCAGGGCTATCTCGCCGTCGAACGCGGCGGCGTGCAGGTGCGGCTGCGCAAAAAAGGCAACGTCCACTCCCTCGCTTACAAGCGCGGCAATAAGACCGCACGCGAGGAGCGCGAGATACGGCTGACGGCTGAGCAGTTCGATGCGCTCTGGCCGGCAACGAAGGGCCGGCGGCTGACGAAGACGCGTTTTGACGTACCGTGGAAAGACCACACGATCGAAGTCGATATCTACACCGGCCGGCACGACGGCGTTGTCGTTGCAGAAGTGGAATTTCATGATGAACGAAGCTGCCGCGAGTTCGAGGCGCCGGATTGGTTCGGCGAGGATGTGACCGGCAAGTCTCGCTACAGCAATGTAGTCATGGCGCACGAGGAATGACCTGCCTGCTCGGTGAAACAGGCGGCTTTCAAGTGCTCGCGGCCGCGGCCTAATCGCGGCGCGATTCTTCAAAGGAGGAGGTCCGCAATGTCGATGATGAAAAAGAAAACCCGGAAGGCGATGCGTAAGACGGTCAAGAAGCTGATCAACAATTACGGCCCAACAGTGGTGGCGCATCTTGGCACAGCACTGGCGAGCAGTCTCGCGGCCTACGCAACGGCCGAGCCAGACCACAAGCGCAAGAAGCACCTGAAAAAGCTGAAGAAGATGCCGAGAAAGATTGCCGACGCGATTCGCGACGTGCCCGGGGTCGCCGCTGTCGCCGAGCAGGTCGTCGGCGGAAATGGATCGCACAGGAAGACGAAGCGGAGCCACGCCGCGGGGGAGTAGTCACGGGTGATTCGCACGAATCACCCGGTGTGATGCAGCGTTTTCTCCGGCGGGGCAAAGACGCAACGCTCGAAACGGCCGCACGCATCGCGCTGAATTCGCGTCTCAGCGGCATTGCGGAAATCAGGGAATTGTCGCTCGATAGCGGCGCGCGCTGTGTTCGCGTAACCCTGCAATTGTGCGGTGAATCCGCGCCGCTTGAGCTGCACGTCCTGCGCTATCGTTTACGGGAACAGAAAGGTGAGATCGCGATCGATGAGGTGACCGCGTCGCGCGAGTGGCTGCAAAACGTGCTCGAACGATTCGTCGTCGGCCGCTGGTTCGAAATGCCGCCGGCGGCGCACACCGCACTCAAGCTGCTCACCTAGTTCAAATCGTTCCGGCCGGCTGCGGCTCGCGTTCGCGCGGCGTTACGTCGGCGAGGTCGTTCGCGAGAATGTGATCGATCAGCTCAGCCACGCCGTCACCGCGCGCGCCGTTCGTGACGAGATCGGCGCGCTCTTTCAGCACAGGCAGCGCGTTTGCCACTGCCGCGCCGACGCGACAAAGCTCGAGAAACGCATGGTCGTTCTCGGCGTCGCCCACGCCGACGATTCCGTCGCAGTCGATTCCCATTTCGCTCATCGCGGCCTTTAGTCCGCTCGCCTTGTTGACGCCGGTCGGCAGAATCATGACCGCGCCTTTGTTGAAGATGACCTGAACTTCGAGACCGAGTTCTTTGATGATCTCAATGACAACGGTTTCGTACGGTTCGCGCGTGGCGATGATGGCATGACCGACTGAGAACGGCTGCACGCGCGCGGCGCGCAAGCGCTCGACGAGCTGCGGATTCGGCGGCGCACAGAGCAAACGCGTTTCGTTTGTCTCGGGCGAGTAGAGCAGCGCGCCATTTTCCGCGACCACCCAATCGAATCGGTCGAGCACATGACAGACCTGCTTCAGTTCCTCGAGCTCGCGGCCGGTCACCATGAGGAGCCGTCTGCCGGTGGCGCGAAATCGACCAAGCGCCGCGACCGTCGAATCCGTCACGGCGCCGTCGTGCGCAAGCGTGCCGTCGTAATCGGTCGCAAGAACGCGATACCGCATCTACTTCTCGCGCTTTGCCACCTGCGGCGGAAAGAGCCAGAGCAGCCGCCCCTCCGAAAACGGCTCATCCGTTTCAACCAGCGCCACGCCTGATTTGCGCAGAACGAGATCCGCGCCGGTGACCGCGCAAATCACGCTGGTGAAATCCGGCTCGTGACCGACGAGCACCATGCTCGTGACGTCATGCGCGGCGACGATCTTCCGGAATTTTTCCGCGTTAAATCCTTTGCCTAACGATTTTTCGACGCCGAGCTCGAGACACAATTCTTTCGCCACGATCTTCGCAGTTTGCGCAGCGCGCGGCAGTGGACTGGTGAAAACGAGTAGCGGTTCGGCGCCGAGCCGGGCAAGGAATCGCGCAACGCGTTTTACTTCGGCTTTGCCTTTTTTCGTCAGCGGACGCTCATCGTCGGGTTTGTCCCAGTCGGGCCAGTCGGCTTCACCATGTCGGAAGAAGAAAACGCGCTTCGTCATTCGGTTGCGGTCATTCCGAGCGCAGCGAGGAACCTCGCAGACATTCGTGTGTGCTTCGTGTTCACCGCGTCGGCTCGACCGCTTGTGAGGTCGCGCGCTGCGCTCGGGACGACATTCCTCAGATGATGTTCCACTTCCGTTTTCGCGTGTGTGGAATCATCTCCCACAACCGCACGCCGCCGCGATACGCATTACGATTGTGGCCCAGCTCGACGCCATCCGGCAGCGATTCGAGGTCCTTCGCGTTACCGCCACCGAGCACGATGTAATCGGCGATGAAAGCTTTGCGCAAACTCGGCAGGATGAAATCGATTTCCTCCAGCCACTGCTTTTCGCCGATTTCCTTCAGGCCTTCTTTGCCGAGCCAATCCTCGAGCGACGCCCTGTTTTCGTAGGGCAAATCGCCGAGCTCGAGAGGCAGCACGTTATTGTTCCAGATCAATGTCGATCCAAGCCCGGTGCCGAGCCCAAGAAATAACATTCGTCCGCCACGATAACTCCCGAGTGCCTGCATCGCGGCGTCGTTCACCACCTGCACCGGCTTGCCGAGCGCTTTGCGAAAATCGAATTTCATCCAGCCGCGGCCGAGGTTTTTTGGATCAGCCGTGATCCGTCCGTTTTTCACTGGCGAAGGAAATCCGATCGAGATCGCGTCGAACTTCCAATCTTTCACCGCTACCTTGAAAGCAGTAGCGAACTGCGAGGGCTTGAAGTCTGGTCCGGAATCAACTTTGCGTCGTTCCGAGCGCGAGATCATCAGCTTCACGTGGGAGCCGCCGATGTCGATAACGAGAACGCGTTTCACGTCCGCTCTTTGTGGCTCGTAATCGGCACCAGCTTCACCGCGGGCGCGGCCGTGGACTCCGCGATCTGTCGCGCTTCGCGCCGCGCGCGGTTGCGGAACGTGAGCTGGGCCTGCGATTTCTGTTTTCCATCTTCCGTCATGAGACGGACGTACGTCCCATCAGGCTGCAATTCGCGCGCTTTGACCCGATCGTTCAAAAAGATCGGCAACACTTCATTGATAATTTCTTCGCAGAGTGGCGGCGCTTCGATCGGATAGGCGATTTCAACGCGCCGGAAGAAATTGCGCGGCATCCAATCGGCGCTGGAGAGGTAAACTTCCGGATCGCCATTATTGGCGAAGTAGTAAATCCGGCTGTGCTCAAGAAAACGCCCGACGATGCTGATGACGCGAATGTTTTCGCTCAAACCGGGCACCTGCGGCCGCAGACAGCAGATGCCGCGGACGATCAGATCTATTTTGACGCCGGCACACGACGCTTCATAAAGCTTCTCGATGACCTCGTCGTCGACGATCGAGTTCAGTTTCACGATCATTCGCGCCTCTCGTCCGGCGAGGGCGTGATCGCGTTCGCGTTCGATCTTTTCGATGACGCGTTTCTGTAGATCGAACGGCGCCACCATCAGCTTTTTCATGCCGGGGTAACCAGCGAGACCGGTCAGCGTGTTGAAGACGATCGCGACTTCATCGGTTAACTCCGCGTTCGCCGTCAGCAAGCTGAAATCGGTGTAAGTGCGCGCGGTCCGCGGGTGGTAGTTGCCGGTGCCGAGGTGAACATACTGGCGCAGACGATCTGCGTCGCGACGCACGATGAGGAGCGCCTTGCAATGCGTCTTCAATCCAACCACGCCGTAAACGACATGCGCTCCTGCTTCCTCCAACCGTTTGGCCCACGCGATATTCGCCGCTTCGTCGAAGCGCGCGCGCAACTCCACCAGCGCCGTGACCTGCTTGCCCGCATTGGCCGCGTCGATCAAGGCTTCGACGATCGGTGAATCGCCGCTCGTCCGATAAAGCGTAATCTTGAGCGCGAGCACCTGCGGATCGGTGGCCGCTGCTTCGGCCAGCTCTACGATCGGATCGTAACTTTCGTAGGGATGATGCAGCAGCACGTCCTGCTTGCGCATCACTTCAAAAATGTTCGCGCCCCGCGGCAGCAGCGGATCACGCGTGGGCTGGAACAGTCGATCGCGAAACTTGGCAAACGCGTCGTTCGTCACCAGCGGCATGAGATGGGTCATCGAGAGCGGCCCGTTCACGCGGTAAAGGTCCGGCTCGCCGAGATCGAAAAATTCGAGAAGCAACTCGCGAAAATCTTTCGGACAATTCGTCTCTACTTCGAGACGAACGGCATCGCCGCGACTCGAACGCCGCAACTCCTGTTCGATGCTGCGCAGGAGGTTCTCGGCTTCCTCGTCGTCCACGTAGAGGTCGCTGTTCCGGGTGACACGAAATGCGTGCGCGCCGTCGAGAATCATTCCAGGAAATAGATCGGCGATGTTCTGTTTGATCAGATCGGCCAGATAAATGTAATCCCACGGCTCGTCGTCACCCTTGCCGCGCGGCATCAGGATGAGGCGGGACAAGACACGCGGCACCTGCACAATGGCGTGCAGCAGTTCGCCGCCGCGCTCGGTCCGCGCCCGCACCAGCAGGTTGTGGCTCTTGTTCAGCAACTGCGGGAACGGATGGCTCGCATCGACCGCGAGCGGTGTCAGCATCGGAAAGACTTCCTCCTGGAAAAACTTCCGCGCCCACGCGCTGCGTTTGGCGTTGAGCTGCGCCACGTCGTGCACGCGAATTCCGTTCTTCGCCAGCGTCGGTTTCAGATCGTTGTTCCAGAGGGCGTATTGCGTCTCGACCAATTCGCGCACGAGACGCTGGATGGCGTTGAACGTCTCGGTCGGGCTCAGTCCGTCCGGACCCACGTCGCTCGTCTCGCTTTCAATCTGTTGTTTGATCCCGGCGACGCGGATTTCGAAAAATTCGTCGAGGTTAGAGCTGAAAATCGTGAGGAACTTCACCCGCTCGATCAGCGGCTGGGTCGCGTCCTGCGCTTCCTCGATGACACGCCGGTTGAACTCGAGCCAACTCAGCTCGCGATTAATGAAGTTCTGCGGGTCGGAAAACCGATGCGTGTCGGCTGCGACCTCAAGTAGCGCCGGTTGTTCAGCCGTTTCCGTGTCGGGCGCTTTTTCGAGCTGAGTGGAGGCGGCGGCTTGCGGCACAGGGTTTTAAATCTAAACGCCTATCCTTGAAGCGGCAACGCATGCCGGTTGCGGGGAGGTGCCGACTAGGTACTGAGCAAGAAGGTCAACTGCCGGTTGTTCTTTTTCCTCACAGATCACTCTTCTAGAGTTCCGCGAATGTCAGCAGCTGCGCAGAAAATTTTGATCGTCGAAGATGAACCTGATGTCGTCGACATGCTGGTGCGCCAGTTAAAAAAAGCCGGCGCCTTCAGCACGATTGTGGCGCATGACGGTGAAACAGGCATTCAGCTTGCGCGCGACGAACCTCCGGCGTTGATCATTCTCGATCTGATGCTTCCGAAGATGAGCGGCCTGGAAGTTTGTCGTGTGCTGAAGAGTGAGAACACGACGCGCCACATTCCGATCATGATGCTGACTGCAAAAGGCGAAGAGATCGACCGCATTGTCGGGCTTGAGTTCGGCGCCGACGATTACGTGACGAAACCATTCAGTCCGCGGGAAGTGGTCTTGCGGATCAACGCGATTCTTCGCAGGAGCCAGAGCACGCCAGCGGAAAAGACAGTCAGCGTGGGCGACATCGCGATTGACGCAGAACGGCATGACGTCCGGATTCGAGGCAAAGCCGTCGATCTCACTGCAATCGAATTCAAACTGTTGATGACGCTGATGCAGCGACGTGGTCGTGTGCAGGCGCGCGACCGTCTGCTCAGCGACGTCTGGGGCTACGAAAGCCTGATCGATACCCGCACCGTGGACACGCACGTGCGGCGATTGCGCGAAAAACTCGGGAAGAGCGGTGATTTGATCGAGACGGTGCGTGGATTCGGCTATCGTTTCCGTGCGTAATGGTGTGGATACTTGTGTTAGCTGCGGCGGTGGTCGCGGTCATAGCCTTGCGTTTTCGACAGCGTTGGGTTCGGCCCTGGCGCGATCTCGACCGGCTGATCGACGATGTCATTCACGCCCGCTCGCCGCACACCTTTCTCATTGATGGTAATCCCTTCGCGCGGCGCATCGGGATTGCGCTCGAAGACGTATTCTTAAAACAGCGCGAGCTGACGCAACGCGCAGCGCAGGGAGAACTGGATGTTCGGATGATCCTGAGCGCGATTCGCGATGGTCTGGCAGTGGTCGACCAGCAAAGGCGGGTGCGTCTCTTGAACTCTGCCGCGCGCGAGATGTTTTCGATTAGCGGCGATGCCAATGGCGCAACACCGCTCGAGACCTTTCGCGACAGCGTCATAGCGCGTCGGATCGAGGAGACCCTGCGGACCGGAGCGGCCGGCAGCGATTCGCTGAAATTAAATGCGGCGAAGCAAGTCGTGGTTACCTCATTGCCGATGCACGAACGGGAAGGCGCCGCGACCGGCGCGGTCGTGTTGTTTCAAGACGTGACGCAGCTGCAACACCTCGAGCAAGTCAGGCGTGACTTCGTTTCAAATGTTTCGCACGAACTGCGGACGCCACTCTCGATCTTCCGGGGTTATCTCGAGACGTTGCTCGACGAGCCGAGCCTGCCGGCGGACGAACGCGAGCGTATCCTGCGCGTGCTCGAGAAGCATTCGTCGCGGCTCAATGCCCTGGTTGACGATCTCCTCAGCCTCGCGCGGCTTGAAGAGCCTGGTTCGAAGCTTCATCGCGCTTCAGTGTCGTTGCGCGAATTCCTTCCGCGGGTCAGCCGGGAATGGGAGAAACGCGCGGCCACCAAGCAAATCACGCTTCATTGTGATGTACCGGATGACCTGCCTGAGATTGAGGCCGACGAAGCCCGGCTCGAGGAAATTGCCTACAATCTGCTCGATAACGCGATCAACTACTCGAATGCCGGCGGCGAGGTCGCGCTCGCCGCGACACGCCACAACAATCACGTCGTGATCAGCGTGGCCGATCAGGGGACGGGAATTTCGTCAGCCGATCTGCCGCGAATATTCGAGCGCTTCTACCGCGCCGATAAAGCGCGCAGCCGCGAAGTAGGCGGGACCGGACTCGGTCTCGCAATCGTCAAGCACATCGCGCAACTGCACGGCGGGCGGGTCGAAGCGCAGAGTCAGCTCGGGCGCGGAACGACCGTGCGCGTGTTGTTGCCGGTCGTGCGCTGAGTTCACACAAAAGTCACACGCGCGCCACGCGCGCGTAACGAAGGCCGCGCAGGTTCTCCACGTTCGCCTCGGCGAATACCTAACCACCATGGAGAAACTGATGTTGAAGAAAACTTATGTGCTCATCGCGGCGGCGATCGCATCGCTCGTCGCGCCGCTCGTTGCTCAGGCGCAAGACGCCGGCGCGTTACTCGACCTGCTGGTCAAAAAAAAGCTGATCACCGACCAGGAAGCCGAGGAAGTGCGCGCTGACCTGACGAAGCAGACGGCGGAAACTGCGGCTGGGAAATGGAAGCTGTCCGCGCCGATCACAGAGATCGAGCTCTACGGCGATGCGCGCGTCCGATACGAAGGGCGCAGCGGAGAAACCGGACGGCCGAACACGCTCGACCCGTACCACGACACCTTTCAACGCAATCGCGAACGCTACCGCCTGCGTCTCGGGCTTCGCGGCACGCTGGTCGACGACTGGTTCTTCGGCATCCGACTGGAAACGTCGACAAATCCCCGTTCGACCAACGTCACTTTTGGTGACGACACCTCGACCGCGCCGGGGCCGTTCGCGAAGAACAGCGATAGCATCAACGTCGGCCAGGCCTACATCGGTTACAAAGGTTTCCACGACGTAACCCTGACCGCCGGCAAAATGCCGAATCCATTCGTCAACACGCTGATGGTCTGGGACGGCGATATCAACCCGGAAGGTGTCGCCGAGCAATGGAAGCACACATTTAACCTGAGTTTCGGCGGAGGCTCGGCTGCAACTGAAGCCGCCTCCTACGGCAAGGATGGTAAGAATGTAGCGGCTGCTGTCACTACGGAGCCGACGAAGATGACGCTCGATGTATTCGCGAACTTCGCGCAGTTCGTCTACGACGATACTAACCCGGACAATCCGGTCGGTCCGCAGCCGGTTGCGAATGGCCATAACGTCCCGAACACAGACGCCTGGATGTTCGGCTGGCAGGTTGGCGCAAAGCTTAACTTCACTAAGACGACCTACGTGCAAATCGCGCCGACGCTCTATGACTACTCTGGTGCGGGCGACACGTTTAACAAATTCTATTCCGGCGATCCGGACCTGCTGGTCGGCACACCGCCGGTCCGCACCTCATTAAACCAGACCGGCGTCAACAGCCTGCTCGTCTATGACATGCCAGCTGAGTTCGGCTGGTCGTGGCATGACATTCCTTTCCGCGTCTTCGGTGACTTCGCAGTTAATTTCGATGGCGATGAACGTGCCGCAGCCGCCGGCCATCCCGATAAAGGCGACCAGCGCTACGCCTATCAGATCGGTGTCGGGGTAGGAAAAATTAAAGCGAAACACGACTGGGCAATTAGCGCCTGGTGGCAGCACACCGAGCAATACGCGCTCGATCCGAACCTGGTCGACTCGGACGTCTTTGATAGTCGCGTCAACATGGAAGGATTTGCGGTTACCATCGGCTATGCGCTGAGCGACGCGGTGATAGCGAATCTAACTTATGCGCGCGGTCGTCCATCGGATCACGACCTGGGCACGGGCGGAGTCGGTGATATCGGCCTTAATCCTTTAACTCGCTACCAGGTGTTCCAGGCAGACCTGAACCTGAAGTTTTAACCTGGCGATACCTAACTAATGAAACTCACTTACTTAGTAGCGGCCTCGGCTATCTCGCTCTGCGCAACAACCGTTTACGCCGACCGGCTGGTCATCAAAGGTTCCGATACACTCGGGGCGAAGCTGATTCCGCAGCTGGCGGAGCAGTTCAAAGCCCAGCATCCCGGCACAACATTCGACATCGCTGCTGAAGGTTCGACCACTGGAATTGCCGCAATCATCGATGGCACCGCGCAGATAGGGGCTGCCAGTCGCCGCGCAAAACCCGCCGAGGTCGGCGCTGCCGCAGCTAAAGGCGTGAACATGAAGCCAACCATCGTTGCTTACGATGGAATCGCAGTCATCGTAAATGCCGGCAACCCAATCAAAGCACTGACGAAGAAGCAGGTTGAACAGATCTTCGCCGGCGACGTGACCGACTGGGCCGCGGTCGGCGGCGCAGGCGGCAAAATTTCTGTCTATACGCGTAACACTGCGTCAGGCACCTACTCCGATTTCAAGGAGCTGGCGATTAAGAAGCGCGATTACGCCGGCTCGTCGCAAAAGCTCGCGGGTAATGAGCAGATTGCCGCTGAGGTAGGCAAGAACAAGAATGGCATCGGCTACGTCGGGCTTGCTTATACCAAAGCAGGCGGCATCAAGGTCATGGCGATCGACGGTAGTCTGCCATCGGTCCAAAGCGTGCATGCCAAGACCTACCCTTATGCACGGCCGACGTTCTACTACACAAATGGTGAGCCGACTGGTCTCGCGAAGCAGTTCCTCGATTTCACCATCAGCCCGGCTGGCCAGCGTATCGCCGCACAGGTCGGCTTCGTCCCAATCCCGTAACTATCTGCATCTTATGAAACGATTCCTTCTCGTTATCGCGGTTTGCATGGTGGGCGCTGCCACCGCTTTCGCCGAGAGCCTTGTTATCAAAGGCTCCGACACTCTCGGAGCCAAGCTGGTGCCGCAGCTGGCCGAGCAGTTCAAGGCCCAGCATCCGGGAACTGAGTTCAATATCGCGGCAGAAGGTTCCGCGACTGGATTTGCTGCCTTGATCGACAACACCGCGCAAATCGGAATGGCCAGCCGGCCTGCGAAACCGGAGGAAATAGCGACCGCCAAGTCAAAGGGAGTCGAACTGAAGGAAACCATCGTGGCTTATGATGGTATCGCCGTGATCGTCAACGCTTCGAATGCGGTAAAAGGACTAACACGAAAGCAGGTCGAGCAAATCTTTACCGGCGAGATCAACGACTGGAGCGCCGTCGGAGGCGCGCCTGGCAAGATATCGGTCTATACGCGCAATACATCGTCCGGCACCTACGCGGAGTTCCGCGAGATGGCGATGAAGAAGCGCGATTACGCGCCGAGTTCACAGAAGCTGGCCGGTAACGAGCAGATCGCATCCGAAGTAGCTAAGAACGCGAACGGCATCGGCTACGTTGGGCTTGCCTACAGCAAAGCGGCCGGCGTGGAGGTGCTGCCGATCGACGGCAACGCGCCTTCGACGGAATCGGTCCTGGCCAAGAGCTATCCCTACGCGCGGCCGACGTTCTACTACACGAATGGGCAGCCGGGCGGTGTCATAAAGGACTTCACCGATTTCACGGTGAGCGAGGCGGGGCAGAAGATTGTCGAGCAAGTCGGCTTCGTCCCGATTCGCTAGTCCGTATCCAGCCTGCGGCGGCGCACGGTACGGCAAAGTTTATCCTAAAAAACCCGCACGAGCCTGAGCGGCAACCCGCGTCGCTCGCCGTCACACAATCGTAACATCAAATCCGTTGCTGCGTCACGTGCCACTCCGCATCGTCGACGGCGATGAACGGTGCGCTCGCCAGTCCGGAATTGCTGCCGTTACACCCGAAGAAGATTGCGCGCCGCAGCACGAGCACGCTGGAAAATATGATCCGCTTTTTCTTCGGCGGGAACGCGCTCATCGCCGTGATCGTGCTTGTGCTCATCACGTTCTTCCTCTTCCGCGAAGGATTCGGATTTTTCGGGCAGAATCTCGCGAACCTTCGTGTGTATCGCGCGGCCGGCCTCGAGTACGTCGATATCATGCGCGAACAGGCGGACGCACACGCCGCCTTGTCCCGCGCGGTCAGTGATGTGCGCGTGCGCGAAGTGCGTGCGCTCGCACGTGACGGCAAATCGCTCGACCAGATCAATGCGCGCCTGGCGTCGTTCGACAAGTTCGCCACCGAATTTAGCGATGCGGGGACGAATCTGGCCGGAATGGTGTCGGATCTCGGCGACGTCGCATCCGCGTTGAAAGAGAAAGTGACCGTCGAAAGGCTCTCGGTTGCAGGTGAAGCGGATAAGCTGCGCGCGAGCTATCCACAATACGAGCAGATCTGCGCGGCAATGGCGGCGACATTGAGCACGCTGCTCGCGCAGGCTCCGCCACTTTCAAGCGCCCAAGCGCAGAGCGCATTCGAGAACGTGAAAGCGCGGACGCGCGAATTTCTTAGCGCGTTTCCAGCACAAGCGGCCAAACTGCGCGCGTGGGACCCGACGAAGCCGGTGCCCTGGTATCGCTCGGTCACCGCTTTTCTTTTCGATAAACGCTGGATCACCGCGAGCTTCTGGCAGGATTGGTACGGCATCATCCCGCTGCTTGCCGGTTCGGTTATGGTGTCGCTCGTCGCGCTCTTGCTCGCCGTGCCTTTCGGAGTCGCATCGGCGATTTACGTGAGCGAAATCGCCTCACCGATCGAGCAGAGGGTGATCAAACCGTATATTGAATTCATAGCTGCGATTCCGTCGGTCGTTCTGGGGTTTTTCGGGATCGCCGTCGTCGGCCAGGCGGTGCGCGCTGCGTCGGAATCGTCGTTCTTCAGCTGGGTGCCATTTTTTCCGATCAGCGAACGGCTCAATGTCTTCACCGCCGGTTCTCTCCTCGCGCTCATGGCGGTGCCGACGATCTTCACGCTGGCCGAAGATGCGCTGCGCAATGTGCCGCGCTCGTTCAAAGAAGCCTCCTATGCCCTTGGCGCCAACCGCCTCCAAACGATTCTCCGTATCATCGTGCCTGCGGCGCTTTCCGGGATTATCTCCGCCATCCTGCTGGGACTGGGCCGCGTGATTGGCGAGACGATGGTCGTGCTCCTTTGTGCGGGAAACCGCATCGCGATTCCCGATTTCACGCAAAGCCTCGGCGTCTTCTTTCAACCCGTTCACACCATGACCGGCATCATCGCGCAGGAGATGGGCGAAGTGGTGCGCGGCAGCATTCATTATCGGGCGCTCTTCATGGTGGGGCTCGTCCTCTTTGGCCTCACACTTCTGATCAATCTCGCCGCCCAAAAAGTGGTCGCGCGTTATCGCATGAGCATCGGCTAATGACTTCTGCTCTGAATCCTAATCTGACTCTTAATCCCTCCGGTCCTGACCAGAGTAGGATCAGGATCAAGAGTAAGAGGAACAGCACGACCCAGTCGCTCATGTTCTGGCTCTTCCGCCTCGCGACCTATTTCGTGCTCGCCTGCGCAAGCTACATCTTTCTCGACATCGGCATTAAAGGCGGGCGAACGGTTTTCACAACCAAGCCGCCGTTCGTAAATGTCGATTTTCTCTCGCGCGGGCCGGAGACGCTCTACGTTTTTGACTACAACGGTCAAAAGATGGCGATGGGCGATCGCGAGTTTCGCGAATGGCGCGTGACGCATCACGTCGACGACGCGAATGTTACCAGCGTCGCTTATTCTGCCGGCGGTATCTGGCCATGTATTGTCGGCACCGCTTTGCTCGTCGTCGGCTCGATGATCGTCGCGCTGTTCGTCGGAATCAGCAGCGCAATTTACCTGAGCGAATACAGCCGCAATGGACGCCTCGTCAGGCTGGTTCGCGTCGCCATCCTCAATCTGGCCGGCGTGCCGTCGATCGTGTTCGGGCTCTTCGGATTCGGCCTTTTCGTGATTTTCTTTGGCTGGAATGTTTCGCTCCTCGCCGGCTGGTTTACGCTCGGACTGATGGTGTTGCCAGCCATCATCACGGCGAGCGAAGAATCGCTTCGCGCGGTGCCGCAGGGACTCCGCGAAGGTTCGCTCGCGCTCGGCGCCACGCAGTGGCAGACGATCCGCACCAACGTCCTTCCGTATGCGCTTCCCGGAATTCTGACCTCATCCATTCTCGGCATCGCGCGCGTCGCGGGTGAGACGGCGCCGATCATGTTCACCGCCGCCTACGCCATTCGCGACACGATGCCGTGGCACGTGACCAGGTTGACCGACTTCTTTTTTCAGGGCGTGATGGCGTTGCCGTATCACATCTACGTCGTCAGCTCGAAAATTCCGCAGAACGAATACACGGCGCGTGTGCAATACGGCGCAGCGTTCGTCTTCCTGATGCTGGTAATGTTAATCGCGCTTAGCTCGGTGCTTTTGCGTCAGCGTGTGCGCGCACGATTACGATGGTAGCGACAATGGACCCAGAAGTTGTGCAGACGAGCGCGCCTCACGAACCGCCGCCCGCGGATGAGCCACACCAAACGCAAATCGAGGTGCGCGATTTCGATTTCGCCTACGGCGATCATCACGTCCTGAAAAACATCAATCTGGCGATGCCGCGGCGCGCGGTGACTGCCTTCATCGGGCCGTCGGGTTGCGGCAAGACAACGCTCCTGCGCTGCATCAACCGGATGAATGATCTGGTGGAATCAGCACGAGTTCTGCGCGGCGAAATTTCGATCGACGGAACCAACGTCAACGCCCCGGAAATTGATGTCGTTGATTTGCGGCGCCGCGTCGGAATGGTCTTCCAGAAATCGAATCCGTTCCCGAAAACGATTTTCGACAACGTCGCCTATGGTTTGCGCATCGCCGGGATGACGAAGCGCTCGCGGATCAACGCCGCGGTTGAGAAAAGCCTGCGCGCCGCGGCCTTGTGGGACGAAGTAAAAGACCGGCTCGACAAGAGCGCGCTCGGCCTTTCCGGCGGCCAGCAGCAGCGGCTTTGCATTGCCCGTGCGCTCGCAGTCGAACCGGAGATTGTGTTGATGGATGAACCGGCGTCGGCACTCGATCCGATCGCGACGGCGCGGATCGAGGAACTGATTCACGAGTTAAAGCGCGATTACACCATCGTGATTGTGACGCACAACATGCAGCAGGCCGGGCGCTGCTCCGATTACACCGCGTTCTTTTATCTCGGCGAACTGATCGAGTTCGCTAACACCGCAAAAATTTTCTCAAATCCTACGCGGCGGCAGACGGAAGATTACATCACCGGGAGGTTCGGTTGAACAAGAGCTGTCATCCTGAGCGAAGCGAAGGACCTCACAAGTCATCACGTGCGTCGCATCTGTGGATAGCGTGGCACAAACACAATCTCGTGAGGTTCCTCGCTGCGCTCGGAATGACCACTCGGGAGGTTCGGTTGAACAAGAGCTGTCATCCTGAGCGGAGCGAAGGACCTCGCAAGCCATCACGTGCGTCGCATCTGTGGATCGCGTCGCACAAACACAATCTCGTGAGGTTCCTCGCTGCGCTCGGAATGACCACCGGGAGGATTGCTTGATCGCGATGCAGAACGGTCGTCACATTCTCGGCAACTTCGATGAAGCGCTGCGGGCGCTGCGCGAAAATGTGCTGCTCATGGCCAGCCTGACCGAGCGGAATCTCAACAACGCGATGACAGGGCTGCTGGATCGCGACGATGAACGTTGTGCGCTCGCCATCGCCGATGACGCAGAAATCGACGAGCTTGAGAAGCAGATCGATCAGCAGGGGATCGACGTGCTGCTGCGGTTCCAGCCAGTCGCGTCCGATCTGCGCCGCGTCGTCTCAGCGATCAAATTGAATTCGAATCTTGAGCGGATGGCCGACCAGGCGGTGACGATCGGGCGCCGTGCGCGCAAGCTCAACGCGCATCCGCCATTACCGCAGATGCTCTTGATCGAGCCAATGTACACCCACGCGCTCGATATGCTGCGCGACAGCGTCGATGCCTACATGCGCGAAGATGCGGATCTTGCGCGCGAGATCGGGCCACGGGACAAAATCCTCGACGAAATGAATTCAGAAGCGGGCAGTATCCTGACCGAAAAAATGGCGGAGGATCCCGATCA
>JBJMWW010000099.1:0-15784 GCA_045809945.1 Chthoniobacterales bacterium
ACACGAAGGTCATCATCCGAGCTGCCTGGAAAACCTTGTCACAGCACTCGCGCGTTTCGGCATTCAAGCGGATGCGATCCCGACGACGCTGAACATCTTCATGAACGTGCCGGTCGCCGCCGATGGCAGTATTCAGGTTTTACCACCGCTCTCGAAAGCCGGTGACTCGATCCGCCTGCGCGCTGAGATGGATTTGCTCGTCGGCCTGACCGCGTGCTCGGCCGAGATGTCGAACAACTACAAGTTCAAGCCGATCGGATACGAAATCGCCTGACGCAGTGATTTAATTTGTAGGGGAAGCTGTTAGCTTCCCAACTCGCAAACGGCCGGAAGCTGGCAGCTTCCCCTACAAGAATGAATCCGGACAAGCTCTTCGATTACCTCGACGGCAATTTGCCGCAGTACGAGCGCGAGCAGCTCGAGGAACAGCTTGCGACCGATCCGCAGTTGCAGCGCGAGCTGTCGAGGGCACGGCAGATTCACAGAGGGATGCACGGCGACTCGGAGGAACTCGTTGCACCGCCGGATCCGCGTGAGCTGGAGCGTGGACGCAAAATCGGCGCGCGGGTCGGCGCCGCGTTCGCCGGGCTCGTTCTGCTCAATGTGCTTATCGGAATCGCATTCATCATCCGCGGCAATCGACCGCCGAAACCGACCGCATCGCAAATGCATCAGCAGGTCACGGATCTGGTTGAGCATGCCGCGGAACAGGTGCTCCCGACGCCCACCCTTTCGGAAGAGATCCGGCTGACCGCTCCACGCGACGCGTGGGCTAACCTGGCCGACAGCATTTTCATTGTCGCTCGGGAAGCCGGCGGCGAAGCGGTTAAAGCGCCGCCCGACGCCGATGGGCTCACAATTCTTGTTACGATTTCAAAGAGCCGTGTGCCTGAGTTCCGCCGCGGAATGGCGCCTCTGATTGGCGTCGATTTTTCTTCGCCAACGCCGACGCCGGCGAGCCGCGGCCCGACATGGGAAAAGACCAACGTCTACGTGCGCATCGTTGAAGCGTCTCCCACCCCGACACCATGATCGCAGTCACCTTTGCACTGCCTGTCGAGAGCAAGGATTTCGTCGCGCGGCTGGCGAAGCAATCGATCGTTTCGCATGACGGAGTCGAGACGATCCGCGGCGAAATACATGGTCTGCCCGTCGCGGTCGTGCATACCGGCGTCGGCGGCAAAGCGTGTCAGCAATCAATCGAAGCGTTTCTGAAACGCGACTCGATCGACTATCTCGTCAGCGCCGGTCTCGCCGGCGCGCTCGACCCGGAGCTTAAGCTTGGTGATCTGCTGATCGCGGCAAACTTCTCAAGTCGCGAACTGCTCGAGTCACCGCACCTGCGACTCGATGGCATGCCAATTTACTTCGCGCCCATCGTGACCGCACCTGCGATCGTGGAATCCAAAGCCGACCGTGAGAAACTCGCGAAAGAGAGCGGTGCTGCGGCAGTAGACATGGAGACCGAATTCATCGCGAAGGCCTGCGCCGTGCGAAACGTTCCCATGATGTCGTTGCGGGCGATCAGCGACACGGTCGCCGAGCCGTTTCCCGCACCGGCCAGAGTGCTGTTCGATGTTAAAAAACAGAGAACCCCGAAAGCGCGTCTCGCTCTCTATCTGGCGACACATCCCGGGGCGGTCGGACGTTTAAAAAACTTCGGCGCGCGAATTGCAGAAGCGCGCGCACGATTAACCGACGCGCTCCTCGCCGTTGTTCGCGAAAGATTGATCTAACGCTCGCGATCTGCCGGCTCAATGTGCACCAGCACATCGGCGACTCGCGTGTTGGCCTGGCGAATCGCGCGCTTCACTTCATGCGCGATGCGATGCCCTTCGCGCACAGTCATGTTGCTGTCGACGCCGACATGCAGGTCGACGTAATACGACAGTCCCATCTTGCGAATGAAACATTTCTCGGTCTCGACTACGCCAGCGACTGAGCGCGCGGCGGTCTGCACCTCCGCGGCGATTTCGCCGCGCGGCGCCGTGTCCAGAATCTCGTGCAGGGCCGGTCGCAACAGCATCACTCCGTTCACTCCGATGACAACGCAGGCAAACATTGCCGCCCAGTCATCCGCACTCTCCCAGCCTTTGCCGCCGATCAGCGCAATCGCGATGCCGATGAATGCCGCAGTCGAAGTGAGCGCATCGGCGCGGTGATGCCACGCATCGGTTTGCACCGCCGTGCTCTCCACTTCGCGACCGAGCCGATTGACATTGCGAAACAAAATCTCCTTCACCACGACGACGACAACGAGGACGACAAGCGTGAACGGCGCCGGCGCGTGGTGCGGCGTCAGAATTTCGCGAACGCTCTCGACGAACAATCCGACCGCGGCGACGAGGACACCGACCGCGACGATTCCGGCGGCAAGTGGTTCGGCTTTCCCATGGCCGTAAGGATGCGTGGCATCGGGCGGGCGCGCGGCAAATTTCAACCCGCCCCAGATGATCGCGGAGCCGGCGATATCGAGCCCTGACTCTATTCCGTCCGCAATCAACGCGTAGGCGTTGCCGTAAACGCCGGCGGTGATCTTCACGACGGTCAGCAGGATGTTGAGCGCAATGCCGATCAGCGCAAGGCGCGCACCGGTTTGCAGATTGCTGGCTGTGACGTTCGCGGTAGGATCAGCCGCCATTGTGAGCAGAAGACTTAAGGCGGCGATCTATGAAACGCACGGAAATCCGCCCGATGTGCTCCGCATTATCGAGCAGGAATGGCCGACGCCTGCGGCAGATGAAGTGGTGGTGCAAATGCGTGCCGCGCCGCTGAACCCAGCTGACATCAATTCGATCGAGGGCAAATATCCGGTCAAGCCGCCGCTGCCCGCCACGCCGGGAATGGAGGGAGCGGGCGTGGTAGTCGAACTCGGCACGAACGTACGAAATTTCGCGCCCGGTGCGCTCGTTATTCTGCCGCACAACCTCGGCACATGGCGCGAAGCATGCGCCGTCCGCGCGGACAGACTCGTTGCGGTCCCGGCTGGAATCGATCCGGCGCAAGCAGCGATGCTCAAAGTAAACCCCATCACTGCGTGGCGGATGCTGCATGATTTCGTGAAGCTCGAGCGCGGCGATTGGCTCATCCAAAACGTTGCGAACTCAGGAGCCGGTCGTGCAGTGATCGCGATTGCGAAGGCGCTCGGCTGGAAAACTGTCAACGTCGTTCGTCGCGCCGAATTGATTGACGAACTGCGCCGCGAAGGTGCCGACGTCGTGGTTGTGGATGGTGAGAATCTGCGGGATGAAGTGAAAGCGCAGACCGGCGGCGCGCCGATCCGCCTCGCGCTGAATGCGGTCGGTGGCGACAACGCAATTCGTTGCGCCGGCTGCCTCGCACCGGAAGCCGTCATGGTCACCTACGGCGCGATGAGTTTGCAGCCGCTGCAAATCCCGAACGGTATGCTGATTTTCAAAAATCTCTGGTTCACCGGGTTCTGGATCACGAAATGGTACGATTCGTCGACGTCCGCAGAGCGGAGCGAAATGTGGTCGGCACTTTTCGACCTGGCGAAACGCGGTGTGCTGCATTCCCCAATTGAAGCGCGCTACTCGCTCGGTCAGGCGCATGACGCGCTGCAGCACGCGATGCGCAACAAACGCAGCGGCAAAGTCATTTTCGAATTCGCGTGAGAGTCGCGGTCGTCGGCGCGGGAATTAACGGCGTCACCGCAGCCATTGAGCTCAGAGGACGCGGACATGAGGTAACTCTGACCGATCCAGGACCGTTGCCGCATCCCCTCGCCGCATCGACCGACATCAGCAAAGTCGTGCGCGCGGCTTACGGCGCGGACGAGTTCTACACCGATCTCGCCGATCGCGCGACGCGACGCTGGCGCGAATGGAACGCTGAGCTCGGCGACGACCTTTATCACGAGACTGGAGTTCTGTTCGTGAAGCAGGGCGCGCTTCACGAAGGAGATTATGAGCACGAATGCATCAGAGTGCTCGAATCACGCGGGCACAGACTCGAACGGATCAGCTCGGACCAAATTCGTAATCGGTTTCCCGCGTGGAACGCAGATCTCGACTGGCACGGTTTCTTCGATCCTGAAGGTGGTTACGCCGAAAGCAGCCGCGTTGTCACGCTGCTCGTCGAGCAGGCGGAATCAATCGGCGTTCAGTTGCAGGAAAGACGCGCCTTCGACGCCGCGACGACGAGTGAAAAACTTGACTGGTTTAACCAGTCAAGTTCGACCGCACCCGGAAAAGTTGATCGCGTCGTTTTCGCGACCGGCGCGTGGACGCCGTTTCTGCTGCCGTTCACCGCGAGGTTTTTTCGCGCAACGGGTCAGCCGGTTTTCCATTTTCGTCCGACGGAGCCCGGGTTATTCGAAGCTGAACGCTTCCCTGTCTTCGGCGCCGATTTGTCGACCAGCGGCTATTACGGCTTTCCACTCAATCGCGATGGCGTGGTGAAGATTGGGAATCACGGCGCAGGACGCGAGATGTCGCCGGATTCAGCCGATCGAACGGTTACGGCAGAAGAGGTCGAACGCGTTCGCGATTTCCTAGCACTAAGATTTCCTGCGCTCTCTGACGCGCCGCTGGTCTATTCACGAATCTGCATGTACTGCGACACGGCGGATGGCGATTTCTGGATTGCGGCGGATCCAGACCGGCCCTGGCTGGTTATCGCTGCGGGCGATAACGGTCACGGCTTCAAATTCGCGCCGGTCCTCGGCGAGATCATCGCCGACGCGACGGAAGGAAAGTCAAATCAGCTGCTCGACCGATTTCGCTGGCGACCCGAAGTGCCGTTCGGCGCGCGAACCGAGGCGGCGCGCCCGCAACTGTCATCCTGAGCGAAGCGAAGAGCCTGCACTGAGGCGCAGCCGAATGTGACCTCGCAAGTGTCCGAGTGGACGCCGTTATGTTAGTCACGCGTGCACCACGTTTGAGAGGTCCCTCGTCGTCTGCGCGACTCGGGATGACTGGCAGTCTAGCTACTGCGACGCAGGCTGCGCCTGTTCCGCCGGCGCGGCTTCCTTCTTCGGCTGACGTTTGATCAACGTGATCTGCTTGATGCGCGCGGAGTCGTTCGGACTCCACGTTGCGACATCGGGATCGTCCTTGAAGGCGTTGTGGACGAGGCGGCGCTCATAGGAATTCATTGGCTCGAGTTGTAATGAGCGGCCGGTGACCCGGACTCGTTCGGCGAGCTCGCGCACGCGTTGCACGATTCGATCTTCGCGCATCGACTTGTACATCTCGCAATCGACGATTACTTTCGGCGCGTCTTTGTCTTTCACCTGGATGAGCCGGTTGAGGAGAAACTGAAGCGCGTCGAGCATCTCGCCATCCCGGCCGATCAGACGTTTGCTTTCCTCGGTGTAAATCTGGAGCGTGAGGTTGCCCGCTTCGCTGGTTTGTTCCTCGATCTCCACCACAAACCCGAGGTAGCCGAGCATGGTATCGAGTAATTCCTTCGGGGTCATCGTTTCCGTTGTTTACCTGGCGGCTGCACCTTCTCCAGCGCCGGCACCGGTTGCCGTTGATTAAGCCAGAGCTGCAGGATCGTGAACAGGTTCTGAACTGTATAATACAACGCGAGCGCAGCCGCAAAATTGTAGCAGAAAAAGAGAAATATCAGCGGCGTGAACATCGCGACGCGGCGCTGCGTCGGATCGCCGGTCTTTGGTGTCATTTGGAACAGCCACAGCTGGGTACCGCCCATGAGCAGCGGGAGCACGTTGATCGGCCAGCCGATGCCGGGCACGTGACCGACGGTGTCGGGCTGGGAAAGATCGTGTACCCAGAGAAACGACGCGTTCCGCAGCTCGACCGCCTGCCGCAACATCGTGAAGAGACCAAAGAAAATCGGGATCTGGATCACCATCGGCAAACAACCGCCGACTGGATTAACGCCGTACTGTTTGTAGAGCTTCATCAGCTCCGAATTCATGCGGGTCGGATCGTCTTTGTACTTTTCGCGCAGCTCCTGCATCTTCGGGTTGAGCGACTGCATCTGCCGCATAGAGCGATTCGCTTTGTTCTGGAGCGGCCAGAGGCAGAGCTTGATCACGGTGGTGAGCGCGAGAATCGCGAGGGCGTAATTGCCAAGAAAGCTGTGGAGCAGATTCAGGAAATTGAGGAGCGCCTGACAGATCAGTTTGAAGATGCCGAAATTCATGATCTCGGCCTCGTTGTGCTCGAGCTTGGCCAGCCGACCGTAAAGTTTTGGTCCGGCCCAGATCTGGAATTGTGCGGTCGCTGTTTGTCCCGGCTGCAACTGCACGGCCGGCATGTGCAGCGCACCTTCGATTCCATAAATCGGCGTCTTTGTGCCTTGCTGCGAATCGAAACGACTGCCTTCGATTTCGCTGCCCTTCGCATTCAGCGGCGTAACGATCGTCGCGAAAAACTGCGAGCTGACCGCGGCCCACTCCGCGCCGCCTTTCGGCGTTTCATGATAAAACTGCTGCGCGTCGCGGCGCTTGATTCCGACGATCGGGACGGTTTGCTCGGCAAACCAGTTTACATCGATTTGCTTAAAGGCGCCGGCGTACCACGCGAGCGCGGTGAACGCGGCCCAATCATTGGCGTGGATTGGATGCGCCGACCCTAGCGTGATGAAATAGCCGGGATTCGTGTAGGGCTGCGTGCCATCGTTCCGCATCTGCACATCGAGGCGCAGAACGAAATTGTCCTTTTTCTCGGTCGGGGGCGGAACGAAGAAATGCTTCGTCGTCGTTACGCCTTCCGGCGCTTTGCGCTCATAAACGATCGAGCCATCGGGCTGGGCGGCGGACGTGAATTCATCCAGCTTCTCGTTCGCCGGATCGTCCACCAATGCGGCGACCGGCGTCCGCGCTTCAGAATTCAGCACGAGTGGCTCGTTCTTGTCGCCGACGTGGTTGAGCAACACGACGTCGCTGATTGCGCCGCCGCGATTGGTCAGGTGAACTTCGAAGTCGCTGTTGCGCAGCGTCTCGCGTTTTTCCGCAAACTCAGGCGCAGCGCTCGGCATCGCAGCGGGGGTGGCCGAGGGCAGCGGTGCGACGCTGGCTGACGCCTCAGCAGTTTGCGTCGGGGTAGCGGACGCCGAGACCATCGCCGGACGCGGCGGTGGTATTTGCCTGGCGATGTAAACCTGCCACCCAATCAGCGCGAGCACGCAAAATGAAACTGCAATCCATGCCGTGCGATCCATGAGCCTGTCCCGTTCGACTATTCACCGCAGCAACGCAAGTCAGCCATCTGGCGGGCGGCATTCGGCGTTTGGCGGCCGGGGCTTTCCGGCACTGGATCATGTCCCTGCCCGCCCCAAGGATGACACCGCCCGAGACGGCGCAAACCGAGCCAGCTGCCCCGAAGGACGCCGTGCTGTTCAACCGCCCCGAGAAAATACTCGGAGCAGGTCGGTTGAAATCGGCAGCCGCTCGCCGGTCCACCAAGCACCGCCAGAAGCGGCGAGAGCGCGACCTGATATGCGCGAATGAAGAGGCGGACGAGAGGGCGCATCAGGCGCGTAGGATAGAAGCGCGCTCTGCGAGGCGCAACCACTCAGCCTGCAGTGCTGCAAAGGGCGCGCGCGCAGCCGTCGCCCGAGCGATGGTAACCACCCAGACACCAGCTCGGATCTGGCGCTGATTAGTGCGAAACAATTCCCGCAGCCGACGGCGAATGCGATTTCGGACCACTGCGGCGCCGACGCGTTTCGACGTGATGACACCTATGCGCGCCGGTTCTTCGCTGGCCGAATCAGCAACGGCAAAGGTCATGAACTCGCCGCGGTAGGCTCGCCCGTGCTCGCGCACATGGGCAAACTGCACGCCACTCGTCAGCCGCACCGTGCGTGGCAATTTCAACCGCTTTCGCTCCTTCATCGGTACAGCAAAAATCTTCCCGCGAACAAATTCGAGGGAAGATTTTGCTGAACTAAACCGTCTGACTTAGTGGCCGCTCGGCGTCGCGCTGGTCGTCGTCGTGGTGCTGCTGCTGCTTGAGCCAGAAGCCGGCGATGCGCTGCTGCTCGTGCTCGTGTTCGTCGAGCTGCTGCTGGAGCTGCTCGCGCCGGCCGGACTGCTACCGCCCGCCGGGCTGCTCTTGTCGACAACAGTTGTGCTGCTGCTGCTGCCGCTTGCTGGCGGGTTGGTGGTTTCAGATTTTTGTTCGCACGCGGCGAGGAGCGCCGCGCTTGCCAGGATGCAGATGTATTTCTTCATAGGTTTTGGTTGCCCACGTGGGTCAATGGTTAAATCGAAACATAACAGGCGCGCGGACTTGCGCCTAACGAATTAAAACGCGGGCTCGTAGTTGAGGCCATGCGCGTCGGCCACCGCTTGGAGTGTCAGGCGGCCGTCTCTCGTGTTAATTCCACCGGTCAGCGCCGGCTGGCGTTTGCATGCTTCTTCAAGTCCGAAATTTGCCAGTTGTTCGACGTAGCGCGCAGTGACGTTCGTCAATGCCTGGGTCGAGGTGCGGGCGTAGGCCGCCGGCATGTTAGCAACACAGTAATGGATGACGTTCTCCTCGACGTAAATCGGGTCTTTGTGGGTCGTGGCGTGGGAGGTCTCGGCGCAGCCACCCTGGTCGATCGCGATGTCGACCAGCACGCTGCCCGGTTTCATCTTGCGCAACATCTCACGCGTGATGAGCTTCGGCGCCTTTGCTCCCGGCAAAAGCACCGCTCCGATCAGCAGATCGGTTTCCGGCATCAGGTCCATCAGGTTCGCTTCATTCGAGAAGACGGTGGAGGCGCCCTGCATCGTCTGGTCGAGGAAGCGCAACCGCTCGAGATCTATGTCGAGAATGCGCACACCGGCACCGAGTCCGACCGCCATCCGCGCTGCGTTCACGCCTGATGTGCCGCCGCCTACCACGACGACTCGACCAGGCAAAACTCCGGGCACGCCCCCAAGTAACACGCCGCTGCCGCCGTTGTATTTCGCGAGGTAATAGGCACCCATCACGGTCGCCATGCGCCCGGCGATTTCGCTCATTGGCTCGAGCAACGGCAGCTTGTGGCCTACTTGGATCGTCTCATAAGCAACGCCCGTAACGCCGGATTTCAGCAGCGCCTCCGTCAGCGGTTTGCTCGCGGCAAGGTGGAGATAAGTGAAGAGAATCTGCCCCTTACGCAGCAATCCATATTCGGGCGGAAGCGGTTCCTTCACCTTCACGATCATTTCCGCTTCACGAAAGAGCTGCGCCGCGTCATCGATGATCCGCCCCCCGGCCTGGGTGTACGCTTCGTCATTGTAACCGGAGCCGATGCCAGCGCCTTTTTGGACCAGTACGGTATGGCCGCGCTTTGTAAGCTGCGCCGCGGTCGACGGAATCAGGCCGACGCGATTCTCCTGCTCTTTAATTTCTGTTGGAACACCAACGATCATGCGGGGAAGTGAAGAGTGACCGGTGACCAGTGACAAGCGCCTTTTCTGGGGCTGGTCTTGGCCTTAGTTCAAAGATGGATCGTCGGGCGCGGCGGAAAGCATTTTGAACCACGGGCCAAGTCCGCGCATGATCTCGAACCAAAGTTTCGGCAATCGCTCCGTTTTCAGAGCGGCGCGCGTCGGCTTTTGCACGATCCAAGCCTTCTGTTTCATCTCCGCTTCGAGCTGTCCCGCGCTCCAGCCGGCGTAACCGACAAAGGCGCGAATCGAATCCGGCTCGTTCGTGACACGCTGGGTCGCCTCATCGATATCGACGTTGTGATTGAGTGAGAGCCCCTCGCCTTTTTCCCATTCGATTGCGGCGAACATAAGCTGTGTTTTTCCCACCGGACCGCCTAGGAAAACCGGCACGTTGGCCAAGTTCTCCGGCGGCTCGTCGTTCACCAGATCCGAGACCTGCTTGTCGAGTGGCCGATTTAAAATCACGCCGAGTGCACCTTCTTTCGGATCATAGGCGGAGATGAACAGCACGCTGCGCCGGAAATTCGGATCAAGCATGTTCGGATGTGCGACGAGCAGCGAACCGGCAAGGCTAAGCGGCACCCCGTCTCCCAAATTCCGCATGGCAAAATAGACGGTGCGGGCGCATGCGGCGCAAGCGTTACTTCGGCGAGAGCGTGGCGAAGAGGACGGCGTAAACTTCGATGCCGTCCCACAAATTCTGCAGCCGCAGATTCTCGTCCGCGGCGTGCTGATTATCGTCGTGATTCGCAATCGGCAAATCGATCACCGGCGTGTCATCAGGCTGCTGAAACAGATACATTGGAATGCTGCCGCCGAGCGTCGGCAATTTGACGGGCTCGTGTCCGGCAGCAGTCATGATGTCCGCGATTTCCTTTGAGAGCGGTAGCTCGAGCGAAGTCCGCGCCGGCGGATAACCTGCGCCCCAATTGACCCGCGCAATTTTTGGAAACTTCATTCGCGCCGCGGCATCCGGCACGTCACGCACGATCGTGTAGCCCTGCTTCTCGATGTGCCGCTCAACCAGCGTCTTGACCGATTCCGGCGTCTGGTTCGGCACGAGCCGGAAGTCGATCGATGCGCGTGCTTCCGTCGGAATTGAGTTCGCCGCCTGCGCGCCGACGCGACCGCTTTCGATTCCGCGAATGTTGAGCGCTGGTTGCAGAACTGAATCGGAAACTGATCCGTCGAGCGTCTGCGCGATTGCGAATTCCTTGCGCAAAGCGTCGTCGACGTCCGGCACGTTCCTGAGCGCGGCACGTTCGGCCTCCGTCGGCGCACGAAACTCTTTGTCGAACCCGGCGATCAGGATTTTCCCCGATTCATCGCGCATCGAATCGAGGAGATGCGTCAGGCGGACGATTGGATTCGGCACCCAACTTCCGTAGTGGCCGTCGTGCAGCGCTTTGATCGGTCCGTAGATCGTTAGCTCGAGATCGATCACGCCACGCGCGCCAAAAAACAGTTCCATTCGCCGGCTTTGATGCACCGGCCCATCGCACAAAATCCACGCGCTTGGCCGCAGCACGTTCGCAAACTTCGCCAGGTAATTGCCGAGATGCGGCGAGCCCGCTTCTTCTTCGCCTTCGAAAACGAAGCGCAGATTTACCGCCGGCGAAATGCCATTCGCACGCATCGCATCAAGTGCCGCAGCCGCGGCGATAATCGGCGTCTTATCGTCACCCGCGGCACGGGCATAGAGGCGCGATTCAGGATCGAAGGATTTCGCGTTCTGCCAGTCGATCTCCTTGCCATTCGCATCACGCATTACCGGTTTCCACGGATCGCTTTTCCACTTTGAAGGATCGACCGGCTGCCCGTCGTAATGCGCGTAAATGCCAACCGTCCTCGTCGCTCCGGGCGCGATGACATCCGCGACGACTATAGGTGGCGCATCGTCGATCCTGAGTAGTTGCGTTTTCGCTCCACGCGTCTCGAACATCGCGCGAATCGCCTCCGCGTTTCGCTCGATGTTCGGTTTGTCTGACGCCAGATCCGGAATCGCGAGCAACTCGACGAACTCCGCGATGATCTCTCGCTCGTGCGCGCTCCGCCACGTCCGCGTCTGCAACCCGACAGTGTGTGGGTCGGCAGCGAATGCGGATGCGCCGACGAGCATCCCGAGCAGGAAGAAGAAACGCAATATCTGTCCAGTCGATGCGGTATTTGTCATGTCGAGCGAAGTCGAGACATCTCGGTGAATTCGTACACGAAGATTCCTCGACTGCGCTCAGAATGACAAATCACAGCGGTTCAATCCGCAATCCACCGTCGGCCAGCATGAAAAGCTGACCAGCGATCGGCTGCTCGCGCCAGGCCGTGCTTGTCGCTGTAACCAGCTTCTGCGAATCGGACGGCAGGCTACGCAGCAGTGCATTGCGCCGCTGCGGATCGAGCTCGCCAAAAATGTCGTCGATCAGCAGCAACGGCGATGCGCCATCCTCCGCCGCGAAGATTTTCGCCTGCGCGATTTTCAAGGCAAGTGCCAGCGTCCGCTGCTGACCTTCGGATGCATACTGAGCGGCTGCTTTTCCGTCGATGAACAAGTCGAGATCGTCGCGATGTGGTCCAACCACGGTTTGCCGCAAGCGCGCTTCGGCCGCGTGAGAGTTAGCGAGGTCCGCTGCAAAATCAGCGGAATTGCCGGGCGCCCAGCGCACCACCAGCTCTTCGTTTGTCCCGCTGATTTGTCGATGAGCCTGTGCTGCAAGAGGCGCCAGCCGTTCGACAATTCGCGCGCGTAGCGCGGAAAGGGCCGCGCCATGTTCGAGCAATGGCTGATCGTAGGCGGCAATCTCGCGCGGACGCGGTTGCGCCGATTTGAGCAACGCGTTTCGACAACGCAGAGCGCGTTCGTAGGCCCGCAACGTCGGCCTGTATACCGGCCCGATCTGCGATCCAATAAAATCGAGGTATCGGCGCCGTGGCTCCGAGCTGCCGCGCGCGAGATCGATATCGGTGTTGGAAAACGAGACGACGCGTCCGACCCGCAGATATTCCCCGGTTTCACGCTGGTCGACTCCATCGAAAGCAATCTTCCGGCGCAGCGCGGTGTAACGAAAGTCGAGCCGGTGGCCGTCGTAATCGCCTGCGACAGCAAACGATTTTGCACCGAATTTCAACAATGGCGCCAGAGTCGAGCTCCGCTGCGATTGCAGGCGGAGAAGCACGCAGGCCGCCTCGAGAATCGACGTTTTTCCCTGCCCGTTTGCACCGATAATGAAGTTGAAACCACCCGAGAATTCCGCTGTGAGCGATTCAAAACAACGAAAGTTTTTCAGCTGCAACTCACGAAGCATGAAGGACTTTACTCCGTTCAGGCCGGATTTTTCATCTAAACCCGAGAGATTTTGATTGCCCCTCGGAACGAGTTCGTCTACTACGGGCGCAACTTTCGGAAGATTGTTCTGGGGGGAACAGCCGCCCCTCGCGTCTCATCGAGGCGTGGGGGGCGGTAATTTTTTGGACTGATGGAAGAAAACGTCCAACGCCAACCTCGCGGTCGCGGGACCGCCGAACACCGAAATTGGAGATTTTCCTGGCCCGCCGCGTTCGCGTTGATCGCGCTGATCGCCGCCGCGGTTGTCGTTCTGATTTTTCTGCGGCTGGAGTCGTGGCCGGCGCGAACGGCCCATCAGGCGACGAATGAAGTGGAACGGGTCGCGCGGGACGTGCGCGATGCGTTTATCCAAATCGGGCATCTGCAGCCTCGAATCACGGTTAACAATCGTGTTTATGTTGAACAAACAACGCCAACCGCTGAGCTGGCGGTGCTATCACGCGATGTGGAGGTCGAGCACGAGATGCTGCATTCGTGGCTCGGCAGCACGAAGCGGATCAAACTTCACGGGACCTACGCCGTTCGTGCGGGCTTCGATCTGCGTGGCGATGTCAGCGTGACAGCGAGCGAGGAGGCAATCACCGTTCGCCTGCCTCACGCGATAATCCTCGGCCTCGATGAGAAACAAATTGAGGTTCTCGCATTCGAGAATGGCTACTGGAACCGAATCTCGGGCGCTGATGTTCAGGCGGAACTCGCCATGCTGCCCGAGCTCGCCCGGCAACGCGCCGCCGAGTCGGGCCTCATCGCGGACGCCGAGCGATCGCTGCAAGAGCAGCTGAACGCACGGATTCACGCCGGCGAGCCGCTGCGCGTAATCTTTGCCCAGGGACAACGAAAGGAGTAACTGTAGCGGCGGTCCCGGCCTGCAACGCTCTAGCGATGCGGGCGTGGTGTGACCGCCGAAAGCCGCGGTGATGTCTTTCCGAAAACCGCTCCTCATTTTATGCGCGTGTCTGGCAGTCGTGGCGATCGTAGTGCTGATCGCCGCGCCGTTGATTACCGCGACGATGGTAAGGCTCTGGATCGCGAATGTGGCGCGAACGAACGAGTGCACGATCAGCTACGCAGCGATCGAAGCGCCGTTGCTCCGGCCGGTAACGCTGCGTGACGTAACGATCACGTCGACGACTAAGGCCGTTGCGGTAAAAATCGCGCGCGTCGCAGCGGACCTCCGCGTCGCAGCATTCTTCGACAACTCGCGCGGCCGGCCGGTTCGTACTCTTTCACTCGACGATGTCGCCGGCAATTGCGGCGCCGCCCCCTCACCGCGGACTCTGCAGTTCCTACTCGCGGACAATTTCGCCATCAGCGTCAAACAGCTAACGGTGCAGTCGGCAACCACAACGGCCGAAATACATGACGCCGAACTGACTGCGCGCGAGTTGGAATCGGGAACGTTTCATCTGCGCAGATTGGTTGTGCGTTCACCCGCGCTGCAACAAACGTTCGACGATCTTCGCGGCGGGACCTCGTGGGAATACAACCGTTTCAGTCTCGGCGGAGTGACGATGATGCGCGGCCTCGACGTCGATGTATTACGCGTCGACCTCGGACGGCTCGGCGAGAATCGCATCGGCATCGACGCCGATCTCGATGTATTTGGCGGAAAACTCCGCGCGAGCATGTCGGCCGAAGAGCAAACCGGCAAGCGAACATGGGACATCGCGGCAAGCGGTAATGAGATCTCGCTCGCGCGGATGTCCGACGCGCTGGCGTTTTCGGATCGCGCCAGCGGTTCCCTGCATGCGCTCAAGTTTACCTTTCGTGGAAGCCTGGAAACGCTGCAGTCGGCCACGGCGTCGCTCTGGACGGAGATCACCGGATTCACCTGGCGCGACCGGACGGCCGATGTGGTGATGCTCGGCGCTTCGTATTCCAGCCGGCAGATCGACGTCGAGCAGCTCTACGTAAAGCAGCGTCGAAACGAACTCACACTGACCGGAGAACTCGCGTTACCAGCTCGTAATACCGAGCTGCCGGATTTGCGCGGAGACGTTTCCGCCACGATCGGCGATCTTGCCGACTTTGCTCGGTTGCTCGGCGGAAGCCCGGCTAATTTTGCCGGTCAGCTGGCAATCAATGGCAGCGCAACCGCGCAGGAGCGCAGTCTCGCGGGACAACTTGTCGTCTCGGGCAAGTCTCTGAAGCTGTTTGGTGCGCCGATCGACGCCGTCGACGCGCATATGCTGCTTAGTCGGTCTGCGCTCGAACTGGATCGGTGTGAACTGCGCCGGGACTCCGCGAATCTACCGCCGCTTTCAATTCGAGGCGGGTGCGATTTCTCCGACAACAACGCGGTCAGCGCGACCCTGCGCTTCGATCAACCGCTGGTCTTTCAAGCCGCAGCCGGCAACTGCATCACCGGAGTGCGATTAGCCGATTCGCCGGCAGACCAGTCGAGTGCGGCCGTGCCGTTTACCTCGCTTGAATTCAGCGGGCCCTTGTTTCGCGCCGGATGGAGCATCGCCGCTCATGACGGCGACGCATCAGCGCAGACGTTTTCGTTTTGCACGCAGCACGATGTCAGCGGCGGTGCGTTGGTCGTGGCACCCGCACGCTAGCCAGCCGTCACGCCGTCGGCAGCCATGGCTGCAGTTTGCGCTCGAGTTCCGGCGTCAGATCAATGCGGCAATCGCTGCCCGCGGCGATCTGCACCGCCGGTCGGCCCGGTTGCTCAAGCTGCAGGAGGACGACCCGCTTCCCGGGAGAACTCGCCAGGAGATCGCGAACATCACGCAGGATGTTCGAGGGCGTGCCCGGCGGAAACCGGAGAACGATCGGAGCGGCCGCGCCGTTCTTCGCGTCGGGCGAAAGAGCCAGCACCTTTTGGGCGGTCGCGCGCACCGCGTCATCGCGCGTGTCGAGCGTGCCTTCCGTTGCGACGACTGCGCCCGGGGTGAGAACGTTCGCGACTTTTACATACGTATCATTCCAGATAACGACCTCAAGTGTTCCGCTCAGGTCTTCCAGCCACACGACCGCGAACGGCTTGGCGTCCTTTTTCGTAAATTTGCGATCGACCTGTGCAATTGCGCCAGCGATTCGGAATTGCGCGCGATCCTGCAGTTCCCGCAGCGATG
>JBJMWW010000100.1:0-27465 GCA_045809945.1 Chthoniobacterales bacterium
CAAGCGGCGGCTGAGTGCTGCGGCTGGTACTGCCCGAAGCGACCACAACCGCTGAGCTATATATTGTCTGCCGACGATGGGCGCGGTAGCTGATCTTGTGTCTCGTTATGTGGTGTGACGATCCGCGCGCATCTGGAGGATCAGAAGCGCGGCAGCTGGTTCACGGTGTATCGCGCAACTGGACTAACCATATCGTTGGTGATTCACGCTCTAAAGGTAGGCATCCGGAGGGTGAGTGTTCTTCGAAACATTAACGTAATGGCACACTCAGTTGCTCTCCGAAAGTTCTGCGCGCTTATCGCGTTCCTGATTGCGGCGTTTGTGGTGTCGCCGGAGCAATCGTACGCGTCGGCGTTTGAGGCATTCATTCCGCCGAAGTACAAAGGCGTGGTCCTCGCGGCACCAGTCCCAATGTATCCGCACACGTTTTTCTACATACCAGGACGAGTCGGCGTGTATCGAATGAAGGTGAATCAGCAAACCGGCGCGGTGACGGAAATAGGCGTCCTCAAACGGCCGGAACCTGGACCGGGAGTCGGCGACGCGAACGCGGCGGTGATCCTCGCGCTCTTGAAGTGGAAATTTAAACCCGGGAGCATTAAGCAGATCGATCTTCCAGTTGAGTTCGACCAGGGCGAGATCAGGCCCGAGCTCAAGAACGCAGCCAGCCAGTAGTGGCACCGACGAGCTCGCGGTGACTGTTAAAACTTCGCCTTCACCTGCAGCCGCAGGTAAGGCGCAGGATCGGTGCGGTAGTTTTCGCCCGCACGATGGAATTTGAAGGCGCGCTGGATGTCCATGCCGGCGCCGAGGTCAAAGCAGATGTTGTCCACTGGTGAATAGATGACGCCCACGCCGGCGCGGTATTCCATATAGTCGACCTGCGTGCCGCTCAGCTTGGCGACGTGCGGAATATTCGCGAACTCCGGATGCTGATCCATTTTGAAAGAATTCCCGACCAGCTCGCCGCCGGCCCAGAAGTCCCACTGCTGGTTCGGTGAATAGACGACGCGCGGCTCGGGCACCATCGCCATTGCATGCCACTGCTCGTTCGGAGTCCAGATCAGGCCGGCGAGCGGAACGACAGGGAATCCTCCGCGCAAAAATGAGGCGTTCGCGCCGACGAACATATAAAGTTGATCGTCGCGCAGGATGAAAATGCGTCCGGCTGTGATCGGGATATCGAACGAGTCGCGGCCGATATCGTTCTCGAAATAAAACCCCGGCCTGATCTGGAAAAAGGCGCCGATGTCTTTGCCATGCATGTAATCGACGCCCAGCAGGATCGACGCGCTTTGCAGGTGATCCGGAATCGGCAGAGCATTGGTATGTCCGAAGTCGAAGCGCGCGTATTGGAATCCGGCGCGCAGGTAAAAATTGCCGATGAGCTGAATGCGGTGGCCCCACTCGATTGAATTCTGAAGAGCGTCCTGTTTTCCGAAGCTGCCGCCGTGGTTCAGGTCGCTTCTGAATACGTAGCCCGTCTCGACCTCGAAAGTGTCGATCGGCACGAACTCGGTTTTGATCTCGGCCTGTGCGGCCGGCGACAAGGTTGTCTCCGCGTTCGAGGTCAACCCGCCGCTGGCAAACGCCGACGCGCAACCAAGTAAGAGCAGCAGCGGCAGAAGGCGTCCGGTCATTGGTGCGATTCTAAGACATTCGAAGTGAGAGGGAGAAGTGGATTCACAGTTCGATGGTTTCTGCGGGCTTCATCTCGCGCATCTCGGCTTGAACCCCGCGCTTTTTCATCTCCTCGCGCAACTCAGCAGGCGTGCCGGTGAGCGGGGGAAAGGTGCCGAAATGGATGGGAACGACGACGCGCGGCTTGACCAGCTCGACTGCGCGCGCAGCCCGCATCGGTCCCATCGTGTAGTGATCGCCCATGCAGCAAAGCATGTAATCGATCGGATGTTCCAGCGGGACGAGTGACATGTCGGAGAACAGGTCGGTGTCGCCGGTATGATAAATCGTCGGTCCGTTTTCCACCGCTAGGACGATGCCAGTCGGCGTTCCGCCATAGACCGGCGGCTTGTCTTCGCTCGGCGTGACCGCGGTGCCGTGCCATGCGGGCGTAAACCGCGCAGTCACTTCGCCGCCGAACAATTTTCCGGCTCCGCCGATGTGGAGAACGAGCGAGCTGTCGTCGCCCGGATAACCGAGTGCGTTACGCACCGCGATCGCGCAATCGAACGTGCAGCAGAGTTTCGCTTTCGTTTTCTTCGCGATCTCCACCGCGTCACCGACGTGGTCGAAGTGCGCGTGACTCAGGCAAATCACATCCGCGCGATCGAGCGCTTTCAAGATCTCCTCGCCATTTTTCAGCAGCGGATTTTTCAGCCACGGATCGATCAGAATGACGTTGCCGGATGGGGTGGTGAGTTTGAAACCGGAATGTCCGAAATAGGTGAGCTGTGTCTGCGGCATCCGGGAAGAAAGCAGAAGCATCGCGCTTGTCATTCCGAGCGAACGCGAGGGACCTCACAAGCGTCCGCGCGACCGTCAATCTGGACACTTGCGTGATCCTTCGCTTCGCTCAGGATGACCTGCACATGCACCACGAAGCGCATCGACATCTTTCGCGCGCCGACAAGCGACTGGCGGAGCTGATCCGCCGCTCGCGCCGCTACGAACTTGAACCGGGCAAACTCATTCGGCCGTTCGACGCGCTGGCGGAATCGATTGTTTACCAGCAACTCAGCGGCAAAGCCGCAGCCACCATCTGGAAACGTGTTCGCGCAATTTTTGGCAGCCCGAAATTTCTCGACCCGAAGAAAGTGCTCGCGACCGCTGACGAAGTTCTTCGCGCGGCGGGTTTGTCGCGCAATAAGACCGCCGCGTTAAAGGATCTCGCGCAGAAGGCGGTTGACGGCGTTGTGCCGACGGCGCGCGCACTGGCGAAAATGGCGGACGAAGAAATCGTGGAACGGCTGACGCAGATTCGCGGCATTGGCCGCTGGACGGTCGAGATGCTTCTGCTCTTTGATCTGGCGCGACCTGACGTGTGGCCGATTCACGATCTGGGTGTGCGGAAAGGATTCGCCAAGACTTTCGGTAAACGGAAAATGCCGACGCCACAGCAACTCGCGAAGCTTGGAGAAAAATTTCGGCCGTATCGCTCGGCGCTCGCGTGGTACATGTGGCGTGCGCTCGACACGAAAACTCCAGGAGCAAATCGATCGTGAAGATTCTCGTTACCGGTGGCGCGGGCTTCATCGGTTCGCACCTGACCGAGCGACTGCTGGCCGACGGTCATGACGTCGCGATCCTCGACGACTTCAATGACTTCTACGATCCGAAGATCAAACGGCGGAACATCGCGGGGATCGGGTCGGAGATCGCGCTGCACGAAGTCGATTTGCGAAACGGAGACGCAGTGGGCTCTGTCTTCGAGGGCAACAAATTCGACGCGGTCGTGCATCTCGCGGCGCGGGCGGGCGTACGACCGTCAATCGCGGCGCCGCAACTCTACTACGACACGAATGTTACGGGCACGCTTCACCTGCTGGAAGCCGCGCGGCGCCATGGGATCGAGCGGTTTGTTTTCGCATCCAGCTCATCTGTCTACGGCATTTGTAAACAAGTGCCGTTCTCGGAAGACTTTCATCTTACCCAAACGATCAGCCCGTATGCGGCTACGAAAATTGGCGGCGAATTCCTGTGCTCGACCTATTCGCATCTCTACAACATGCGCGTCGTAGCGCTGCGCTTCTTCACCGTCTACGGTGCGCGCCAGCGACCCGACCTGGCGATCCACCAATTCACCCGACGGATCGACCAGGGTAAACCGATCGATCAGTTTGGCGACGGCACCACCCGACGCGATTACACCTACATCGATGACATCATCCAGGGCGTGGTAGCGGCGCTTAACTATAACGGCGCGCGCTTCGACATTTTTAATTTAGGGGAGAGTGACACGATCCAGCTGAAGGATCTGATTGCTGCGATCGAAACGGCGCTGGGCAAGAAAGCCACGATCAACCAGCTTCCGGAACAACCTGGCGATGTGCCGCTAACCTGCGCCGATATTTCAAAGGCGCGCCGGTTGCTTGGCTACAATCCTACAACACCGCTGCGCGCAGGACTGCCGAAGTTCGTTGAGTGGTATCGCAGTACGACGGCTACCTAGGTAGCCGATGCTATCGCGAACACACTCGCGCCGAAGGGCAGGTTCACATGGCGCAGCGTTTTGTTCTCCAGCGCAATTATCTGATGTAAAGCCGCATTGACTGGCTCCGCCGGCTGAACAAGGCCGCCGGTGTCGCTGTCGCGTGGCGAACCGGGCAGTATTCTTTCAAGCAAGCTTAAGAGGAGACCGGGAACGGCGAGCGTCATATTCCAGCAGGACAGCCGCTCGATGTTAAATCCGGCTTCTTCAAGGGCATGCCGCAACTGGCTGCCGGAATAACGGCGCACGTGATCATTAGCCTTATCGTGTGAGCTCCAGAGCGCCTGAAACGCGGGAACAAACACGATTAGCTTGCCGCGACTGGATAGAACGCGACGCCATTCCTTGAGCGCAGATATGTCATCCTCAATGTGCTCCAGCACGTCGGACGCTATGACAAGATCAAACGAGCCGTCATCAAAGGTAAGGCGTGTAGCATCCATCTGAGTAACGCGGGTAAATCCTCGCCGACGTGCGGCAGCAATCGCGGCTTCGCTGATATCGATGCCATGAAGGTCGCGATAACCCGCTGCAGCGAGATCGCGTAGTAATACGCCGCCGGAGCAACCGATTTCCAGTATCGGAGCGGTCCGGGCGGGAGTGGTTCGACGCACCAGGTCGGCCACCGCTTCGCGCCGGGCCTTGCACCACCACTGTGTCTCTTCGACGGCAAGATACCTTTCGGCGAACGCTGGTGTCACCTTAGCGGTTCTTCACAACCAATTCGTAATCCACCCGCGGCTGACTGTTGCGGTGAGTTGAGCGCAATGTCACGCTCCGGTCGCCTTGGAGCTGCGGCAACACCTCGTCGGTCGCGTTGGTCGGAAGGACAAGCGCATCGATATCTCCGCGATTCCACTCCTGCACAGCCTCCTCCGGTTCGGTAAAGTGAAGCTTATCCAGGTATAGAAGCATTCCTTCGCTACCGGAAAGGCCGGAGATTACCTGAAAACGCCGGTCATGTAGCTGAGCGTCATTTCGCGCGCTCTTGCCAAATTGTCGCAGCGCGTCGAGATGATCATGGTAGCCGAAGCCGATTTTCCAAGTCGTGTAGCCGAGGGTGAAGACAACGGCGGCGGCGAGGCACACTCGAAGCCACTGCACACACGCATTGCGCCGTTCGGGATTAGAGATAACCGCGGCCACTTGTGCCGCCAATAGCAGACTAAGAGGCGCAATGATGGAGTAGACGCGATCAACTCGCTTTGAAGGAACTAACGACATAATCGCTAATCCGGTCAAACTCCAGAGCAGCAACCAAACGGTAGGAGGGCTGATAACCCGGCGGTTGCGCCACGCGATAACGGCTAGCGCGGTGCTAAGTATGCTCCAGGGAGCAAACTTGTGGAGGAGGTGCGCGATGTAGAAGTAAATCGGGTAGGGATGGTGAACGTTGGTGCTGAATCGGCTTACTACTTCGAATCCTATGATCTGCTTATAGAAGGTGGGATAGAGCAGGAGGCCGCCTGCTAGCCAGGGCGCGAATAATGCGACCGATACGAGCCAGGGCCACCAGCCGGGTCCAGCGCCGGCCACACTTTTCTTGCGATAATAGAGAGCCATTACGATTTGCGCCGGCAGCAGAAACACAAAGGCGAAGGGTCCCTTGATCCACATCGAGAGTGCTATAAGAACGCAAAACATCCAGCGGTCGCGCGCTGTCCAAGGCTCACCACGTCGCAGCTTTTCGAAAACAAGCCATCCAGCCAGGAACAGCGCTAACGCCAACGGCATATCGGTCCGAACAAGCGTCGCGAGTCTGACGGTGAGCAGATTGAGCGAGAAGGCACTGAGCGCTACCAGCCCGGGCAAGCTGCCATACGCGATCGTCGCTGCCCGCCAGACGCAGTAAGCAAGCACTCCGGCGCAAATGAGCGATGGCAGCCTCCAGGCAAGCGCCCATGAGCGCGTCGCCGCAAAGAACCCGGCGGAGACCCAGCCGACCAATGGCGGCTTTTGCGCGATCAGCTCGTGCGGCGTACGCTGGTAAAACCAGTGTCCCTCCTTAATCATTTCAAACGACGTAAACGCCTGTTGCGCCTGATCGTAATCGTCTAGTTCCCACGGCAGATTAGTCGTTAGAAAGCAAATCACCGTGACAGCAATGACGAGGAGCCACGTGCCGCGACCGACGAGCACCCGGTCGTTGGCGATTGGCGCGCTGGTCATGCTCCGTCGGATCTCCAGCGATTAGATATGTGCGGTATTGTTGGATTCACCACTTTGCGTACGCAGCCTGATGACGCGGAACGCGTGCTGCGTCAAATGATGGGCCTCGTCGCGCATCGAGGGCCGGATGGTAAAGGAACCTTTTCCAATCCCGCGATTGCGTTGGGCCACTGTCGATTAAGCATCATCGACCTCGAAGGTGGTGCGCAGCCAATGAGCACGCCGGATGGACGGTATACGCTGATCTACAACGGAGAAGCTTATAACTACGTTGAACTGCGCACCGCGCTTGAGCGAGATGGCGACGGATTTCGCACGCGATCGGACACAGAAGTCGTCCTGCAGCAGTATGTCAGGCGAGGGATCGACAGTTTTCGTGATTTGAATGGCATGTTTGCGGTGGCGATTTGGGATCGCGACAAACGCGAGTTGGTGCTGGCGCGCGATCGTATAGGAGTCAAGCCGCTTTACTACTGTGTTAGCGGCGGCGAGCTCGTGTTTGCTTCGGAGTTGAAGGCGCTGCTGGCCCATCCGGGCATAGAGCGGCGGATCGATCTGTCAGGAACGAGCAAATACTTCAGCTTCGGTTATGTGCCGACTCCGCACACCATCTTCAAGGGAGTGCGAAAGCTTGCGCCAGGCTCTTACCTGCGGTTTGGCCAGGACGGCCTGCATTGCGAATCCTATTGGGATTTGCCACTCGATGACGACCCACCGAGCGGACGCAACGTTGATGAATGGGCCGAAGATGTGCTCGCGCTGCTTCGTGACAGCATTGCCAAGCGCTTGCGGAGCGATGTGCCGGTCGGCTTGTTCCTCTCTGGCGGGCTGGATTCGAGTCTGGTCGCAGCTCTGGCAAACCAGCAAAGTCCAGACGGGCTGGTCAGCTTTTCCCTGGGTTTCGATGAGGCATCTTACGATGAGCTGCCGCATGCACGACGCGTTGCTTCGCATCTCGGGCTCGAGCACCACGAGACGACACTGACCCGCGGTCAGGCAGCTGATATCTTTCCGAAGGTCGTCGACGCGTTTGATGAACCGCTGGCCGATGCATCGGCTATTCCTACCTATGCGCTCAGCCAATTTGCTTCATCGAAGGTAAAGGTAGTGCTTGGCGGCGACGGCGCAGATGAGCTATTCGCCGGTTATCCTTCATTCCAAGCCGACAAGGCGATTGGTTACCTGTCCTTTCTGCCCACCAGCTGGCGCGATTCATTAGGCAAACTCGCGCAGCGTCTGCCGGCGTCCCACAACTACGCGAGCGCCGAGCATCTGTTACGACAATTTCTTAAGGGACGCGGTTTGTCATCGGAAGTCAGGTTTCTCCTGTGGATGGGCTGTTACAGCAACTCAGAAAAGTTAAGCCTGTTTTCGGAGTCGATGCGGGACGAATTGCTGCGGAGCGACGACTTTGAAGACATCAGCTACCATGTGCACCGCAGTGGACTGAGGGACAGTTTCCAGCGACTGCAATACCTTTGCCTGAAGCTGTACTTCCAGGATCGGATTCTGGTAAAAGTGGACCGGGCAAGCATGGCGCACGCGCTCGAGGTTAGGGTCCCGTATCTCGATCGTGATCTCGTCGAGCACGCATGCCGCATTCAACCGTTTTACAAACTGCGCGGCTTCACGACCAAGTATGTGTTGAAGCGCGCGGCGCGAGCTTATCTGCCGCCGGAAATCATCAATCGGCGAAAGACCGGCTTTATGATGCCGGTCGCGAGCTGGCTCACGCACAACATGCGCGAGGTGATCGAAGATGTTTGCTCCGCTGAGGCTCTGGGCAAAACAGGAATTTTCAACGTCGCTGCCGCGCGTCGCGTGGTGGAGGATCACTTTTCGAACCGCCGCGATAACCGCGTGCAACTTTACGCCCTGCTTTGTTTCATGGCGTGGTTTCGACGCTACCAGCCGGCTCTTTGAGCGAAAATCCGACGTCGACCGGACGTCGGGATTGCAGGCTTGCATTTGGAAGCCTGAGCGGCCATCTTGTTCCTCAGATGTCGGGATTTCCGCGTGGAAATCCGGCGTCCGCTTACTTTCGGAGGTTCAGATGTTCGTAATGAGAAGCTTCTTATCTCTCCTGAACCGCCGCTCGACTCCTGCGGATCGCCTTTCTCCACGCAAATCGCGACGACACGAGGCGGAGTTTCCATCGGCAGGAGAGACAGCATTTGAGCTGCTCCAGCGCGCTTTGCGAAGCGCACGTGCCCGGAACCGGGTCCCGAATGCGTTCGGGGCGCTCCGCCCGCACCAAAAAAGGAATACTGAGGACCAACATGGCATCTCAATCACATCGAAGGGGCCGGCGTTCGCGCGGCGGGCCCCGGGGCAGGGGCGGCGATTATCGGCCGCGGGGCAGTCAAGGCGGCGGAGGGAAAACGCCGCAGAAGCAACAGACGTTTTGGCAGAAAGTCGTGAGCTTTTTCGCAGGGGGCGAAAATGGCGCAACGGCGACGACAAATGCACAGCCGGCGCGAAATGGTTCGTCGCCTGTCTCGCCGCAGCGCGAGCAGCAGCCACAACAGCCACGGCCGCAACGTAAGCCTGAGCAGATCGAGGTCACTTCGCCGCGTCTTTACGTCGGCAATTTGTCATTCGACGCCACGGAGAGCGATCTCTTCGAATTGTTCAACGGCGTGGGCCACGTGCAAAACGCCGAAGTCGTAACCTATCGACACAACCAGCGCTCGAAAGGCTTCGCCTTCGTGCAAATGCAAACGGTCGACGAAGCGAAGCGCGCCGTTGCTGAGCTCCACGATAAAGAGTTCCTCGGCCGCAAGCTCGTGGTGAGCGGCGCGAAATCGAGCGAGCAGCATTCGGTTAGCTGAACGACGTTTGATTCTGAGAACCGGGAGATTGGGCGGCAATGCTGCCGGTCTCCCGGTTCTGTTTTCCGCGTAGGTTCGGCGTGACAAAGAACAGCGGCGTTTTCTACATCGTAGGACCGACGGCGAGCGGAAAAACCGAAATCGGAGTCGGGGTCGCAGAATGCTGCCAGGCTGAGATTGTCGGCGCGGATGCGTTTCAATTTTACGCTGGCTTGCCGCGGCTCACGGCACAGCCGGATGCCACGACGCTTCACCGTGTGCGGCATCATTTGATCGGCAGTTTCGGATTAGCCGAGGAAATGTCTGCGGCGAAGTTCGCGACCGCGGCTCACGACGCGATCGCGCAGATTCAAGGGCGCGGCCAAAACGTGATCGTCGTTGGCGGCAGCGGATTGTATGTGCACGCGCTTACGGTTGGCTTATCGCCGCTTCCGCCAGGAGATCCAGCGCTGCGCGAACGACTCGAGCAGCTCTCGCTCACTGAACTAAACGTGCGGCTCCGGCAGCTTGATCCGGGATCTGCGCTAACGATCGACACCGCAAATCGGCGCCGGCTGATTCGCTCGATTGAGATTTGTCTCCTCACAGGCAAGCCGGCGTCGTCGCAGCGCATCACTGAACGCACGACCGCACGCGGCGTTTTCCTTTTTCGCGACCGCGACGATCTGAATCGGCGAATTAATTCGCGAGTGGAACGGATGTTTGCTGAAGGCGTCGTCGAGGAGGTGCAGGCAATCACCCGGATCGGGAGCACTGCATCGCAGACTCTTGGCCTGCGCGAGATTCGCGCGCTCCTCGATGGTAAAACGACCTTGCCGCAGTGCATCGCGGCAATTCAGCAGGCGACGCGGCGTTATGCGAAGCGGCAATTGACCTGGTTCCGCCGACAAAGTAATTTCGAGCCGCTGAATTTGAGCCCCCTCGGAACGCCAGAAGCGATCGAATTGATCGTACAGAAAGCGCGTCTCTCCTTCGCGCGATGATCGAAGTTCAACCGCAAAAAAAGCAGGAGCGCGCGCTGCTCATCGGCCTTGAGCGGGGAGGCGAAACGAAGTGGGACGTGCAGGATTCGCTCGAAGAATTGCGCGAGTTGGCCAGCTCAGCCGGCGCGGAAGTCGTCGACACGGTAACACAACGACTCGAAAAACCGACGGCGCCCTATTACATCGGCAAAGGCAAGGCGGAGCAGATCAAGGAGTCGTTCGGAGAGCGTGTGGTGACGTCGGTCATCTTCGATAATGAGCTTTCGCCCGCGCAGGGCCGCAATCTGGAACAGCTGTTTTCGCGCAAAGTGATCGATCGCACGCAGCTCATCCTGGACATTTTTGCGCAGCGCGCGCGCAGCCGTGAAGGCCGCCTGCAGATCGAGCTCGCGCAGTTGCAATACTTGCTGCCGCGATTGACCCGGATGTGGACACACCTCTCGCGGCAAACCGGTGGAATCGGCACGCGCGGTCCCGGAGAGACGCAGCTCGAAGTCGATCGCCGTCGGGTGCAGGAACGAATCGCGAAAATCGAGCGCGAGCTGGCATCAGTACGCAAGACGCGATCGGTGCAGCGCGAAGGTCGGCGGCGCAACCAGTGGCCCGTCGTAGCTGTTGTGGGCTATACCAATGCCGGCAAATCAACCCTGCTCAATCTGCTCACTGGCGCAGACGTCGTGGCCGAGAACAAACTCTTTGTTACGCTCGATCCGACAACGCGCAGCCTCACATTACCGAACAAGCAGCGCGTGCTCCTGACGGACACAGTCGGATTTTTGCGCAGGCTGCCGCACACCTTGATCGAATCATTCAAAGCGACGCTTGAGGAAGTAAGCGAAGCGGATTTGCTCCTGCACGTGGTCGATCTGAGCCATCCGCGGGTGGACGAGCATATCGCAGCGGTTGACGCAGTCGTGAAGGAGCTCGGCGCGTTCGGCAAAGAGACGCTGATCGTGTTCAACAAAATCGATGCACTCGCAAATCGCGATGTCGTTGAGACGTATCTGAAGAGGTTTCGCGGCAGCGTCGCGATTTCGGCGCGAAGCGGCGAAGGCGTGGCGACGCTGGTCCAGGCCTTGCAGGACGAACTCGCGTCGTGGCGGCTGCACTCGCGTTTTCGCGTGCCGCTAAGCGAATCAGAATTGATCGCCGAGATTCATCGCGTCGGTCACGTGCTTGATGTTCGCTACGAAGCAGAGGCGGCCATGATCACGGCGCACGTTCCGGCGCAGCTCGAGCAGAAGCTGGCGCAATTCGCAGTTTGATATGAGGTGGGTGCGCGCAATTTCCAGCCGCCTCGATTCGACGCCGCGGGTCAAGAAAGCGGTGGTCGGAGTGATCGGCACGACGGTGCTGCTATTTGGAATAACGCTGATCTTTTTGCCCGGCCCATCGGTGATCGTGATCCCGCTCGGCCTTGCGATCCTCGCGAGTGAGTTCGCCTGGGCGCGGCGTGTGATTCGGCGGGGCAAGTTGTTCGTTGAGCGAGTGCGCCGTGGCAAGACGGTGCGAATCGTCGAGCGCCAGGACCCGGCATGACTGCGCGAGAGCGCGTCGCGCAGCTGATCGCGCAATTTCGCGAGACCTATCCCGGTGCGCACTGCGAGCTGAATTTCAAGAACCCGCTCGAGCTACTCGTCGCTACGATTCTTTCCGCGCAGTGCACCGATAAGCGCGTGAACATGGTCACGCCGAAATTGTTCGCCAAGTACCGCACCGCAGCGGACTACGCTCGATCGAATTCGGCGACGTTTGAGAAAGAGATTCAGTCGACCGGATTTTTTCGGAGCAAGACGAAGAGCATTCGCGGCGCAGCCATTGCGATCACGGAAAAGCATCGCGGGAAAGTACCGGATACGATGAACGAACTGACCGCGCTGCCCGGCGTCGGTCGCAAGACAGCCAACGTCGTCTTGGGGAACGCGTTTCATAAAGACGAGGGGATCGTGGTCGATACGCACGTCATCCGGCTCTCGCAGCGACTTCGTTTAACGAAGCACAACGACGCGGAGAAAATCGAAATGGATCTGATGAAGATTGTCCCGCGCGAGCACTGGACGATGTGGAGTCATTGGCTGATCTGGCATGGACGGCGCCGCTGTTTCGCGCGCAAACCAGACTGTAGTCAATGCGAAGTGCTCCAGCTGTGTCCGTCCGGCAAGATTTTCCTGCGCACGGGTGAAGCACGCGCGCCGGAACCGAGCTGATCAGCGGCTCGCCGCGGCGTGCTCTACCTTTTCCACCGCATCGTCTGCTTTGTCGACGGTGGATTCCGCGCGCTTGCGCAGTCGCGTGAACTGCTCTTCGAGCGCAATCAGTTCGTCATCGGAGAGCTTTTCCAGGTCAACGAGCTTGTTGCGCGCGCCTTTCAATGCGCGAATCAGCTCATCGAGCTTCAGATGCACCGCCTTGGCGTCGCGGTTCTGCGTGTTCTGAATCAGGAACACCATCAGGAATGTGACAATCGTCGTGCCGGTATTGATGATGAGCTGCCACGTGTCCGAATAATGGAAGGTTGGGCCGGTCACACCCCATACCACAATAATCAGAATGGCGACGACGAAGGCCCACGCTGTCCCGAGCACGTTCGAGGTGCTGCGCGCGAAAACGCTGAACGCGTCACGAACCTTGCAAAAGATATCGCGCTGATCTGGTTTACCGTTCTGTTCGTTAGCTCCGATATCGATACTTCGGGTTTGCGACTGCAGTTGCGCGCAACCACAACGTTGATTTTGCGAGGCGGTTAGGAAAAACTGGAGGCAATCTCTCTGATGCAGCACGTCTCCGCATTCTCACGACCGCAAACCGTGCCGGCGGTGCCGACCACGGCGCCGCCGAAGTCCCAGTTGTGGATTCTCAGCTCCTGGCGCGACCTGCTGCTTTACGTGCTGACGCCGCTGTTGCTCGTCCCCGTGTTCATGCTCGCGCAGTCGCGCTGGAGTGCCGAGGACATTTACTTGTTCGTGGCGGCGTTCGGCGCGATGGGGCACCACCTGCCGGGAATGATTCGCGCCTACGGTGACCGCGCATTGTTCGAGCGATTCAAGTGGCGCTTCATCGTCGCTCCGATGTTCCTGCTCGCGGTCTGCGTGCCGTTCTACTACTGGGACCTGCGCGGCATCATTTTGGTCGTTTTCTTCTGGGGCGTCTGGCACGGCATGATGCAGACGTACGGCTTCTGCCGAATCTATGATGCGAAACGCGGCTCATTCGCCGCGCTCACCCGCCGACTCGATTTCCTGACGTGTTTCCTGTGGTTCGCCGCCGCCGTATTTCTTTCGGAATCGCGGCTCGGGCAAACTCTCGAAGTCTACTACGAATGCGGAGGTCCACGCATTGCGCCGTGGGTAATCGCCGGTCTGCAGCAAGGGATTCTGGCGGCCGCGATTCTCGCCGCGGTAGCCTCGGTGGCGAATTTTGCCTGGGGTTGGACGCGCGGGAAACGGTCCAATCCAGTGAAGCTCGTCCTGCTCGCAACGACCGTCGCGTTCTGGTGGTATTGCAACAACTGGGTCTACAACATTCTCGTGGGCATCGCGCTGTTCGAGGTGTTCCACGACGTGCAGTACCTTTCCATCGTCTGGATTTACAACCGCAATCGGGTCGAAAAAGACAACACCATCGGCGGCTTTATGCGTTTCGTTTTTCGCCGCAGCGGCTCACTTATCGGACTGTATGTCGGCCTCGTTTTCGCCTACGGCTCGCTCGCTTATTTTAATTCCCACGTTGGAATCGAACACGTAAAACGTGCGCTGACCGGCGTGGTGACCGCATCGGCGCTTCTCCATTTCTATTACGACGGCTTCATCTGGAAGGTCCGCGAAAAATCGACGGCCGAATCGCTCGGCATTACCGGTGGCGGAACTTCAGCGGCGCAGCGTGCGTTGCTCCCGACATGGGCACTGCACGGACTGAAATGGACAGCCACATTTATCGTTCCGCTGGTCGCATTGTGTTCCTGGCAAATGCGCGGGCCTGCGTCGGAAATCGACCGGCGCGGGTGGGTTTCTGCGAATCTTCCGCGGAGCGGGTATCTGCATGGCAAATACGCGGCCGGGCTGGCCCAGCAAGGGAGGCTGGAACCTGCGATGCGCGAATACGAACTCGCGCTGCAGCTCGATCCGAAGCTTGCCGAAGCTCACTACGGGCTCGGCAATGTGCTGCGCGATCAGGCGAAGTTCGACCCGGCGATTTCGCACTACGAAGACGCCCTGCGCGCCGATCCAAATAACGGCGAATATCATTTTCGGCTCGCCGAGACGCTGCTGCGGATTGGCCACAATGATGAGGCACTCGTCGAGCTCGAAAACGCCGCCCGCCTGAGCCCGAAGGTGGCGACGCCGCATCTTGCCTACGCCAATGCATTGGCCTCGCAAGGTCGCACCGCCGACGCCCAGGCTGAATACGCGAAGGCGCTCGAACTCGATCCAAAGCTCGCGTCAACGCGACCGCGGCCGTAATTCGTTGCGGCCCGCGGTTCATCTCGATCTCGACGGCGCCTGGAATGGTGAGCCGTCAGGCCTGCGCAAGATCGATGCGAGCGAGTGGGGGCCGCAGCTTCGGTTTTCTGCGCCGGCGAAAGTTATGGAGCGATTTTACGGCGAGATATCACCGCACCTCGAGCCGTTTATCATCTACGGGTCGGGTGACTTTCATCATCTCAGCGCGTTGTGGGTCCGCCGTCTTGAAACTCCGGCGGTCGTCGTTTCATTGGACAATCATCCGGACTGGGATGTGCGCCCGCCAAAATGGTCTTGTGGCGGCTGGGTCAACCGCGCGCTCGAACTGCCAAACGTGCAGAAGGTGAGCGTCTGGGGCTGCGGAAATTTTGAGTGCTGGTGGCCTGCGCAGTTGTTTGGCAACCGACGCGCGGAACGGCGCGGCACGCTCGAAGTTCATCCGTGGGCGGACGATCGGCCGGTTGCCGATCAGCAACGTCGAGGCGCAATTCTTCGATCGAACTGGCGCGAACGATTGACCGAATTTGTCCAGCGGCTCGGAGCTGTTCCCGTTTATGTGACGATCGACCTCGACTGCCTCCTCGCTGGCGAAGCAGTGACAAACTGGGAGAATGGCCGCTTTTCAACCGACGATGTGATCTGGGCACTCAATCACATTCGTGCGCAGAGCGAAATTGTCGGCGGCGACGTTTGCGGCGCGTTCTCTCCGCCTCTCTACGCGCGGCGCAAACAACGGTTCGCTTCCGAAATGGATCACCCGAAACTGAATCATCCATCAATGGAGGAAACCCAGCGTATCAATCACCAAACGCTGGCGCGTCTTCTGCCCGCGCTAACTGGTTGAGACGAGCACGATGCCGGCACAAATGAGGAGGGTGCCGAGGATTAACGGGAGCGACAATCGCTCCCGGAGAAAAAGCGCGGCCGCGAGCACAATCACGAGCGTACTGGAAGCTTGGAGCGGGAAGAAGTAGCTGAGCGCAAAGTGCTGGAGCAGCCCCAGCATCAGAAAAAAAGAAACGCTCAGGCCGGCGATGCCGCCGGCAAACAACGCGATGACACGCGAATGGCGAAAGCCGAGTTGATTGCCACGTTCGAGCGCGTGTTTTAGCAGGACCTGGCCGAGGACAAGCGCAGCGACTTCAATGACGAAGACGAGGACCGCAGTTCCGTTCATAGCCGCTCCTCGATTTGCGCGATCGGCCGCGCCACGAGCATCAATCCGCAAATCACGATTCCGATTCCAATCCAGCGGCGGAGCGAAATTGCTTCGCCGAGAAACAGCCAGCAACTGACTGGAATCAGCACGTGGACGACGTTTGTCATCGGAAAAGCGACGGAGAGCGGGATGTGCCGCAGCACGTAAATCCAGCAGACGAAACTCAGGATCAGCGAGACGATTCCCGCCCAGACCCACGGTGAAGCGAGGCCACTGATTCCCAACCACTCGATGGCCGTGTTGGTTGCTGCGGTTTTGCTCGCCCCGATTTTGAGCAGGACCTCGGATACCGTCACGAGCACTGCTTCAAGCGCCAACTGGACCCAGGGATTAAAGAACCATTTCATTCCGGAGACGCGCGCTTTCTCTCAACGACATCACGCGCGAGTGATCGGCGAACGCCCAGCGTAGCTAGAGCTGGTGCGCGTTGGGAAACTTTCGCAGCACCGGCTCGTGCCGCGTTGGTCCAAGCAGCTTCACTGCATGCCGGAAGATCGGATTCACAATCATCCCGGTATGCATGACATAAAGATCGAGCGGCACGAGGTCGCAGCCAAGGTGCAGCTTAGGATGATAGTTGAGGGGGCTGCTGCAATAGGAGTCGAGTCCCTGCTGTAACGCCCAGGTGATGATGTCGCGCAGCGTGTAAAAATAGAGATGAAGGTCGAGCGCGACCTCATAATCGAGGCCGAGGTATTCATCATAGAGAGTGTTGCCGTAAACCATGCAAAGGCTGAAAGCGATGATCTTGCCGTGTTGCCTCCAAAGGAAGAAACGCGTCCGGTCCGGCATGCGCTGTCCGATGTCGCAGAAGTAGTCTTTCGTTAGCCGCTCGAACTTCATTTTCGAGCGTTCGTGCACTTGCAGGTAGAGCGGGTAGACCTCGTCAATGTGCGGCGTGATATCGTTGACCACCTCTAGTTCGATTGGCGCAGCCTCCGCCGTCCGGCGAAATTTCCGTCGCAGGTCTTTCCGCGTCGAAGCTCCGAGCGTGGCGACATATTCGTCAAAATCGCGGTAGCCGAGAGACAAGTGGGTCATCGGCATGCTCGGAAAGCGCGCATAGCCATTGCTCGAAAAACTACGGAGCGACTCGCGGTATTTCGCAGGAAAATCCTTCAACACGACGAGCGACGCGTTGAAACGGCGTGCGTACTTTTTCAGGCTCGCATGCAATGCTCCGGCGACCCATTGCTCGTCCTCCGGAGCGCACGCGCCGAGATGTCCTTCGCCGGCCGCGCAGCCGACCATCAGCACCCGCATCGTCAGAAAACGAGGAAAACGACGTCGGACAAAATCGACCGCTGCCCGAAGACCGGGCACACCCTCGACAAGATTTTGCCGAACCAGAAAGATCGGTTGAACGGCGCGGACCGTGCCGCCTTCGTCTTCGAGAACGACGTAGTGATGCTCGAAATCGGCACCGAGCGTCTGCTCGACGATCTCGTAGAAGCGGTGGTCCTTGTACTTGTCGCGGAAAGCATTTTGCCACGCGGGCGAACGATAGAGTTCTTCACGCGTTAGCACCTTCGCGCTGCCGCCGGGGAACGGAATGTTCAGCGGTTCATGCATGGAACCCGATTACCGGGATGCTCGTTGTAACAGAATCGCGGGTTTTCTCAAGCAGTCGTGCTCGGCGCCGGATTCCGCGCTTCGTCCTGTCGATCGCTTTCATCCAGCGATTGAACACGCAAAACGCCGCTGCGGATGTGCAAATCGCGCTGCGGATTCGGGATTTCGATCTTGGCTTCGCGCAGTTTTTCCTCGATCAGGAAATTGAGATCACTCTTGAACCGTCTCGGCCGATGGCTCATTTCCGTGCTCCAGACGACCAGTTCGAACTCAATTGAGCTGTCGCCAAATTTCTCCAGGAAGACGCTCGGCGCCGGATCGTGCAACGCCTTCGGATGCGCACTGCCGGCGGCGATCAATGCCTGCTCGACTTTCCTGACGTCGCTGCCGTAAGCGACCCCGACCGGCAACCGAAATCGCACGCGCGGATCGCCGTAGGTCCAGTTCGTCACCGGCGAATCGATGAACTTCTGGTTCGGAACGATCATCGCGATGTTGTCGTTGGTGACAATGACGGTGCTGCGGGCGCGAATCCGCGACACCTGACCGGTCACGCCGGCCACTTCGACCCGATCGCCAATCGTAATCGGTCGCTCCGCCAGGATAACGAGGCCGCTGATGAAGTTGCTGGTGATGTTTTGCAGGCCGAAGCCGATGCCCACGCCAATCGCACCGGCGAAAACCGTCAGGGCGGCAAGATGAATTCCTGTGTTCTCGAGGACGACAATGATGCCGATGACGAGCACGGCATTCGAGACGATCTGCGAGATTGCATACTGCAGGGAGCGATCGAGGCCGCTGTTCACGAGCAGGCGGGTGAAGAGAAAGCGCTTGGTGCGCGATGAAAGCCAGAAGACCGCAACGAGCAGGCCCACCAGGAGAAAGATCTGGATGAGGCTCAGCGGCACACCGGGGAGCGGCGCACTCCAGGCGAGCGGAACGCCGGCAGCGTTGACTGCGCTGACGAGAAAGAAGACGAGCGCGGCAATGCTGAGAATGGTGGTGATGATCGCGACGAAGTTCGGCGTCAGCTTCAGCCGGCTGAACAGGCGACGAACAACCGCGCTTTGAAAGGCGTGGGCCACGAGCACGCCGGCGATAAAAAGCCCGACGAATGCGATCAGCCCGAGGAGCGAAACGTAGTGTTCGCCCACATAAAAGAGCGGCCGGTTATAAAACCAGGTGTCGGTGGGCACGCGCTAGTCTCCTCGTCGTATCGGTGCTCGCAATGGGAAAACAAAAAACACGGCCGAAGCCGTGTTTTTCAATCGCCGCCCAACGGGCCAGCGGTGGCAGAAATTGTGCGCTAGGCCTGCTTGTTCTGCTTCTCTTCGATATACTTGGTGACATCGCCGACGGTCTGGAGTTTCTCGGCGTCTTCATCCGGAACTTCGACGTTAAATTCTTCCTCGAACGCCATCACCAGTTCCACGATGTCGAGCGAGTCCGCACCCAGGTCTTCAATGAAAGACGCCTGTGGCGTGACCTGCTCCGGGTTGACCCCGAGCTGTTCGACGATGATGTCCTTCACCTTCTCTTCGATCGACTTTTCGCTCATAAAAAACTCCCTTTTTCTGGTTAGGCGGGCTGTGCATTACGCAATGCCAGCAGGTTTCGCAAGTAAATGAATCAATGGCCTTGTCAATTTTATTTCGCCCAATGCGAAGCGAAACGAAATCGCGCGGCGACGGTTTACATCGCCGCTCCTTGGCGTAGAGACACGTGGTGCCCTCAGAACCGCTCGAGTTGCTTGATCTCAAAATGCTGCCGGCGTGGGCGAACGAACCGTCGCCGGCGGAGCGTTACGCTCACTTCGAAGGCGAAGAGGATGGAGAACGGCGCGATCGTCGTGGCCGCGGTGATCGGAGGCAGCGCGATCGTCGCCCGCAACGCGGCCCGCGGGATCGTCAGCCGCGCCGTGACGACCAGGCCCAATCGCGTGATCGCCGGTCGCGGGATGGCAATGGTGCGCCGCGCAATCTAAATCGTCCGCCGCGCGAACCGCTCAAGCTCCCGGCAGTCGATATTCGTTTCCTGCCCCGGCCTGCGGCCCTGACCAACGTTACCGCGCAAATCAAGGGCGGCGCAGTTGCCTATTCTGTTTTCGCGCTGGCGCGATTGTTCCTTGAAAAACCGGAACGCTACGACGTGCGCGTCACCGGATCGGCCGAAGTTCCGCTCTATCGGCTGGGCGACGACGGTTTGCTTGCAACCGATCGCGCGATTGTTGAGCGGAATGCGTTCGCCGCGCTCGTCGATAACTATTTCACCGTCGAGACGACGCAGACCGAACCGCTGAAAGGAAATTTCACCAACGTCGCGCGCGATCGATTGAGCGGCACGTTACTGGGGCCGACGAACTACCACAGTTATCAGCCGCAGTTGCGCAGTCTTTATGAGCAGCGCTTCAGCCGTCGCATGAGCTTCGGTGATTACCAGAAGCAGATCGAAATCGTAAGCGATCCGACGGTGGTCGAGCAGTGGAAAGAGCAGGCACGCACAGTGACGAGGTACACGACGAAGAATGAAGAACCGCCGGTTACGTTTGCGAATGCAGCCGAAGCCGAACGTCACTTTCGCCAGCAGCACCTGCCCGGGCTGATACGTCCTGCAACTGAAGCGACGATCGACGGAGTGCCGAGTCGCAATTTGCAGGATCGCGGATTGCGCCGCGCAATCGAGGAAGCGTGGGTGCACGAAACGCGTTCACCCGCAAAAATGATGCAGGAACTCGTAGGCGCGTTTCGGCAGGCCGGACTGAATATCTTTCGTCACCGCCGCGGAATGCTTTTCGTTTCGCCGATTCGCGGACGCGCCTTCGATCACGATCGCAGCAGCGTCTCGCCATCGATCAATACCGTGCTCGAGAAAATTTCAGCGCAACCGGGAGTCGGTCGAAAACAACTGGCCGACGATATCGCGGCGGCGAACGGAGGCGATATCGAGCGCGCCAAGCTCACTCTCGCCTCCGATCTTCGCTGGCTGATCAGCGAAGGCTACGTGACCGAATTCAACGATGGTTCGCTTGATCTTCCGCGCATCAAAGCGCCGGAAGCAAAGAAAGCGTCGGTCGCGCAGCCGGGTCTGCCCGAGCCGCAGCCGACTGCGGTCGAACCCGAAGTGGGTTCATCATCTGTCACTCCGGCGCCCGTCTCTGTCATTCCGAGCAAAGTCGAGGAATTGCCGGCTGATAGCACCGGAGATGTCTCGACGGAGCCTGCACCGAGCGAAGCCGAAGTGCTCGACATGACACAGAGCGTCGAGGCGACGAACAGCGATGGAGACACAGCCTCTGTCCCGTCCACTTCAGCCGACACAATCGCAGGGGACGACACGCCGACCGTCCCTCCAGAAGCAGAACAGAGCGCCAGTTAGGCCGCGATCAGTCCGGCTTTCTTCAGCGTCGCGAAGGCGCCGTTTTTGTTCAGCGTCTTCAATCCGCGGGCCGTGAGTTTGACGCGCACGAATTTCTTGAGCTCGGGAACCCAGACGCGATGCTCGCGCAGGTTGGGACTGAAAGTTCGCGGCACGTTCTTCGTGACGTGACGGCCAACGCCACCCTTCTTCTTCGCCATACCGCGACGATGAATGACGCTGCCGCGTGTGACGCGTGATCCTGTGATGCTGCAAACTCTCGACATAAGCCGGAAAAGAGCGCGTAAACTGCCGCGCTCGCGTAACAAGTCAACTGAATCTTCGGAGTTGAACAACTCCAGCAACATGTGGTCAAACGTAACTCCGCTGTCACAAACGCATGGCTAACAAGAACCGCAAAACTCGCATCGGCATCATTGGCGCCGGCGATATCGTCAAGCGCCGGCATTTGCCCGGCCTGCAAAAACGCAACGATGTGGAGATCGTTGCCGTCTCGAATTCGACCTACGAAAGTTCGAAGGCCTTCTGCGACGAATTTGTTCCGCATGCCACGCCGATGGCGAACTGGGCCGACCTGCTCGCGATTGAAGACATTGACGTCGCGTGGATTGGCACGCCGCCCTACATGCATTCAGCAGTGACAGTCTCCGCGCTCGAAGCAGGCAAACACGTTTTCTGTCAGGCGCGAATGTCGATGGACCTGCAGGAAGCGCAGGAGATGCTCGCCACCGCGCGCCGTTATCCCGAACAGGTGACGATGCTCTGTCCGCCGCCGATGGGAATGCGCGGCGATCTCGTAGTGAAAAAACTTTTCGACGAGAATTATCTCGGCGAGCCCCATCATGTGCGGCTGCAAAGTTTCACCAGCGCATATTTGAATCCCGAGGCGCCGCCGCACTGGCGTCAGCGGATCGAGATCAGCGGATTGAACGTGCTTGCGCTGGGAATCTACGTCGAAGTCTTGCAGCGATGGCTTGGCGATATCGCCGGTGTTTTCGCGCGCGGCAAAATCATCGTGCCGCAGCGACAGGGCTACGAGATCATCGTTCCTGATTTGCTGAATGTAGTTTGCAGCTTCGCAAACGGCGCCGAAGGCGTGCTCGAATTCAGCGGCGTCAACGCGCTTCCACCGTCGGATAAACTCGAAGTTTACGGCGACCGCGGCACGATGACCTACGACTTCGGCGACGATACGATTAAAGCGGGCCAGCTCGGGGACAAGGCGCTGCACACAGTCGAAATCACGCCGAAGCTCGAACGCCAATGGACGGTCGAGGACGACTTCATCGAAGCGGTAAAATCGCGCGGCAAAGTGAAGCCGAGCCCATCATTCGAAGAAGGCTGGCGCTACATGCGCGTCGTGCAGGCAGTGGCCGACTCGCGTGCGCGCAACGAGTGGGTCGAGATTAAGCGTTGATCGACGCCCGCGCGCGAGCAGCTACGAGTGTTTCATTACGATCTGGAGGATCACGTTCCCGGCATCGCGGCAACGGTCGATCACTTTCTCCAGCAATTCGTAAAGATCGCGCAGGAAGATGACGTGCCTCGCGTCGTAATTGCCCTGGTAGAGATCGCGCAGTAGCTCGAGCTCGAGATCATCGGCGTTGCCCTCGATTGTTTGCAATTTCGTGTTCATCTCGCGCGCGTTGCGAATGTCGGTACCTTTGCGCAGCGTCTTCACCATGGAGAGAACGGCTTCGGCCGCTTCGTCGAGCAGTTTCACCTGCTTGCGAAAACTCACCTGCGGCAAATCCTGTGGACTAATCAGGATCCGCTCCCCGATCTTCTCGACTGTTTTTGGAATCTTGTAGAGCGAAGCTGCCAGCGCCTGAATGTCTTCACGATCAAGCGGAGTGATGAAGGTGTTGGAAAGTTCCTCCGTCAGTTGCTGGGTGATTCGCTTGTCTTCGCGTCGGCTTTCCGCGAACGCGGCCAGATCGTGAACTGCCGTCTTGTCGTCGAGCTTGCCGAGCAAATCGACCAGATGATGCACGCTGGTGTCGGCCTGCTGCGCGCTGGCTTCAAGCAAGTCGAAAAATTTCTCATCGTGGCCGAGCAGTTTGCCTATTGAGATCATAGAATCGCTGATGTTGTAGCCGCGGTCGTCGGCCGCGGCCAGTGCATTTGCAATGCTCAAGTATCTAGCTCACCACCAGCCGCGGCCAGCGACCGCGGCTACAGCATCGCGCCGCGCATGATGACAAGCGCGATACTGAAGTAAATGATCAATCCCGTCACATCGACCAGCGTCGCGACGAACGGCGCCGATGAGGTCGCCGGATCGGCTCCCACCCGCCGCAATATGAATGGCAACATCGAGCCGGATAGTGAGCCCCAGAGGACAACGCCGATCAACGCGATGCCAACTGTCAGCGCGACGAGCGGCCAGTGCGCTCCGTAAATATCGCGGTGGAAATACTTTTCACTGACGACCGACCAAAGTGCGACACGCGCAGCGCCGATCCCGCCGAGGATCAGGCCTAACGACAACCCAGCTTCGATTTCACGCCGCATCACGCGCCACCAATCGCGTAGCGTCACTTCACCGAGTGCCATCGCGCGAATGATGAGAGTGGAGGCCTGCGACCCGGAATTGCCGCCGCTTGAGATAATAAGCGGCAGGAATAAAGCGAGCACGACAGCTTTCGCGATTTCGTCCTGATAGCTCGACATAGCCGTCGCGGTCAGCATTTCACCGAGAAACAGAATGACCAGCCAGCCGGCACGCTTGCGCACCATCTTCCACAGTGGGATGCGCATGTACGGCTCGTCGAGTGCTTCCAAGCCGCCGAATTTCTGGATGTCTTCGGTCGCTTCCTCTTCGGCGACGTCCAGCATGTCATCTGTTGTGACAATGCCGACGAGCACTCCGGTGGAATCGATCACCGGAAGTGCCGTCCGATCGTACTTGCGGAAAACGTTAAGCGCCTCCTCCTGCAAATCGTTGACGTTCAGGGCCACGAACGCTTTGTCGCGAAAATCCGATACTCTCGCGTCGAGCGGGCGGAGCAGGAATTCGCGGATCCGCAGGTCATCGATCAACTTTCCACGGTCATCGACGACGTAGATGACATTGAGCGTCTCCGAGTCCTGCCCGTTCTCGCGGACGTAATCCAGCACTTCGTTGACCGTCCAATTTTCATCCACGGCGATGAAGTCCGGCGTCATCAAACGACCGACGCTGCCTTCCGGATAACCGAGGAGAGCGGTCGCGATGCGGCGTTCTTCCGGGGTGAGCGATCGAATCAGTTGTCGCGCCGCCGCGCTCGGCATTTCCTCGAGCAGCGCCGTGCGATCGTCCGGCGACATTTCGTTCAGGATCCCGATCACCTGCTCGTGCGCCATTGCTTTGAGCAGCTCCTGTTGCGCGTCGACGTCGAGGTATTCGAAGACATCGGCCGCGAGATTGTGCGGAAGGATGCGAAAGATAATGACGCGTTCGTCTTCCTCGAGATCGAGGATTATTTCGGCGACGTCAGCCGGCGGCCATTCGCGAAAGAGTTCGCGCAGCCCGGCGAAATCTCGGGCGGCGATCATCTCTTTGATCTCGGGTTGAAGAAGGCGGCCGACCATAAGCGAGGGGTTCGCGCCCGCCTGTTCTAGCACCGCGATTTTGCGCGCGCAACGCGCGGCGGAAATGCGTTTGGATTTTCGCTAAAGGCTCGCCAAAATGAACCCCATGCCAGCGACCGCCGAGCAGGAGATGATTCGTCGCGAAATTCGCGGCGGCATTTGCGTGCTCACCTTCGATCGGCCGAATTCCGGCGCGAATATTTTCGACCCAGCGGCGATGAACGCGCTGTCCGAACAGCTTGATGCCATCGAAAATGATAGTTCGATCAAAGGCGTCATCGTCACCTCGGCGAAGAAGTCCATTTTTGTAGCCGGTGCGGATCTCGCAACCCTTTTGCGTCAGGCACAAACGGGTGCGCTCCGCGCATTCATTGCCGAAGGCCAGCGTGTATTCAGCCGGCTGGCGGCTCTGAAAGTTCCGACCTGCGCCGCAATTCACGGCGCATCAGCCGGCGGCGGTTACGAAGTTGCGCTTGCCTGCGACTGGCGTGTCGCAAGCGATTCTCCGGCGACGCGCATCGGGTTGCCGGAAACGACGCTCGGCCTCGTCCCGGCGTGGGGCGGAGCGACGCGTTTGCCACGATTGATCGGACTCGAGCCGGCCTCCGAAGTAATCCTGAAGGGAAAACTTTATCCAGCGAAGGAAGCGCTCGAGCTCGGCATGGTCGACGCGGTCGTTCCGCAGGAGCAGTTGTTCGAGGCAGCGCAAACGCAATTGGCCAATGGCAAACGCACGATCCCGCCGCCGCAGCACATCGAGGTCCAGGTGCAAGAGCCGCGCGCCGACGGCAATCACGCGCCGCGGCGCGCACTGGATATCATGATGCATGGCCTTCGAACATCGATCGATGAATCATTGCGTCTCGAGCTGGATGCGATCGTCGAGCTAGGCGAGAGCGAAGCGACCCAGAATCTGATCCGCAATTTTTTCCTCGCGGAAAAATACAAAAAAGGGGGGTCGAAAGCGCCCGCGGAAAAAATCAGCCACGCAGCAGTGATTGGAGCCGGCGTGATGGGCAGCGGCATCGCGCAATGGCTTAGTTCGCGCGGCGTGACCGTCATTCTGCGCGACGTAACCCGCGAGTTTCTCGACCGTGGTTTGGGCAATATCGACAAAACCTACGGCGAAGCGGTGAAGCGTGGAATCATGAACGAGGAAAAGGCGAAGGAAGGTCGCGCACGCATCATCGCTTCGACTGCCCATGTTGAAATGCGTGACGTGCAGGTTGTGATCGAGGCTGCGTCGGAAAAGATCGAAATCAAAAAAGAGATCTTTCGCGAGCTCGCTGCCTGCGCGCCCAAAGCAGTCCTCGCCTCTAACACCTCGGCGCTTTCCATCACCGAACTGGGAAACGAGAGCGGCTGGCCGGAGCGCGTCATCGGTTTGCATTTTTTCAATCCGGTCAGCCGGATGAAACTGGTTGAAGTAGTCGTTGGCGAACAGACCTCCGCGGAAACGCGCGACCGCGCTCTCGCCTTCGCGCGTCAGGTCGGAAAGCTGCCGGTAGTGGTGCGCGATCGACCTGGGTTTCTCGTCAATCGCGTGTTGTTTCCCTACCTGCTCGACGCGGCTGAAATGTACGAGCTGGGCGGCGACGCGAAGCAGATCGACGACGCGATGCTGTCATGGGGAATGCCGATGGGCCCGTTGCGATTGATCGACGAGATCGGCGTCGACATCACGATCGATATCGCGGACACGCTGGAGAAGGCATTCGGCCGCCGCGATCGCGCTGCGGCAGTTTTGCATTGGCTGCGTGATGGCAAATTGCTCGGACGCAAGACCGGTTCCGGTTTCTATCGTTACGAAGGCAAAGCACAAACGCCGAACGAACGACTGGCGGAATGGCGCCGCGCATTGCATGGAGACATGGAAGGTTCGGACAGCAAGAATTCGCTGCCCAAAGATGGTGCGGAGATTCAGCAGCGGCTTGCGTCGTTAATGGTCAACGAAGCCGCGCGCTGCATTGAAGAGGGCGTGGTCGCCTCGCCGGAAGATGCGGATTACGGAATGCTCCTCGGCATCGGTTTCGCACCGTATCGCGGCGGACCCTTGCGGTTTGCGGAACATTTCGGAGTCAAGAAACTCGTCGAAGTCATGGACGCGCTGCACGAGCGTGCGGGTGAAGGCGACAAATTTGTGCCGTGCGATTTACTGCGCGACCACGCGCAAAACGGAACGAAGTTTTACCACGCGTGAACGCGGCATCTGTCATGTCGAACGCAGTCGAGACATCTCCGTGTTTTTGTGAGCACGAGGATTCCTCGACTGCGCTCGGAATGACAGCAGTGCACGCGCAAAACGGAACGAAATTTTATGAAGACACCGCTCGAAGCGCCGCCTGAACAGGTCAAAGCCGAAACCGGAGTGAAAGAAACGGCGAAAGCCGCGCCTGCACCGCTTATCGACACGTCGAAAATGTCGAAGGGTCAGCGTGAAGCGCTCGAGCTGGCTGAAGCGTCCCGCGATCCGCTCGACGAGCGCGGTAGTTTCGCGAGCAATTTGTTCATCGGAAAGTTCGGGTTCGATCGCATCTTTCCGTATCCGGCGCAGAGCGCGGAAGACGCCGCCAAAGGCGATCCGTTTCTGGCCGAGCTTCGCGCATATCTCGAAGCGAACGTCGACGCAGACGAGATCGATCGGACCGGCGAGATCCCGCAGAAGAATATCGACGATCTGTTCGCGATGGGGGCGTTCGGCGTGAAAATCCCGACGCAGTACGGCGGCCTTGGTTTGTCGCAGGTGAATTACGGACGGGCCGCGCAGTTGCTCGGCAGTTGGGATGCGAACCTGACCGCGCTCGTCTCCGCGCATCAATCGATCGGCGTTCCGCAGCCATTGCTTCTCTTCGGCACTGAACAGCAGAAGGAGAAATATCTGCCGCGTGTCGCGCGCAAAGAAATCTCCGCGTTTGCGCTCACGGAATGGAACGCAGGCTCCGACCCGGCGAACATGAGTCTCACCGCTACGCCGACGGAAGATGGCTCCGCTTACATTCTGAACGGCGAAAAACTTTGGTGCACTAACCTGATCAAAGCCGGCGTGCTCGTCGTGATGGCGAAGACGCCACCGAAGATCGTGAACGGCAAAGAGCGCAAGCAGATCAGCGCGTTC
>JBJMWW010000101.1:0-8683 GCA_045809945.1 Chthoniobacterales bacterium
CATTGCGTTCTGGCAGCGTTTCCGGCGCGGCAGTTCTCGTCCCTTGACTAACGGAAGCGATCGACCGGCGGCGCAGGCGTAGTATCATGCCCTTGCGGTTGTTCACGTTTTTCGGCGTGAGCTTTCTTCTTCGCTTTCGGCGTAGTCGATGAGCCACCGGAGACTGGAATCCATCGGCCCACGTTGGTGCCGGTAGAAGGTGGTTGGTATCGCCAGTCCTGGCTTTCCTGCCACGATTGCGAAGTCAAAGCACTACATCCACTGAAACAAACCAGTATTGCCAGGGCCCCTGCCCAAGACCGCGATCTCATCAGCGGTTGAAGGAATCAGGCTTCGTTTCAAACCGCAAGCCCGAAGGCGGTCAGGCCGGGGTTTTTCAATTGCGCGAAAATGAACGGACACCTACTATCCGCGCTCCGATGAATCCGGCGTTAGCTTACCGTTTCTTACTCGCTTTCGCCGTCGCCAGTTTCATTTCAAGCTGCGCCGAAATTCAAACCACCACGACCAATGCGGTAAATGCCGTCGCGAATGCTGTCGCCCCCCAAGCCGCCGGCCGATGGGAACCAGATGGCGCGACCGGCGAGCCGAAAATCGTCGTTCATCTGTCCGAGCAGAAAGCCTATTTCTATCGCGGAAAACAGCTGATCGGCGAAACAACCGTCTCCACCGGCAAACCCGGGTTTTCGACACCGCCCGGTCATTATCACGTCATCTCAAAAGACCGGGATCACGTGTCTAGCGAGTTCGGCGATTACGTGGACGATTCAGGAAACGTCGTCCGCTCAAACATTGACGCCCGAAAAGACAAGCGCCCACATGGCGCTCACTTCGATGGCGCGCGCATGCCCTACTGCATGCACTTCAATGGCGGCTACGCGATGCACGAAGGCTACGTACCGCCGTTCGCCGCATCGCACGGCTGCATTCGGATTCCGCATGGAATGGCCGACAAATTTTTCGACGCGGCCCACGAAGGGACGTCCATCGTCGTCAAAGAATAGCTAGCCCGGCGGCCACGCGAGTTGGCGTTTACCCAGGACGTGAACGTGTAGATGCGGCACCGTTTCGCCAGCGTCCGGACCGTTGTTGATCACAATGCGGTAACCAGATACGAGGTTCAGCTGCTTCGCGACATCCCGCGCCGCGAGCAGCAACCTGCCGAGCACATCCGCATCCGAATCGTTCGCTTCCGCGATCCGCGGAATCACGCGTTTCGGCACGACCAGCACGTGCACTGGCGCCTGAGCATTGACGTCATGAAATGCGACGATTTCGTTATTCTCGAAAACGATGTCCGCCGGAATCTCGCGGCGCGCGATCTTCTCGAAAATTGTCATCGCTGCTTGCAGGTCAGCGCAGCAGACAATTGATCTGAGAGCGGTCGCCGACTGCCAGCTTCTCGCGAACGAAACAGACTATTTCCTCGCGCAAGGTGTCGCACGCGCGCGTCCACGCCTTCGCGCCGTGAAGGTGTTTCACGCATTGTTGCAAGTCACAGAGTTGAAGCGTCTCAACGCCATTGGCGACCAGTGCTGCGATGCGTTTTTCCAGGACGTCAAAAAAAGCCAGTTCGTATCCGCCCGCAGCTTCCTCGGCAAGTTCGCGCAGCGAAATTGCGACGGGCGGCAGCGGTGGCGAGAAGTGCGGAACGATCTCGTTGTAGCCAATCACCTGCAGAACGTAACGCACCGTCTGTGATAACTGACTAAACGGCACCACCGGCTCGTCATTTCGCAGCCGCAAATAAAACGCGATGCTTTCCGTCACATGGTCAGTCAGCCACCAGCTCGGATATCCGGCTTTATCGGCTGCGCGTGTGATAGCGGCACGCAGCCACTTCTGGTCGAACTCGAAAAGCTGCCCCGAGTCGCAGCGCAGATACGGGAACTCTTCTTTAAACGCGACCATGTGGTTTGGCTTCGGCCGGCGGGAAAAGCTCGCGCTGCGCCGCACTCGTTTTCACCCGTTTGCCGAGCGCGCGTACTTCCTCCATAAAATCTTCGATTTCCTCAAAACGCCGATGAACCGACGCGTAACGCAAGTACGCGATCTCATCGATGTCGCGCAGCTTGGCGAGCACCTTCGTCCCGATCTCCCCTGATGAAATTTCGCGGCCGTTCGTGGTTTGCAGCTCGTGAACGATGTCGTCGACTGCCTGCTCGAGTGCGACGAGACTGATCGGCCGTTTCTCGCACGCCTTCGCCAGGCTGTTCGCGAGTTTCCGTCGATCGAAGATTTCGTGGGTGCGATCGCGCTTTACGACACGGATATCGGAGCGCTCGATTTCCTCGTAAGTAGTGAAGCGAAAACCGCATTGCAGGCACACGCGTCGCCGTCGAATGCTCGAGCCGTCGCGTGACGGGCGGGAGTCAATGACCTTGTCCTCACGAAACCCGCACTTGGGACAACGCATAGTGTTGTTCTAGCGGAATACCACACAACCGGTTGTGGCGTCAATGAACTGTGCGCGAAAAATTTCGCGTCGGCGCGAAATGATCAGCGCGGCGGAAACTCGAACTCTGCTTTTTTCTTGTCCTTCGCCAGCTTCAGATATGCGCTGAAATTCGAGCCGCGCTTGGACACGAAACCTTCGATCAGGCCCGTCCGACCGACTTGCACAAGTCGCTCCGCTTCTTCGGCGGGAATTTCGCGACCGCAAAGATTGCGCTTCAACTCGAACACCACGCGCGGCGTGCCGCTCGGCTGCGATTGTGCAACGACAAACTTATCTTCCGTCTGATAGAGATCGCCGAGTTTGCTCTCGCTCAGCTTAGTGGCTTTCGCGAGATCGACCGGCTGCTTTGGCTTGCGAGGGGCGCGAGCGCCGTCGCCATTTTTTGATTCGCGCGGTTTGCGCGGCGGGAATTCCCACGTGATTCGGTTGCCGTGCCGAACCAGAAATGCATCGAAAGGTCGTCCTTTTTTCGATGTGAACCCTTCGATAAGACCGGTCTTGCCGAGTTCAACCAACTGAATCGCCTGCTCCCGCGTCACCGGTTTTTTGCACATCAACCGGCCTACTTTGAAAGCCTCCTTCCAGCCGTCGCCCTCGCGCTCCCGCAAAATGTACTGCGTCGCTGCTTCGCAAAGTTCCGCGCCGGTTTTTGGATCACTCCAAAACGGCGTCAGCGCATCGACATCGACTTTGTTTCCAAAATCGAGCTCCGCCTTTTTTGAGTCGGGTTTCTTCTCGTTGTCGACGAGCCGGATCTTCGCTGGAAAACGTGTGCCGGCTTTCGAGACGAAATCGTCGAGTGGCCCCACCTCTCCGTTCGTGACTAGCTCGCGCACTTCATCTTCGCTGATTTTGCGCCCACTCATGACCTTGTAGATCATCAGCTTCCCGTCCTGTGATTTGAAACCGCGCAAGGTCTCGACCAGCGGCTTGCCATCAGTCGGTGAAACGATGTCGGTCTCGCGCGAGTCCGCGTGATGCTCTTCAAAATTTTTCGTCCGATCAACAATGCGCTTTGTCACGTCGACGATTTCCGACATGAACTCGTCGCGTTTGAATTTACCGTGCTCCATCTGGCGCAGCTTGTACTCCCACTCTCCAGTCATGTCGGGCTTAGTGAGAGCATCGGCTTCGACGGCAGCGAGAAATTGCAGAAGCGACTCCGCTTTCGGCGTCGGCACTAACTCACGTTGATTGCGCTCGAGATACTTCTGATAAATAAGGCCATCGATTATTTCAGCGCGGGTCGCCGGCGTACCAAGTCCACGCTCTTTCATCGCTTCGGCGAGATCTTCGTCTTCCACGAGCTTGCCCGCGCTTTCCATCGCGGTGAGCAACGTCGCTTCGGTGTAACGCGGCGGCGGCTTCGTTGCTTCGGCTTGCAGCTCAACGGAAAGCGTTTTCGCGCGCGAATTATCGGCAGCAGTTAGCGCCGGCAACGCTTTGGCATCGTCATCGATCGTCGTTCTGCCGTAAACAGCGAGCCACCCAGCGGAAGTGAGCACCTTGCCTTCAGTTTTGAACTGATGCTGCACCACCTTGCTAATTCGTGTCGTCACGTCGTATTCCGCCGGCGGGAAGAACGCCGCGACGAAACGACGCGCGATCATGTCATAGACCCGGCTCTCCATCTCATCGAGATGGCTCGGCTCTGTCGTTGTCGGAATAATCGCGAAGTGATCGGAAATCTGCGCGTTGTTAAAGATCCGCTTGTTAGGCCGAACCCAGCCCTGTTCGAGAACTGAATGCGCGTGCTTGGCGAGATCGCCTTGCAACTTCGCGAGAGCCTCGCGGCAGGTGTCCGTGTAATCCTCGGGAAGAGCGCGTGAATCAGTTCTCGGATACGTGATCACTTTGTGACGCTCGTACAGCGCCTGCGCGATCTGGAGGGTCCGGCGCGCGGATAAACCGAAACGATTGTTTGCTTCACGCTGCAGCGTCGTCAGGTCGTACAAGCGCGGCGAGGCCTGGCTCGACGATTTCTTCTCTTCGCTAACCGCGGCCAGCGGCTGGTTCTGACATGCAGCGACAATCGAATCGGCGAGCTCCTTCTCCCAAATGCGATCCGCGCGATCGTGTTCGTCAGCTTTCTTAAAGTTAGGCCGCTGGAACGCGCCTTCGTAGGTGCCGTTGGCAATTTCAAATTGCGCGGTGACGCGCCAGTATTCTCGCGCTTTAAAATTCCGGATCTCTTCCTCGCGCGTATAGACGAGCGCGAGTGTAGGGGTTTGCACGCGGCCGACGGTGGCGACGTTGCGGCCTTTCGATCCGAACATTCGTTTCGTGATGGCACGTGTCCCGTTGATGCCGATCAACCAATCGCTTTCGCTGCGCGAGCGAGCCGCGCTCGCGAGTCCCTGCATCTCCGAGCCATCGCGCAGTTTCTCAAACGCTTCGCGAATACCTCCAGAGGTCATCGTCTGCATCCAGGCGCGCTTTACCGGCAGCTTAGATTTGGTCAGTCGATAGATGTTGTCGAAAATCAGCTCGCCTTCCCGACCTGCGTCGCAGGCGTTGATCACCCGCTCGACATCTTTGCGCGCCAGCAGCTTCTTGATTTGATCGAGCCTGCTCTTCGAGTCCTTGATCGGCTTCAGTCCAAACTTCTCCGGAATGATCGGCAGCGTCTCGAGGCGCCAGAAACCATACTTCTTCTTGTCGATGTCCTCTGGCATCTCGAGCTCGACAAGGTGACCAACGGCTGACGTGATCGCGTAGTCGTCATTCTCAAAATGATCGCCCTGCTTAGGCACACGAAGGGCTTTCGCGATGTCGGCGGCGACACTCGGTTTTTCAGCGATAACAAGTGACTTAGGCATCTGTGGTCGATCGCCAGTCGGAACTGAACTGGCAGCACATTGCGGACGAGCTAGGCCAGCTTCACGAAGTATTTTCCCGGCAACTGTTTAACCAGCCGCTTCAGTTCGAGGCGGAGGAGCGTAGAAGAAACCGTCGAGCTTGGCAAATGCGACCGCGCGGCGATGTCGTCGATCGAAGTCTCGGCCGCGTCGATCGAATCGTAAACGCTGCGTTCATCAGGAGTCAGTTCGGGCAATGGCCGGGACGCAGCGTCCGCCGACGGCTTCGCGTTGGGCACGAGAATTTCGAGATCATCGAGTATGTCGCTCGCGTCCATTACGAGTTTTGCGCCTTGCTGAATCAAACGGTTGGAGCCTTGCGCGCTCGGCGCGTTGATGTGACCGGGCACGGCGTAGACCGTACGACCTTGTTCGAGCGCCTGCGTCGCCGTGATGAGCGCGCCGCTGTTCAGTCCGGCTTCAACGACGAGAATACCGTGACTCCAGCCGCTGATGATTCGGTTTCGCATCGGAAACGTTTGACGATCGGGCTCGATCTCCATAGAGAACTCCGACACGATCGCGCCGCTTCCGTTGCGAATTTTTTCGGCAAGCGCGGCGTTTTCGGGCGGATAAAGCTTCAACAAACCAGACCCGATCACTGCGATTGTGCGGCCCTTCGCCGCTAGTGCGCCGTGGTGAGCCGCCGTGTCGATACCGCGCGCTAATCCGCTCACTACCGTCAACCCGGAGTAGGCGAGCTGATATGAAAGCTTCTTCGCCGCTTCACTTCCGTAATGCGTTGTGCGACGCGATCCGATTATCCCGATTGCGTGATGATCGCGCTCCTGCAGTTCACCCCAGACGTAAAGCACTATCGGTGGCGCATGGATCTCGCGCAGCATGCGCGGATATTCCGGAGACTCAGCGGTAATAACCTTCGCGCCGAACTCGCGAATTCGCTCAAGCTCGGCCGAAAGATCGACGATATTCTGCCAATTCGTGATCTGATCGGTGACCTCGCTGCCGATGCCTTCAACCCGTCGCAGCTCGTCACGTTTCGCCGCGAGCACGCGGTCGGGCGTTCTAAATACTTCGAGCAATGCACGGAGACGCACCGGGCCCATCATCGGCAACATGTTGAGCGCGATGCACGCTTCGGTCGGGTTCATGCGAACGTCATCGTGAGCACAGCGAACGATGTCTCAAGTGTTCGCAATAACGGTGCTTCGGACACTTGCGAGGTCCCTCGTCGCCTGCGCGACTCGGGAGACCTGCGTCACATCAAAACGGAATCTCGTCGTCGTCCGGCTCTGATGCAGCCGGTTTCGGTGGCGGGGCAGAGCGCGAAGGCGCGCGTCCGCCGCCGGCTTCGTCAGCATCACCACCGCCTTGGCGACCGCCGATCAGCTGCATGCCTTCGGCGACAACGCGCAGCTTGCTGCGTTTTTGTCCCGATTGTTTGTCATCCCAGGTATCGAGCTGCAGCCGGCCTTCGATGAAGACGGGGCGGCCTTTCTTCAAATATTCGCCGGCGATCTCCGCCGTGCGGCCCCAGAGCGTTACATCGACAAAGGTGGCTTCCTCGCGCTTCTCCCCAGAATCGGTCGTGTAGACACGGTTCACGGCGAGGCCGATCTCCGCGACGGCGGTTCCCTTCGGGGTGTAGCGTACCTCCGGATCGCGCGTCAGGTTGCCGATCAGAATGACTTTGTTAAAGCTGGCCATGCGCCAGTTCTAGCCAACCTATTTTGCCTCGGCGACTTTTTTCGCGCGGCGCTCGTTTTTCTCCGGCAGCTTCTGGTAATGCTGGCGGTAAACTTCCGGGTCGAGCTTGAACTTGGCGCGCAATTTCGTGATCAGCTGCGAGTCGGCTTGGAACACAAAATTGACATAGTAACCGGCGTCGATCGGCCCGGCGACGTAGGAAAAATGCCGCTTATCCATCTTTTGGACCTGTTCGATCTGGGCGCCTTCCTTTTGAAATTCTGATTCGAGGCGCTCGACGGCCTCATGTACGCTCTCCTCTTTTCCCTGGGTGTTGAGGACGAGCAAAGCTTCGTAGCGATTCTTCATATCTGCGGATTTTTGTTGAACGTGTTCATCGCGCTTACGAAGCCTTTGTCAATCGCGCATTTGATTGCATCGACCGCGCGCTTCGCCGCCGCGGAGATGACTGGCGTTTCCTCTTCAAAAAAACGGCTGAGCACGTAATCGACACTGCCGCCGGACGGTGCCGCGCCGATTCCGATCCGCAGCCGGGGAATTGCATCGGTGCCGAGGTGAACGAAAATCGATTCCAAGCCGTTGTGGCCGCCCGAGCTGCCGTCGAGTCGCAAGCGCAGCCGGCCGAGCGGCAACGCGTGGTCATCCAGCACAACGAGTATTTCCTGCGGCTCGACCTTGTAGAAGTTCGCGATCGTGGCGAGCGGAATGCCGGAGTGGTTCATAAAACTCCACGGCTTTACGAGCAGGACATCGCCGGTCCGCGCCCACACCGCATCCCATTTGCTGGAGCGTTCCCAATTGGCGTTGAAATCCCGCGCGAGTAGATCGAGCACCACGAAACCGACATTGTGCCGGGTGCGCTCGTATTCCGTGCCGGGATTGCCGAGACCGGCAATCAACCGGATTCTCGGCTGCTCCTGCTCCAAGTGGCGTCACTTCCGAAGTAATCTCACGATCACTTCTTCTGTTCCTTCGCCGGCGCAGCGGCTCCAGCCGCTGCCGGCTCTTCCTTCTTCTCCTTGATGACCTCGGGACCCGCGGCCGCTTCGCCGGCCACCTCGGTCGCCGCAACAGCTGCTTCTTCCACCGTCGGCGCGAGGACAGAGAATACCGTCAGGTCGCCGGACAATTTCGTCGTCACGCCTTGCGGCAATTGAATGTCACGAACGTGGATAGCATCGCCGATATTCAGCGCCGAAACATCTACCGTAATGAGGTCTGGCAAATCCCGCGGCAGACATTCGACCGCCAAAGCGCGGACACTTTGCTCGAGCAGACCGCCCTCATTCTTCACACCATTGGCGAGCCCGGTTGGCTCAAGGGAAACTTCGGCGTGAATCACTTCGTCTTGCGCCACCGAATGGAAATCAACGTGCAGAATTTCGCCGCTCACCGGGGCGTGCTGCACTTCCTGCACTAGCGCGAGCCGATTGCTCGCACCGCCACCGGTGACTTCAAGTTCCACGAGGACGTTTTCGCCCGACGCATGGCTGAGCAGCGCAGTGATGTCGCGCCGTGAAATCTGGAGCGGTTCGGCTTTGTCTTTGGCGCCGTAAATCACGGCCGGAACAACGCCGCGCGCCTTGAGCTTGCGAACCGCGGAACGTCCGACCGCGCTGCGGCGTTCGGCTGTGAGTTTAACTTGCTTGGCCATGGTGCTTGCTACTTCGTTTCGTTGTCGATCCTGAACAGCGACGAC
>JBJMWW010000102.1:0-4182 GCA_045809945.1 Chthoniobacterales bacterium
AAAATATAAAAATAAAACAAACTCAACCAAAAAACAAGTCGTGTGCTGTTCATAATTCGTACCCGGCAGCTCACTGCGGGCCGGAGCGTAGCGGGGTCGAATTTACGCAGCAACGTAATTTTTGCGCTTTTTCACTCTGTCGCCCTCGCCCGTTTTTGTCACCAAACTTTGCTCACCTGCTCGCCTCGGCGTTCGCTGGAGATCCTCGCCAGAGAGCGAGATGCCCTTCGTAATATCGAGGAAGGCTGTCGGACCTCGGGTCCAACTGCATCGCTTCGTAGAAAATCCATTCGGCTTCCGGGAAGCGCTCCGCCGAATCAAGCGCACTGGCCAGTTCTATCGCGTACGTCTCATCCTGCGGTGCGATCGAGCGCGCCGTGCATAAAGCGTCAACCGCATCATTGTAGAACGACTTCGCCGCGATCGGATCGCCGATCGTATCTCCGATTGCCATCCGAGCTTCGCCTAACCGGTAATAGAGATCCGGGTTCTGCGGGTCGTACTTTAGCCCGCGGGTAGCGTTCACAATCGCGAATGCCGGGCGATTATCGCGCACCGCCATCCGTGCGCGTTCGGAAAAGAGTTCACCCGGAAATAGGCGCGCGCTGGCGCAGATGAGCAAGACGGCGAGGGCGCCTAGTCCGAGGCGCGGAACAAGATCGAGCCGCGAAACTGACGTGGCTTCGCGCTCGCGGACAAGGCCGTAGTTCGCGAGCACACCGAAGACGAAAGCCATGAGCAGCGCGTTCGCGGGTATGTGTAGGTTGAAGTCGAGCGCCTCGTGCACGGCGTAGGCAGCTACAGATGAGAGCGCCCCGATGTTGAGGGCGAGGCCGTTGCTGAAGAGTCGTTGTGACGCGGCCACGCGCTTCGGCCCGAGACGCGCGAAACTGCGGACCCCGTGCCGAAGGTGAAATGCGATCACCGCCGCCATCGCTGCGCCGCCGAGCAGCCCGTATTCCGCGAGCAGATGGAGATAATCGTTATGGACGAAAACGGGATCGCGCTGCATCCCGGGATTCCTGAAGAAGCGCCCGTAATACATGTAGGTGCCGCTGCCCGTTCCGATGACTGGCGCGACGTTCCATTGTCGTAACGCGGCGTCCCACAATTCGCGGCGGACGTTCTTCGGCTCGATCACCGTCGCGGCGCGGGTGGTCAGATAATGACTCCGAGTGACTGCGAGGCCCGCGACGACGACGATGACGAGGGCGGCCGCAGTGCCGATAGCAGTGACTTGCCAAAAGAACCGTGGCGTCGTGCTGCGCAGCGCGACCAGACTTAAACCGACAAAGACGATCAGGCTTGCGCCGGCGCTCAAGTTGCCGCCGCGGCTGCCCGTGATGATCAATCCGACATAACAGACGCCGGCCAGATACCCTATGAGCAGCTTTGCCCAGATAGGCCAGCGACTCCAACACGCGATGCTCAGGCCGAAGACGCCGACGACTTCGAGAAAGCCGGCAAGATGATTCGGACAGACATAGAAGCCGCTCGCGCGTGTGCCGTAGTCATATCGTTGGAGCCATGCGATCGGCATGAAGTTGTTGCCGTCGCGAAACTGAACCGCACCAATCAGGACGTGCACAATCGCGAAGAGCAGCAGGCCAAGCACAAAGACCATGCGCGCTAAAGGATTCGTGAGAACGAGCGCGAAGGCGAAGTAAACGACGAGCGCAGCAAGTGCGCAGTAGATGTCGCTCCGCGCAATATACGGCGTCGGTGAAAGCAAGGCGCGTCCGAGCAGATAGGCGAAGGCGAGCGTCGTCACGAGCAGACACACGCGACATGGCGACGGTTTCGGCCGGCGCAGTGAGATCATCGCCACGATCCCTGCAACACCGGCGATGAGGTAGGCCGGCAGGCTGAAGACCATGCGCGTCCCGCCGATCAGCACCTGGATGGTGACGAAAGCGATGAAGACAAGGAGGAGCGCGAGAGCTTCGGTGAAAACAGGAAGGCGCGCGCGTAATTCCATCGGGCCCAAATCGCTGCGCAACGGCCCCGCGGCCCCGTCAGGATTCAGGCGCAAAAGAAAAGCCGTTGCGACGTGAATCGCAACGGCTCTTCCGAAAAGTTTCGCTTACGCGATTACTGGTTCGTGACCGGCGTCACCACGCATGGCCCCAGCGTATCGCCAGGATGCGTGCGAAGGAGGTTCTCGGCGCCTTGCGGCGAAACGAAGATGGTGTGGCCGTTGTGGCAGATCGCCACCACGTTGCCCTGACCGCCACCCGCGCCGATCGATCCCGGCGGAGGATTCTGGTTGCCCGGCCCCTGCTCGAAATTGCCTTCGCCTTCGCCACCCCGACCGCCGCCGCCCGGGAATGAACCGGCGCAATCCGGCGAGAGCTCAACCGCGAGACTCGTCAGGCCGCTCGCATCGTTCGGCACTGCGGCGATCACGCCACGCAGCGTCCGGCCGAGGAGATTGCAGTCTTTGTTGCCGAGGCATTGAAACGCGGTACGCAGGATGTCACGCGCCATGTCCGGCCGCGCCGCCGCGACCACGCGCGCGATCTGCGGCGCCTGGTTCGGGTTCTTCTTCACTGCCGCGCAAACTGCGGAAAGAAGATCAGCCTTGTTTGCGGTTGCGACCGTCTGGCCGTGCGGCAGGCTCGCCTCGACCGACCGGATCGGTGAGGTTCCCTGAGCCATGCTCATCGGGATGGTAGCGGTCCAAAGAGCGATTCCGAGGCCGACGCCGACGACGGCCGTGGCGGTCGATCTCACCCACGTGAAACGACTGCGATGTAAACCCGCGAGCATGCTGTTCATAAAAAATACCCTCTAATTGCCGAAGTTCGGTGTGTAGTAAGACTGCCCTTCTTTGGCGGTCAAACACAATTTTAGGAGAAACGCGTAATGCTGTGAAGCGAGAAGCAGGCCAGCGGGTGAAGGGAATCGAACCCTCGTCAGTAGCTTGGAAGGCTACAGCTTTACCATTAAGCTACACCCGCGCGCTCGCCAAAGCTGGCGTGCACGCTTTGCCCTGCCAAGTTCTTTTTCATGCGCAACGCGAGTGAAAAACTGGTTCTCGCTTCGGCCTCGCCGCGCCGGCGCGAGCTGCTCATGGAAGCGGGATTTACATTCGAGATCGCGCGACCTCAAGGCGCGGAGAGTGAAAGCACCGAGCTCAGTATGCGAGAGCTGACGACCTTGAACGCGACGCGGAAAGCGTTTGAAATTGCGCGCGAGTTTGCGGACGCGGTGGTGCTCGCGGCAGACACCCTCGTTTCGTTGGAAGGCAATGTAATCAGTAAGCCCGTCGATTTCGCAGATGCTATCAGCATCATTCAGCGGCTGCGCGGGCGAACGCATCAGGTTTGCACCACCGTCTTTATTTGTGCGTCTGCGGCAGCGAAAACGACGAGTTTCTTCGTCGTCTCGCACGTGACGTTTCGCCGGCTCGATGATGCCGCGATTGTGCGCTACCTCGAAAAAATCAACCCGCTCGACAAAGCCGGCGCCTACGCTGCGCAAGGCAACGGCGCGGAGATCATCGAATCGATTCGCGGCTCGTACACAAACATCGTCGGGTTGCCGATGGAAGAGACGATTCGCGCGTTGCGAGACTTCAACGTCGAGCCACAGAATTACTCGTTAGGCGCGACGCGGTAACAAATCTCGAGTTTGTTGCCGTCCGGGTCCTCGAAGAAGAACGCGTAGTAGTTGGGCGTGTAATCAGTGCAGAGCTCGGGACCTTCGAGCACTTTCCCGCCCGCGCGCCTAACGACTTCTGCGACGCGATCAACTTCATCACGTGAATCAGCCCAGAACGAAATGCGATTGCCGTTCGCTTCATGATTCGCGTCTTCGGTAAAGCCGAAGAACGGCTGCTTACCTTCCCCCGGCGCGTAGAACGCGCCCCACTCGCTGTCGCTGTTTTCCGTCGTGAATCCGACCGCTGGCAGCACTTGTGCGTAGAATGCCTGGGCCCGCGCGCGATCTTTCACGCGCAAATCGATGTGATCGTAGAGTCGCGTTTTCATGCTTTGCGATTCTCACGTCGGATCATCAATTTCAATCCCGACCACGTCTCATCGACGGCGCACACTTTCACGTCCACGAATCCGAGCGGCAGCGCGACTGCGCGGATCGTGTCTTCCGTAATGTCAGTCGCAACGCCGGAAGATTTCTTCGGCCACGAAACCCAGAGCATGCCCGCGTCGGCGAGCTTCG
>JBJMWW010000103.1:0-6810 GCA_045809945.1 Chthoniobacterales bacterium
TGAGAAGCAGATCGATCAGCAGGGGATCGACGTGCTGCTGCGGTTCCAGCCAGTCGCGTCCGATCTGCGCCGCGTCGTCTCAGCGATCAAATTGAATTCGAATCTTGAGCGGATGGCCGACCAGGCGGTGACGATCGGGCGTCGCGCGCGCAAGCTGAACGCGCACCCGCCGTTACCGCAGATGCTGTTGATCGAGCCAATGTACACGCACGCGCTCGATATGCTGCGCGACAGCGTGGACGCCTACATGCGCGAAGATGCGGATCTTGCGCGCGAGATCGGGCCACGGGACAAAATCCTCGACGAAATGAATTCAGAAGCGGGCAGTATCCTGACCGAAAAAATGGCGGAGGATCCCGATCAGTTGCGCGGGTATTTGAATCTGATGCTGATCGCGCGCTGTCTCGAGCGGGTGGGCGATCACGCGACGAACATCGCGGAGGATGCCGTCTACGCTGTAGCCGCGGTAGACATTCGACATCTGCACGCCTGATTCGGCGCGCGATCTACTACGGCTTCTTTGGTGGTGGCGGTTGCGAACCCTGCGGTGCCTGAGTTCCAGCCGGCACCGCGCCCACCGCCATGTCGGACGGTCTGACTGATTGGGTTGGACCTGCTCCAGGCGGTGCCGGATTCGTCACTGTGCCCGGAGGCCCCACTGCCGACGAAGGACTGGGTTGCGCCATTGGGGCGGCCGGCTGATTCGACGGTGCACCGCTGGCACTTGCGCCAGCGGAGGCGGCCGGGGACGCCGGAGCTCCCGGCGCGACCGAAGCAGATGCTCCCGGTGATGCCGAGGCCGCGGGCGGCGGCAGGTTTTTCATCAGCTCGCTGCGCAGAGCGCTCTGGTTGATCGTTTGATGGGCGTAGAGGATCGAAAGGACGAAAGTTAGAACGAAGAAGATGCCGGCGAGCCAGCCGGTAAACTTCACGAGCACGTTTGTCGTCTGCGCGCCGAAAATATTTTCGGTGACGCCGCCACCGAACGCCGCGCCCAGCCCTTCGCTCTTAGGCCGCTGCATCAGGATCACGAGGATCATGATCAAGGCGATCAGCACGTAGACGACGAGCAAAATGTTGATGACAATGTTCATCGGCGGGCGGGGAATATGGCCGAAGTCGACGCTTTGTAAACGCGCGTCAGCGATCGGCTTTGATCGCGTTCCAGATCTCGTCCAGCTGCTCGAGCGGCAAATCCCCGAGCTGTTTCCCGCTCGCACGCACGCGGTCTTCCAGCTCGTTGAACCGCGTAACGAACTTGTCGGTCGCGCTTCGCAGCGTCGACTCGGCATCGAGGTCGCATTTCCGCGCCAGATTCGTCACGGCAAAGAGAAGGTCACCGATTTCATCGGTGATCTGCTCGCGGTGGCCTGACTCGACGGCGGCTTTCGCTTCGCCCAGCTCTTCGTCCACTTTTGCGATCACGTCGGCAACGTTGTTCCAATCGAAATGAACGCGGGCCGCTTTCTTCTGGATTTTCTCAGCCCGCATTAATGCCGGCAGTGCGGCAGCCACGCCTTCGAGGTAATGCTTTCTTGTTTTTTCACCGTGCTTGATCGCTTCCCACTGGCGCACGACGCCTTCGCTTTCGCTGACCTCGCTGTCGCCAAACACGTGCGGATGACGACGAATCAATTTCTCCGTCACCTCGTGAAGGATCTCGCCGATCGAAAACCGACCCGCTTCGCGCGCGATCTCCGCCTGCATCACGACGAGCAGCAGAACGTCACCGAGTTCTTCGCGCAGATTCGCTTCGTCGTTCTCGCGAATCGCATGAACCACTTCGTACGCTTCTTCGAGCAACTTCGGCGCGAGCGAGTCGTGCGTTTGCTCCCGATCCCATGGGCAGCCGCCCGGCGCCCGCAGTTGCGCCACGATCTGGCAGAGCCGCGCGAACTCCTCTTTCAAATCCGCCACAAGGAACGATTCGCTCCGAACTCCGCGATTTCGCCGGTCGTTTTCTTGCTCACGTAAATCGTGATCCCGATGACGAGGGCGAGCGTGCTGGCGAAAATGAAGGCGACCAGCCAGGCTGGAATTTGCCCCACTCGCAGCGCGCGATAAAACGACAATGGTCCATCCATCGCCATCGGTGCGTGCAGAAAAATCTTCGTCACCCACGCGACCATGATGAGGATGAAGATGAAAACGTAGTTGCGCTTCAGGCGGCGACCGATCGCTTCGAGTTTGCTGATTTTGAACGACGGCAGAATCAGATCTTCCGAGACGAGCCGGCGCCACTCGCCCTGCAGGAGGTGTTCATTTTCGCTCACGATCGGGACAAGAAAATGTGCTTCGAGCATGCGGACGCGCGCGCGAAACGCATCGTAAAAGCGGTAGCGACGCGCTTCGATCCAGAGCATCGCCCAGACGATGGCGACGTTAAAAAAGAAGATGATGTGCGGCACTTCGCGATTCGAAAACGCGATCGTGATGATCGCCGTGCTCGAAGTGATGGCCCAGTTGGTCGTGATGTCGAGCCGCTGCCGCCAGACCATGATGCGCCCCATTTCACCGCGATAGAAATGCGCCATCGCATTGACGTAGGTCGAGTCGTGGGTGGCCGTTGGGTCGACCGCACCGAGATGGCCGGGCGGCGGCGTGGTAGGGCTGGACAGTTCAGCCGGTGGCATCGATCACATTATGCACGCATGTCGAGTGGCGAGACAATCTTGCGTTAGCGATGGAAACAGGGAACACGGCGACCGATCCACGGCTGCAGAAAATCGTGCGCGGCCTCAAGCTGCGCGTCTGGATTGCGGAAGTCATCCGGCCAAGCGAGCTGCAAGTCACGCTTTGCTGGGCCGGACTGATCGGATTTCTCGGGGCTGTCGCGTCGTTCGGTTTTCGCGAGCTGACCGGATTCGTCCACTGGTTGTTCACGCAACGAATCGGCGACTACGCGAGCACATTCGCGGCGCTGCCGTATTGGCGACGTCTCATTACGCCGGCGATCGGCGGGTTGATCGCCGGCGCAATCCTCTACGCCGGCACGCGTTTTCGCCGCTCGAAATACACAACCGATTACATGGAAGCGGTCGTGGTTGGTGAAGGCTTGATCGCGTTGCGCTCGAGCCTGATGAAATGCGCCTCGGCCATGTTCAGCATCGCGTCGGGCGCGTCGATCGGCCGCGAAGGTCCGCTCGTCCAATTGTCATCGCTTTGCTCGTCGCTGCTCGCACGCTGGCAGAACTGGTCCCGTCCGCGGCGTCGTTTGCTCGTCGCATGCGGCGCGGCCGCTGGCATCGCCTCGGCCTACAACGCGCCGATCGGCGGAGCGCTTTTCGTTGCCGACATCGTGCTCGGCTCGATGGAAATGCAAATCTTCGGGCCGCTTGTCTTCGCGTCGGTGATCGCGACGCTGACGATGCAACGGTTCATCGGCAAAGAGCCGCTCTACGCCAGCGCTTTCGAACTGCGTTCTGATTGGGAAATTCTGCCCCACGTCGTGCTTGGCCTGCTGCTCGGACTCGCGGCGCCGTGGTTTCTACGATTACTTCGCGCCTCGGAACGCTGGTTCTTGAAACTCGGAGTTCCAGTTTATGCGCGAATGACAATCGGCGGCCTGATCGTCGGCGCGCTCGCCATTTTCTCGCCCAACGTTGCTGGCAATGGCTACAGCTCGATCACGAACATTCTGCACGCCGAATGGTTCTGGCCCGCGCTCGCCATGATCCTCGCCTGTAAATTGATCGCGACCGTTGCGACCTTCGGCTCAGGTGCTGTCGGCGGTGTTTTCACCCCGACCCTCCTGATCGGTGCGAGCTCCGGATTTTTGTTCGGAACGCTGGCCCGCTATCTCCTCGGCGCGTCAGTGACAAGCGATCCGGCGGTGTTCGCGCTCGTCGGCATGGGCGCCTTTCTGGCCGCGACAACCCATGCACCGGTGATGGCCATGCTGATGATTTTCGAGCTCAGCCTCGACTACCAGATCATCCTGCCGCTCATGCTCGCGTCGGTTGTTGCCTATTACATCTCGATCAGCATCGAACGGCGCTCGATTTACAGCGAATCACTAAAACGGAAAGGCGCCTCGCTCTTTGACGATCGACTCGCACATGTTCGGGTCGCCGATTTACTCAAACCGGATCCGCTCGCTGTCCTCGAGACCGCGCGCTTCCGCGAAATCGGGCAGGACTTCATCACCCATCGCTTCAATTATCTTTACGTGGTCGATCCGGCGCGGCAGTTCAAAGGAGCGATCTCACTGCACGACATTAAAGCGTATCTGAACGATCCGGCCCTGGCCGATCTCGTCATCGCGCGTGACGTGATGCGCTTCGATTTTCCGACAATCGATCGCAAAACGTCGATTCGCGATGCGCTCCAGCGATTTTCCGAACATGAAGGTGAGCGGTTGCCGGTGGTGGCGGATGCCGAATCGGCGGAGCTGATTGGGACGGTCTCGAAAACGGATTTGATTCTGGCGCTGGCGCACCGCGAGAGTGAGCAGACGCAGGAGAAATAATGGCCATTTCATTTCACGAAATTTTCCGACCCGAGCAGATCGTGCTCGATATGCGCGCTTCGGCGCAAAACGACGCCGTGATCGAAGTGGTCCAGCAATTAGGCGCGGCAAAGCGGGTCGAAGATTACTACGCGTTTGCCGATGCCGTGATGGAACGCGAGTCACGCAGCTCGACGAACACCGGCGATGGCGTGGCGTTTCCGCACGCGCGCACTGATCTGGTCGACGAAATCGTGCTGGGCATAGGTCGCAGCAAGGCGGGAGTGAAATTCGGCGGACCGGATGCAGCGGTGCACCTCATTTTTCTGATTGGTGTTCCGCAACGAATGGTTACGGATTACCTCGTCTGCGTCGGCACGATTGCGCGAATCGTGAAGCCGAAGGAGCGCCGCGATGCGCTGCTCAATGCCGCGACCGCGGAGGAATTCGCGGAAATTTTACGTTCCGGCGCGCTCCTGCTCGAGTGAGTCGTCGCTGCGAGTACGATCATACCGGCGCTGCAATCGTTCCGGCGTGGCGCCGAATTTGTAAAGCAGGGCGAAGAGCGCGGCCTTGCGGTTCATCTTTCGCACCTCGGGTCGAATATCTCTGTCTTCCTTTCGTATCGGCGGATCGAGCAAAACGGTTTTGCCCAGGCGCCGAAGTCGCCGCAGGAAATCGATGTCTTCGATAAACGGCACCTTGGTAAACCCACCGAGCTGAAAGAAAGCTTCGCGCCGGACGAAAATCGATTGTTTGCCCGGATCGAGCGACATCATTCCAAAGAGGGTGTGAAACGCGCCACCGATTACCTCCGGGTTTCCCATCGCGTTCTGCAGCGCCTTCATGTGTTCCGGCCCGAGCAGAATGTCTGGCGGATGGAACAGCAGCACGTTCGCGCTTGCGAATATGACCCCCGCATTCATCTGCGGCCCGCGATTTCGAGCGGTGCAACGGACGAACATCGTGCCGAATTGCTGGGTCAGGTTCAGCGCTTCGGCTTCATCCGACGCATCGCAGACGATGAGGTCAACGATGCCGCTGATGCGGGCAAGCTGCGGCATAAGCACGGCGAGATTTTTCGCGTCGTGCCACGCCGGAATGATGACACTGACTTCAACCTCGCCGCCGGCAGCGGCGCTCACTTCGATTCGTTCAGGAGGCGGCTGCGGGCGCGATCGAGCGCGCGTCGCTCCGAAGCAGTGAGACTATTGATTCCGGATTTCGCGATCTTGTCGAGAATCGGATCGATCGAGCTGTAAACGTCATCGGGCTCGACCACTCGTCGGGACGACGGTTTTGGGACGACGTGAAATTTCGGTTTCGGCTGCAGGGCAGCTTTGAAGTTGCTCCACCACATTAGCTCCGGACCGACGCCGCGGGCGCGGATAAAAATCCAGGCCGCTGCCATGCTGCTCCAGACCACGACCAGATCGGACCAGGCGTGATAGGCGAGCAACTGGAGCGTGTAAATTCCCGCCAGAATCAAAGCCGTCCATTTCGCTGTGATGCGAAGGAACATTTCCGCGTTCGGATAAATCGCGGCGAACGCGATGAAAATGCCGAAGTGCAGCGCGGGCGATCCACCCAGGCCGGTCCGTTGCCACAAGCCCCAGAAGGTCAAAATCGCCACCGGAACGAAGAGCAGCAGCCCGTAAAGAACAATGAAAGGCCGCTGGCCGATGTAGCGTTCCACTTCGCGTCCGAAGACGAAGAGCATGTACATCTCGATTGCGAACCAAAGGAGGCTGCCGGGCGGATGGACGAAAGCGTAGGTCGCAAGCCGCCAAAGCTGCGCGCCGTAAAAAATGCGCGCGCTGTCAAAAATCAGGAGATTCAGAATTGCCGCGAATCCCGTAGCGAACAGCACGCAACCCGCGACCGCCACCGCAACGTGTGTGGCGACGAGAATCGTCGTCACGTCGACCGGAAGCCGGCCCATCCAGGTGACTGGTTTGTAGTCATCGGAAGTAGCGACTCCAAACATGAGGGGAATTAACGGCGCGCTGAATCCCAGCGCAAGCGGCACTCGGTCGGTCATCCCGAGGGAAGCGAGGGACCTCACCAACGTTCGTGCGCGCGTAGTGTTCATCGGATCGTAGCGAACATCTGTGAGGTTCCTCACTGCGTTCGGGATGACAGCGCCTGTTCGATCGCGGCGAGGAATCCGACAGACGTTCGTGCGCGTATCGTGTTCGTGTTCATCCAGTCATTGCCGACGCCTGTGAGGTCCCTCACTGCGTTCGGGATGACAGCGGTTTCGGAAAAATTCGTTTGGCTATGCGGCGGAAGCGTCCAAAATTGACCGCCCGTCTCGTAACGGAAAAGCATGGACCAGATTGCCCCGGCCATTCATCCGCCCA
>JBJMWW010000104.1:0-11979 GCA_045809945.1 Chthoniobacterales bacterium
AGCAGTCCCCACGGAATGGTGAAGATGAGGGAGAACGGCAGGACGTAAGCAATGAAGGTGATGAGGTATTCCACCGGCACGTCGTGATTCACGAGCAGCGGGAGGAGCTTGCGAAAAATGTTGCCGACGACGAGGACGAGGCTGAGCACCGCAATCGCCATCAGCACGTTCACGAGCAGCTGTCTGCCGACGTAGCGATCGATCAACTTCATCGCGGCGACGCTACCCAAACCCACATGATTTGCTAATGTGCCGCCGTCATGGCGGAGAGATACGACGTTGCCATTATTGGCGGTGGGCCGGCCGGCAGCACGGCAGCAACGCTGCTCGCCCGCGAGCGGCGGCGCGTCATCGTACTCGAGCGCGACAAGTTCCCGCGCTTTCACATTGGCGAATCGCTCCTGCCCTTCAGCATGAAGGCGTTCACGCGTCTCGGCCTGCATGAGAAATTTCTGCGCGCCGGCTTTATCGAAAAATTCGGCGGCGAAATGTGCGGCGCCTGTTCGGATGAAAGCGTGAAGTTCTATTTCGAGGACGGCTTCCGCTCACAAACCGATCGCTCCTATCAAGTGCGTCGCGCCGAGTTCGACCAGGTGCTGCTCGACCACGCGCGTGAAAGCGGCGCCGAAGTGCGTGAGCAGACCGCCGTCAACAGTATCGAATTCGATGCCGAGGAAGCGACGCTTCAGACTTCCGGCGGAGAAATCCGCGCCCGTTACGTCATCGATGCGACGGGGAAGAATTCGCTGCTCGCGAACAAGTTCAAGCTCAAGCACAGCTACGAACACCTGAAAAAGGTCTCGATCTTCGCGCATTACGAAAACGTTCATCGCGAGCCGGCTCGGGACGGCACGCTAACCCGCATGGTGCGCGCAGTGGACCGATGGTTTTGGATGATCCCGCTCACGCCGACGCGAATGAGCATCGGCGTCGTGCTCGACGGCGCGGTTTACAAAAGCTCGCGGCTCAGCCCGGAAGATTTTCTTGAGCAGGCATTAGCCGAGCAACCAACCATCGCCGGCCGCATGACTGAAGCGGAACGCGTCTCGCCGGTGCACGTCGCGGCTGATTTTTCGTATCGAAACAATCCGATGACCGGTGCTCGCTGGATGCTCGCGGGCGACGCGGCGGGTTTTATCGATCCGGTATTCAGCAGCGGCGTTTTCCTCGCCGTGCTCGCGGGGGAGCAATGCGCCGATGTGCTTAACGTCGTGCTCGACGATCCCAAAAAACAGCGCCGCCTTTTCCGTCGCTACGAGCGATTAATAAATCGAGCGATGGACGTTTATCTGCGGTTCGTGAACGCGTGGTATACGAAGGAGTTCATGGAGGTGTTCCTTAATCCGGCGCCGGTGCTACAGATTCCGGCTGCTGTGAACGCCGTCCTCGCCGGCAACGTCGGCACAGGTTTCGCAATCCGCTGGCGAATGGAAGTTTTCTACCTGCTCGTCCGGCTTCAGAAATGGATCGCGATTTGTCCGCGCCGAACATTCATCCCGGACAGGCAGCAAGCCTCCGGGCTGGCCGAACCAGCGGAGATGCTCACGTGATTCGCGGCGCAGCTTCGATCGTACTGGCTTTCTGTCTGACCAGTTGCGCAATTCATCAGTTCGCGTCGCCCGCGACCGATTGGACCGCGCGCAGTGGTCAACTCCTCTATCACGGGCGCAAGACGACGTTGATCGGCGAAGTGCTCGTCCGTTTTTCGAATCGGGGCGATTTTGAACTCACGTTTACGAAGGGGCCGGGCGTAACGCTGCTCGAGGTTCGACAGGATTCGAATTTCGTCCGCGTTTCCGGTCCGCTCGCGCGCGGAAGCTGGTCGGGACCGCCTGCGCAATCGCCGGTACATCTGCGTGGCTGGGTGCAATTGCGCGACGTGCTGATGAAATCCGCCGGTCAAACGACTGTCCGCCACACAGCCGCGGGCGAAACCTTCACCTTCCACTTTTGACCGTGCCGCGCTCCGGCGCGAGCATCGCGGCGCACATGCAGTTCTCTTCGCTGATCGCGCGACTCGTCACGCAACGACGTGCGCTCGTCTGGCTGGCAGTCGCGGTGATTTGCGCAGGATCCGTCGCGGTCCTGATCACGCGAATGCGCCTCGATACGGAGGTGCTAAACCTCCTCCCGAGCGGCTTTGAATCGGTCGAAGGGCTCAAAATTTACAATCGCGATTTTGCGCAAGTGCGGGAGTTAACCTTCGCGCTCGTATGCGAACCCGCTGACGTCGATAAACTCGAAGAATTCGCGCCGCAATTCGCGCAACGCTTGCGTGAACAGCCGTGGTGCAAACGGCTGCTCGCGTCGTCGCCGATGGAGACACCGGACGGAATGCGGGACCTGCAGGCAATCGCGTTGCCGCTTGTGCTGAATCTCGAACCCAAGGCATTCGACGAGACCATCGCCACACTGCAGCCAGACAAAATTCGCGAGCGTCTCCACCGACTCCGTGAGCAGGTGGAAGCCGGTTCGCCGCGCGCGCAGATGGAACTCGGATTCGATCCGCTCGGCATCATCACGCCGGCGCTCAAGCCTTTCGCAAGTAACGCCGCGATGGACGAAGACCAGCCGCTCACCTCGCCGGATCGGACGATGCGCGTTTTCCTTCTCGTAACCAATCAACCAGGCATCAGCGCCTTCGACTGCCAAAAACTGATGCGCGATGTGAACGCGTTCCGAAACATTGCAACGCAAGGCTGGGACGGCGGTCCTCTGCAAGTGCTCGTCACCGGTCGCTCAGCCTACGTCGGAGAGATTTCGCTGAGTATGCGGCACGACATCGTCATAACCCTGTTGGGCTCCATGTTTCTTGTGAGCGCAGTTTTTTATTTTGGCTTTCGACGCTGGATACCGCTGCTCGGAATGGGCGTGTCACTGCTGTTGTGCTGTTTGATCGCGCTTGCCTGTGGGCTGCTGATCTTCGGCGAGCTCAACATGGTCACGGTCGGCTTCTGCGCGATCCTGATCGGACTGGGAGTCGACTTCGCGATCCTGGTTTTCGGCCGTTACCAGCAAGCGCGCGACGACGGCGAAGATCATACCAGCGCTGTTGCTACCTCGGTTCGGAATCTCGGGCGCGCAGTTTTCTTCGGCGCTCTCACCACCGCCGTCGGTTTTCTCGCGTTGCTCCTTGCCGGCTCGGCCGGTTTCACGCAACTCGGCGTACTGATTGCGCTTGGCATCGCCTTTGCAGCGATCTTCATGCTTTCGGTATTCTTTCTGTTTTTGCCGCGCAACGCGCGGCCGCCGCGTCGCGATATTTTGTTCGATGCCGTGAAGCGCTACGTCCGCTGGACCGTTGCGCGCCCGGCGCCGATGCTCTGGATCGCGACTCCAATTCTGCTCGCGCTCAGCGCGCTCGCGGTCCTTCCCAGGCCATCGCTGATCTTCGACGTGAGCACGAGCTCAATGGAACCGAAGCGGAGCAATGCCGGCTACGCGCTGAAAACGATCATGCAAAAAATGCCGACGCGGTGGGAGCCGGTCGTCGGAATAATTCGGGCGCAGAACGCGCAACAATTGCACGACGCGTGGCAGCGCGTTGCGGCGCACTGGCAGGAACTGCAGGACAAGCACGCGATCAAGGGGTTCTCAACGCCCGCTGCCCTCGCCATGTCGCCGGCCCGCGAACGCCAGAATCGCGAGCGTCTTGGCCAGCTCAATATTCCCGACGTCCGGAACGCGCTCGAAGGCTCAATCCAGGCGGAAGGCTTTAGCCGCGACACGTTCAACCCCGCCTTTGCTCTGCTCGATGAGCTGCAGGGCGCAGCCTACCTTTCGGTGCGGTTGCCAGATTGGCGGACGCTCTTGCCGGAATCATCGAGCTGGTGGTTTCTGGTGGAACGTTATTTCGCTCACGATCCACTCCTCACCGCGGGCTTCGTCACGACGAATCATGCGATCGAAACGCAGGCGCAAAAACGAATGATCAGCCGTGACCTTCCAGTCGCCGGTGTGCCGATGATACTGAGCGGGTGGAGTTTCACGCTGACGGATCTCGTGCCGTGGTCGCGTCACCAGTTAATCGTGATCAGCGCACTCATGGCAGTGTTCGACGCCACATTGCTGGCGGTGCTCTATCGCGACCGCCGCTTGTGGCTCATTCAGCTCGCGACCCTCGCCATGTCGGTAGGTGCGATGATTGCGACGATGAAGCTGCTCGCACTTCCGCTGAACTTGCTCAACGTCCTCGCTTTCCGGCTCGTGCTCGCGATCGGCGTCGACTACGGCATCTATGTGCTGCTAGTTTGGCAGCGCGCGCGGCGGCTCGATCACGATGTCGCTGGCGTCGTCAAACCGGTGATTCTCGCGGCGCTCACCGCCATCTGCGGTTTTGGATCGCTCGGCGCGGCGAATAATCCGACGCTCGCCGGTTTGGGCTATGCATGTGCGATCGGATTATTTTGGAGCCTCGCCGCGACCATATTCTTTACGCTGCCGGCGGCCGCTGCGGCTGAACCGAAGAGCTGGCGCGAAGAATCTTTGCAGTCACGCGTCCAAGAACCCGAACATGCGTAGAGCCCTGCTGACATTTCTTGCGAGCATGCTGCTCGTGTCCGGCGCGATCGCGCAGCAGCTCTCGTCGGCCGACATAAAAGGATTGCTTGGACGGATCCGTGAAAAACGCGCTGCTGCTTCACAGATCCAGGCTGATTTTCAGGAAACAAAGAACGTTCACATGCTGAACAAGCCGATCGTCAGCTCGGGCAAGGTCTGGTTTCAGTCGCCCAACAAGTTCCGACGCGAAGCGCGCGGCACTTCGCCGAGCGTGACGGTGAGCGATGGACAACAGCTCTGGATTTATTACCCCAATTTCAAATCGGCCGAGCACTATTCGTTAGGCCACCGTTCACCGCTCGATGCGGCCATCGCCGCGATCACCGCGAGCATGAATCTCGAAAACGTCGAGAACCTCTATCACATCACCGGCACGCATGAGGGGAACAGCTACGCGGTGCAACTCGCTCCGAAAAACCCTTCGATGAAACGCTTTCTTCAGACGTTCACGATTCACATGAACAGCGAGCTACAGGTCGAGCGCACCGAAATGCTGCAGCCGAACGGCGATCGAATTACGACGAACTACTCCAACGAAAGTCGCGCGGCGATACCGCCGTCGATGTTCGAATTCACGCCGCCCGCCGGAACGGATGTAACAACGCCGCTCGGCCGGTGACTCAATCAGACGGTGGGTGACGGAGGTTACGTCTACAGACTTGCGAGCGAAAAGTTTCTGCGTTTGGCATGAAATCTTCTGCAAAACCCGCCATGCGCGTGCTCGTAGCCGATGACCAAAAAGGGGTTGGCACGACTATTGCCGAACTCGTTCGCGCCTGTAATCATGAAGTAGTTGAGGTCGTCGGTTCCGGCGTTGAAGCGATCCAAGCTTATCAGCGCCATCACCCCGATGTGGTTCTGCTCGATTACAATATGCCCCGACTGAACGGCGCGACGGCGTGCCGAAACATCCTGGCCCGCGACGCAAATGCGCGCGTCGTCCTCGTTTCTGGCGGGCCGCAGCAGAATCTCACCGACATCGGTGCCGTTGCGATGCTGACCAAACCGGTGAACCTGGAGGACCTCAACGCCCTCCTCACCCGGGCAGCCGCGTAGTTCTGCGCTCGACCTCGGCCAGCCGGTCGGGGTAATAGTCACCCGGAGCGATGAAGGGTGTTTGCGTCTTGTTTCTGATCGGATTAGCTACCGTCGCTTTCGCGCAGCAAGACGCGATTGTCTCGCATATCCCGCGAAAGCCGGTCGAATCGTCCGTGATCGCGACAATTGGTTACAGCAAGCGATTGCACACCCTGGAGGTCGAATTCCGAAACGGCGCGATTTATCGCTACGACGATGTGCCGCTTTATGTCTACAACGATCTGATCACCGCAGACTCGAAGGCGCGCTTCTATGACCACAATATTCGGCGCCGTTATCATTCCTTACACGTTCGCCCGCGCACTCAACGCGGCAACGCTGCTCAGCCAGGTCAACTTGCTCCAGATGATCAGTGACGGCCGTTCGCACGAGGCGTTCTCGTGATGCGGGTCTCGTTCGTCCTGACTTCTGAAGAAAAGAAGGCGCTGATCTTTGTTCTCATCGCATTCGCACTTGGTCTCGCAACAATGCATTACCGCAGCAGCCATCGGCAGGTAGCGCCAGAAATTCGGTCGAAAGCGACGCCGTCGGCCGCAGACACCGACGAATAGCTAGTCCTGTTCTACCGCTTCGGCTGCTGCTACATCGCCGCGCTGCAGATCGAGCTGCGCTTCTGCCGGCGTGCCGAAAACCCGCGCGTGCTCATCGTCGAACTCCCCTTCCCACCGTGCAATCACCACGGTCGCGAGGCAGTTGCCGATCAGGTTCATAGAGGAACGGCCCATGTCCATGATTGTGTCGATGCCGAGAAGGATCGCGACCCCTGTCGCGACAATCTCCGCCGGCAGAATTCCGCTCAAGGTCGCGAGCAGCACAAGGATCGACGAACGTGGCACACCGGCGAGGCCCTTCGATGTCAGCATGAAGGTGAACATCGTCGTGAGCTGCTGCGCGAAACCGAAATGCTGTCCCGTCATTGGCTCGGCCGCCTGCGCAATGAAAACGGACGTCAGTCCGAGAAAGATCATTGAGCCATCGAGATTGAACGAATAGCCAGTCGGCATGACGAAACCGACAATCCGCTTCGGCACACCGAGACGCTCAAGCGCCTGCATCGCTTTTGGCATCGCCGATTCGCTGCTTGTCGTGGCGAACGCGATCGTCGCCGGTTCGCGAATCGCACGTACAAATTGTCGCACTGGCACGCGTGCGATCGCGCACACCGCTCCGAAGACGATCACGACAAAAAGAACGATCGCGAGGTAGTAGGCAACGATCAGATGGCCGAGGCTGATCAACACGCCCGGACCCTGGCTGCCAATCGTGTGCGCCATCGCGCCGGCGACGCCAAAAGGCGCGAAGAGCATCACGTAGTTCGTCAGTTTGAACATGACCTGCGAAAGGCTTTCCATCGCAACGAGCATCGGCCGCCCCCGTTCGCCGATTGCCGAAATCGCCATCGCAAAGAGCACCGCGAACGCGACGATTTGCAGAATGTCGCCGCGAACGAGTGAGTCGACCACGCTCGCGGGAAAGACATGCACGATCGTCTCGATCAGTGTTCGCGGGTGCGCCTCGCCGATCTTCTGCACCGCATCCGTGCCGCCGGTCACGAACGAAACGCCGACGCCGGGTTTCATCACGTTGACAACAGCGAGCCCGAGGAAGAGCGCGGCGGTGGTGATTACCTCGAAGTAAACCAGCGCCTTCACGCCCATGCGCCCGACCTTTCGCAACTCGCCGCCGCCCGCGATGCCGACGACGAGTGTCGAGAAAACCAGCGGACCGATGATCGATTTGATCAGGTTGAGGAAAATGTCGCGCAGGAAATAGATCGCGTTCCCCCACTCCGGCCGCAGCCAGCCGATCAGCACGCCGACGACAAGGCCAACCATGATGCGCGTGGTCAGCGACGGATTGTACCACGCTCGGCGATTAGCCATCGCGCTGTTGTAGAGGCGGCGATCCTCCGCCGCAAAACGTTTTCCTGAGGACGCGAGTTGCGCTCCATTGCCGCGATGTTCATGACGCAGCTCATCTGTTCCGCGTGCGGCGAAACGCACGATGCTTCGCGTCTTCAAAATTTGTGCACGAAATGCGGCAAGCCGCTGCTCGCCCAGTACGATCTTGCATTGGCATCGCGTGCCTTGACGCGAGAAACGCTCCCGCAGCGCGCCGAGTACTCACTCTGGCGTTACCGCGAAGTGCTGCCGCTGCCGCGCGACGTCGATCCGATCTCACTCGGGGAAGGCGGGACGCCGCTGCTCGGCGCGAAACGATTCGGCGAACATCTCGGTCTTACGAATCTATGGATCAAAGACGAGTCGCTTAATCCGACGCAAAGTTTCAAAGCGCGCGGAATGTCCGTTGCCGTGTCGATGGCGAAACATCTTGGCGCGACGAAACTCGCCGTCCCCAGCGCCGGAAACGCGGGCGGTGCACTCGCAGCCTACGCTGCTCGAGCAGGTCTCGAAGCGCACATTTTCATGCCGCGCGACACGCCGCGCGCGAACATCGTCGAATGCCGCGAAACTGGAGCACACGTCACGTTGATCGACGGACTCATTACAGATTGCGGTGCGGAAATCGCGCGGCGCAAAACAGACGAAGGCTGGTTTGACGTGTCGACTTTAAAAGAGCCGTATCGCCTCGAGGGCAAGAAGACCCTCGGTTACGAGCTCGCGGAGCAATTCGGCTGGACCCTGCCGGATGTGATCGTCTATCCGACTGGCGGCGGCACAGGTCTGGTCGGCATGTGGAAAGCGTTCGATGAAATGGAAGCGCTCGGTTGGATCGGTACGAAACGCCCGCGCATGATCTCGGTCCAAGCCGCCGGTTGCGCGCCAATCGTCCGCGCCTTTCACGACGGAACACCGACCGCGGAGGAATTTCCAAACGCCCACACCTGCGCGTCGGGATTGCGAGTGCCGAAAGCTGTCGGCGATTTTCTGATGCTAAGAATTCTGCGCGGTTCAGGCGGCACAGCGATCGCGGTAAACGATGACGACATGCTGCGCGTCGCGCGCGAAGTCGGCGCTGCGGAAGGATTGTTTGTCGCGCCGGAGAGCGCCGCGTGCTTTGCTGCTTTGCCTGAGTTGATTCAGACAAAACAAATCTCTCGCCAGGAAAGTATCGTGATCTTCAACACCGGCTCCGGAATTAAGTACGTCGAATGTTACGCGTCCGAATAATGCGGCTGGTCTGTCTCACGCTGGCTGCGGTTTTCGTCTCAGTTTCTGGCTTGTTCGCACAAGGCAGCAACAGCGTCGTGAACATGTCACACTACGATTTGATGCGGCCTGATTTCGAACGAATGGCCCAGCAAGGAGTGGTCGGTGTCATCCATGAATCGAGCTATCCGCGAAATGTTCGCGACGACAAATATTTTGGGCGCCAGATCGCGGCAACGAACGCCGGCTTGCTCTGGGGTGCGTATCATTATGCCGATGCGACGAATCCTACGGCTCAGGCCGATTTCTTTCTCAACACAGTCGCGAGCGCCTGGCGTGGCGCCGTTTCCGGCGGCCGTCCCGACCAGGTGCTGCTCGTGCTCGACTTTGAAAAGAACGGTCACTATCCCGGTGGAACGATGCGCGTCGATCAAGCGGTTGCGTTTGCCGAGCGTGTTCGCGAGCGGACCGGGATTCATCCAGGGCTTTACTCCGGCGAATACCGGCTGCGTGCTCTTATGAAGAGCGCAACACCGGCACAACGCTCCGCGCTGTCTCAGTGCTGGCTCTGGATTGCGAACTACCACTACCAACCTGGCAGCATGCCGCCGTGGGACGAATGGTCGATGTGGCAGTATACCGGCGACGGCAAGTGCGATCTGCGACCGCGTTCAACTTATCCAGTGAGCGTCGCGAACGTCTCGCGAGCCGAGCGTAATATTTTCCGCGGCAGCCCAACCGCTCTGCGCGACTTCTGGCGAAAGCACGGGTGGTCGCCCGGCGGTCGTGGCGAAGCGCCCGAGCCCTGACGTCGAATAGCGTTGCCGCCGCTGCGGCAGACTTAGTATCGTCCACCGGTGAAATGTCGCCTACTCGGTCTGGTCTTCCTCTCCCTCAGCATGGTCCCCGCATGGGGCATCGACGCTGAACGCTATGTTGAGAAGGAGCCGCTACGCACCCCGGAGTATGCGAAGTACTTCGACCGCTGTTATCACGTGAACTATCCGGACAAAGCGTACGCAATGCACAAGACAGGTGTTGGCACCTACCGCATAACGATCAATCCGCAGACCGGCGCCATTACCGAGGTCAAAATCGTGAAGAGCACCGGTGTCAAGATTCTTGATGACGCTGCCGCGGTGACGTTGCTGCAATGGAAAGCGAAGCCGCACATGCTGGATCACGCGACACTTACGCTCGAATTTAACGGACCTGGTGAGCGGACGGGCACGCACGTTCAGTGGTGAGCCGTTGAGCTCGGCGTGCGGCGCGCTCCCATTGACGCACGCTGCCGCGAACGATCCGGAAGAGCGGGTGTGCCTTCGGGCAATCGACACCACCGTTTTTCCGGCAAAGATCGCTCGCGCGGACACGGAGTTTCGCTTGCAAATGCGCCCACTCGAAAAGCAACTGGCCGCGCGTCTCCGTTAATCGCGCACAACCTTCCGCGCAGACGATTCGATCGCGGTCGAAATCGTAGCCGCGTCGATCGGCCTCGTCGGCGACGTGCGACAAATACGTGCCAATCGCAACGAGGGGATCGTCGTGTGAACGAAAGCGCGTGAGTTGCGGATGACGCGTGTAGCCGCGCGTTTTGCCGGCGAGAACTTTCTGCGCGAGCAGGCCTTCGCGCCACAACGCGACCAGTCCCTTCGCATCGAGGTAACGCGGATGAACCGTCCAGAGCCGCACTATTGCGCGGCCGCGGCCGGTGCTCTGCCCTTCAGATATTTGTCGAGAAAATCGAGGATCGATTTGTAGGCGCGGATCTCGTTTTCCTTTTTCGTGAAGCCGTGGCCTTCGTTGTCGAAGACGACGTATTCGACCACACCGTTCTTCTTCTTGATCGCATCGACGATCTCATCCGACTCCGGCTTGATCACGCGCGGATCGTTTTTGCCCTGCAGCACCATGAGCGGCTTCGTAATCTTGTCCGCGTGGAAGAGCGGAGAAACCTCACGCAACATCTCCATTTGCGTGTTCGGATCGCCGATCTCCGCGTAGAGCGATTTGCGCTCCGATTCCCAGTAGGGCGGAATGCTTTGCAACGTCCGCACCCAGTTCGATACGCCAAAGATATCCACGCCGGCCGCGAACTCCTCCGGTTTGAACGTCAGCGCCGCGAGGACCATGTAACCGCCGTATGATCCGCCCATGATGCCGATCTTCTCCGGCACGACGTAGCCCGCGGACTGCAAATATTTCTTCGCCTCCACGCAATCCCAGAGCGGTTCGCGGCCGTGCTTTTGATCGTCCGCTTTGAAGAATGTCTTGCCGTAGCCGCTCGAGCCGCGGTTGTTCACGTCGAGAATCGCGTAGCCGTGATTCACGAAATATTGGCGGTAACCACTGTAAGGCATGCGCGCCTGGCCGCCGGGCCCACCGTGCACCATGACGAGCGCAGGCACTTTGCTTTGCGCGCTCGCTCCGTGCGGCTGGTAGAGAATTGCCGGAATCTCCAGCGCGTCGAATGATTTGTAGCGCACGACTTTCCCATCCACCAGATCCTCCGGATTGATCTCGGGATTCAGGCTGTTCGTCAGGCGCGACGATTTCCTCGTTTCAAAATCGTAGAGATAAAGATTCCCCGGCGAGCGCGAGGCGTCGTGATAGAACGCCATCTTTGTTTCGCTCGGTGAAATGTCTACGCCACTGATGTCACCGTCGGGCAACGGCGGCAGCTCAACCGGTTTGCCGCTCGCTTCTTCCGTAACCTTGATCTTCGTTCGCGCGTCTTCGTTCGTCGCAACAACGCGATACTTTCCGTTCCGCGAAAAGTTGATGTAAGAGAAGTCCCACGGCGCTTTCTCGACCACTTCGCGTTTGCCACTCGCGAGTTCGAAGCGGGCGAGATACTTGAACTCGGCACCGTCATCGGACAGGAAGTAGAGAAACTTCGACGCCGGATCGAACACCTGCGGCTGGTTGGCCACATCGCCCTGGTGCGCGGTCAGGTTCTTCATCTCGCGCGTTTGCGTGTCGTAGAGATAAACGTCCGAGTCGGCGGTCGAAGCGCCGGGCTTGTTGAACGCGACAAACCGTTTGTCGTTCGAGATGTCGGCAAAATCGAATCCTGTGTCGTCCTGGTAAACCAGCTGCGGCTTCAGGTCCGCGATCGGCATTTCGAAAACGTCGAAGAACTTCGGATTGCGGGTATTCGTCGAGAAGAAGAAGGACTTTCGGTCGTGGCTCCAGCCGAGGAAATTCGCCT
>JBJMWW010000105.1:0-8593 GCA_045809945.1 Chthoniobacterales bacterium
CCCAAACCCGCGGCCGGGGCTGCTACGGGCGCGGTAATCGGCAGCGTTGCTGGACCAATCGGAGCCGTCGTTGGCGGCGTGATTGGCGCGGTCGCTGCGCAGCGGATGACTCAAAGCTCCGGCGGCGGAGGAGGATCCAAGTCGTCCGGAGGTGGTGGGCGCAGCTCGTCTGGAGGCGGTGGCAGTTCGGGTCGATCGAGCAAAAAAGGCAGCGGATCGAGCCGGGGCTCTTCGCGTAAAGCGAGCAGCGCAAAGAAATCGACTGGTTCCGCAAAATCGAAATCGCGTGGTGGCAGCTCGAAGTCGAGCCGCAAATCCGGAGGCTCGCGCAAATCGAGCGCGAAGAAGAGCCGCGGTTCGAGCGCGTCGTCCAAGCGGGGCGGGTCACGTAGCAGCGGACGCGCGAGTGCAAAGTCGCGCGGCGGGTCGAAATCGCGTGGCGGTTCGAAATCGCGTGGCGGCAGCAGCAAATCGGGCGGTCGGTCAAGTGCGAAGAAGAGCTCCTCGCGCAAGCCGAGCAGCTCGAAAAAATCGGGCGGCAGCCGGAAGTCTAAATCGCGCAGCCGTCGCCGGTAGCATTTACAGCGGCAGATAATTTGTTCAGCGTCGCGCTTGCATGAAGGAGCGCGAGCCTTGCGGCGAAGCCGATTTCGTCGCCAGTGAGCATGACGTCACGCTGCACAGCCGGGTCCTGCACAAGGAGCTCGGCCTTCGTGACCTCATTCTCACGCAGATTCTTTTCGTCGTCGGACTGTCGTGGGTCGGCGCGGCGGCCAAGCTCGGGCCATCGCACGTCATTTTTTGGCTCCTCGCGATCACGCTCTTCTACCTCCCATCAGCAATCGTCGTCATTTACCTGAATCGCCTGATGCCGCTCGAAGGCGGTTTGTATCAGTGGGCGAAGCTTGGATTCAATGAAGCAGTCGGATTTCTCGTCGCTTGGAATCTCTGGCTCTTCGCCATGACCAACACCTCCGAAGCCGGCCTGCAGCTCGCGACGAACATTGCTTATGCGCTTGGGCCGCGCGGCGCCTGGATCGCGTCGAACAAACTAGTGATCACGCTCGCCAGTGTCGGCGTGGTCGCGTTGCTCGTTTACGTTTCGGTAGTCGGCCTCAGCGTGGGCAAATGGGTCCACAACGCTGGCGGCGCAATCATGCTGATGATCTTCGCGGCACTGATCGTCCTGCCGTTCGTTGCCGTCGCCCGGCACACGCTTCCACATTATGCGCCGCTCGCCACGTCGATTCCGGTCGTCTCGCTCTTCAGCCTGAACATTCTGGGGAAACTCGGTTTCGGCGCACTTGGCGGATTTGAATACGTCGCGATTCTGGCCGGTGAATGTCGGAGCCCGGTCCGCACGATCGGTCGCTCCGTTATGTTTGCAGCGCCAGCTATCGCTCTGATGTTCATCTTCGGCACGAGCTCCGTGCTGGCGCTCATTCCCAATGAGCAGATCGATCTCATCGCACCGATTCCGCAAACGCTGAGCGTCGGGTTCGCGCCCTTTGGGATCGCCGCGCTCATCGTCCCGATCGCGCTCGTGCTGCTGATGACTCTCCGCGTCTCTCAGGCCAGTGTGAACTTCACCGGCACAAGTCGGCTCCCAATGGTCGCAGGCTGGGACCATTTGCTTCCGCAGTGGTTCACCCGATTGCACCCGCGCCGCAAAACACCGGTGAATTCAATTCTCGTCGTCGGCGGCATTACGCTCGCGCTCGGGCTTCTCAGTCTGATCGGCGTCGGCAACCAGGAAGCGTTCCAGCTGCTCTTTAATGCGGGAGGAATTTTCTACGCGCTCACGTATCTCGTGATGTTTGCCATTCCGCTTTTCGGTTTGCGCGCGATCACGCCGCGCCCGCCATGGTGGTTGCGACTTGCGGCCGCCTCCGGCCTGCTCATGACGACGCTCTACGTCTGCCTCTCGATTTTCCCGATTATCGAAGTGACGAGCACATCATCGTTCACTGCGAAAGTCAGCACACTGATCGTGGCAACGAATGTAATTGGCGCTGCGATTTTCTTTACCGCGAAACGCCGTCGCGCCAGTTAGCTATTGCTTCGGCGCGATCGCGCCGGCGAGATCGAGCTCCGCCTTCAGCGCCTCATCGACGTCGCAGTATTTCTTCTTCGCCTTATCTGAACGCAACTGGCGAAAGAAGGCTACAGATGGTCCGATGTCGCCGTTCGCGTTAAACCTGAGCTTATAAATCGTGAACGTCACCGCTTCTTCGTCAGCATAGGATTTGCCGGGCGCGCGATCCGCGCACAAGAGGTAGACCGACTTCGACGCCGAATCGATCAAGAGGCGAAACGTGTGCAATTGGCAATCGGCGCCGCCGGAGACATCAATCGCGTTCATCCACCGCTCGTTCTCGCGCTTCGTCTCGATCGCGATGATTTGCCATTGCTGCGGATCCGACTCTGCAGCTGTGGTTTGGATGTAGAAACTGGCCGTCTCGTAGGAGTGCGCGTTGAAATTTTCGCGATGCGCGAGCATCACCATCAAGCGGTTGTCACCGAGCGCGACATTAGTGACGCCATTCTTCAGGGGCAAAAGCTCGGCGCCTGATGGAAGGAATGCTGCGCGCCCGGCAACCGCGAGGCCGCATAACGCCGCGCAAGAGATCAGCGCGCGGTGTCTCAAAAGCATGGGAAAAAATGGGCAGGGCTGGATTCGAACCAGCGAAGGCGTAAGCCAGCGGATTTACAGTCCGCCCCGTTTGGCCACTTCGGTACCTACCCGTCGCGTTGCGAGCGAATGATATAGCGCGGCGGAAAGGGCCGCGCTACTGGAAGAATTCCGCGATCGCCTCGACGACGTAGGCCTGCTGGTCGCGCTTAAGTTCCGGATAGACCGGCAAGGCCAGTACTTCACGTGCGGCACGTTCCGTTTCCGGCAAATCGCCGTCACGATACCCGAGATACGCGAAACAGCGCTGCTGATGCAGGCCGAGCGGATAATAAATCGCGGTGCCGATTTGTTCTCGACCCAAATGCTCGCGCAGCTCATCGCGCCGTGGCGTTCGGATGACATACTGATGATAGATGTGGTGATTCGTCAGGCGATCATCTCGCCACGGCTCCGCCGGAAGAGTGATGTGCTTCATCAGGTCACGCCGGGTGAACTCTTCACGATAGATATCCGCGATTCTTCGTCGCGCGGCCGACCATTCGTCGAGGTGCGGCAGCTTGGCCTTCAGCACCGCAGCCTGGATCGAGTCCATCCGAAAGTTGCCGCCGATAAAATCGTGAAAGTAACGTTCTCGCATGCCGTGCTGGCGACATTCACGCAAACGGTCGGCAAGTTGATCGTCGTTTGTTGCGACCAGACCTGCATCGCCCGCGGCGCCGAGGTTTTTTGTCGGATAAAAGCTGAAGGCGGCGACCTCGCTCATCATTCCCGCTTTTCGCCCGCGATACTCGGCGCCGATCGCCTGAGCGGCATCTTCGATCACGAGCAGATTTTCGCGCTTGGCGAGCGCGATCAGCGGATCCATGTCGCAGCACAGTCCGAAGAGGTGAACTGGCACAATTGCGCGCACTCGCTCATTGCCGTGCTTGCGCAGGCAGTCTTCGACGGTCGCTGCGGTGATGTTGCAGCTGACTGGATCGATATCGGCGAAGAGGGGCTTAGCTCCGACGCGAGCGACGCAGCCGCCGGTCGCGAAGAAAGTGAATGACGGCACAATCACCGCGTCGCCCGGTCCGAACCCAAGCGACATGAAGATCGCGAGCAAGGCGTCCGTGCCTGAGGAAACGCCTATCGCGTGTTTCATTCCGATGTAAGCGGCGGCGGCGCGCTCGAACTCCTCGATCTTCGGACCGAGAATGAATTGCTGCGTCGACAGAACCTCGTCGATTTCGCCGCGAATCGCGTCCGCCAGTGCGAAATATTGTTCGCCCAGATCGAGCAGGGGCACGCGCATTGCGGTCATGTTGACCGTCATCGCTCAGTAAATTAGCTTCGGCAAATGTCGCTGCTTCGCAGCCTTTTCTGGATCCTTCTTTTCGCCTTCTTCACCTTTTGTTTTGTGGTGTTGTTTGAATACGGCACACGCGATTTCAGCAGCGGGTTCAAGACGGAATTCGAGAAGGTGAAGACCTTCGTCATGCAGTCGACGCAGCCGTCGAAAGACAAAGGGAAGCACTAGCCGACAAATTCCGGCTCGATCGCAGCCGGCGCGTAGCCACGTTTGGTCGCGTCGCTGAGAAATCTACGGATCGCCCTGCGCCCAGTCTCTCCGTAGTCGAGCGTGTAGTCGTTCACGTACATGCCAATGAATTTGCCCGCGAGCTGTTCGTCCATGTCCCGCGCGTAGGGCATCGAGTGAGTGACCGCGGCAGCACGATGCTTCAGTCCGTATTCGATGCTCTCACGCAAAATCGCGACGAAATCGCGTTGCACCTCCGCCGGAATATCTTTTCGCAAAACGTTTCCGCCGAGGGGCAAGGGCAGACCGGTCTCTGATTTCCACCATTCGCCGAGATCGATCACTTTTCGAAAACCTGATCGTGTGTAGGTCAGTTGGCCCTCGTGAATGATCAGGCCGGCGTCTGCGCGACCGGTGCGCACCGCATCGAAAATCTGATCGAACGGCACCACGATGTGATCGAATTCGCCCAGATAAAGTTGGAGCGCGAGAAACGCGCTCGTCATCTTGCCGGGCACTGCGATTCGGCAATCATGCAAATTCGCGTCCGATTCAGTAAGCGCTACGACAAGCGGGCCGTAACCGTCGCCCATGCTGGCGCCACACGGCAGCAACGCATACTTGTCGGTTACGTAGGCGTAGGCGTGAATCGAAATCGCCGAGATGTGCAGTTCCCCGCGGGTCGCTCGCTCGTTTAACGTTTGAATGTCCTCGAGCCGGTGTTCGAACTGATAGCCGCGCAGGTCGATTTTGTGTTCCGCCATCGCGTAAAACATGAAGGCGTCGTCCGGATCAGGGGAATGGCCGAGCGTGAAAACTTCTGGCATGGCGCGCACGCTACAACTGTTTGCGCCGCTCATCACGTTCCGATAACCTGCCGCGAATGGCGAAGGGCGGTCTCGGCAAAGGTCTCAGTGCGCTGATCAGCGTGCGACCACCAGTTCCGACCGCGCCGGAATCACAAACGGGCGAACGCGTTCAGCAGGTTGCGTTGTCGGACATCGTTCCGAGCTCGCTCCAGCCACGGAAGGAGTTCGCGCGCGAAGCGCTCGACGAACTGATGGAATCGATCCGGCAGCACGGAATCATTCAGCCGCTCGTCGTTCGGCCGGTCGATGGGAAACACGAGCTGATCGCGGGTGAACGCCGTTGGCGCGCCGCGCAGCAACTCGGATTGGCTGAAGTGCCGGTCATCGCGCGCGAAGCGACTGATCTCGAAGTCCTCGAGTTGTCGCTGATCGAAAATTTGCAACGCGCGGATTTGAATCCAATCGAGGAATCACGCGCTTACGAACGGCTCGCGAATGAATTCGGAATGCGGCAGGAAGACATCGCACAGAAAGTTGGCCGAAGCCGGGCCGCGGTTGCGAATTCAATGCGACTGCTCGAACTGCATCCGCAGGTGCAAACGTGGCTGACGCAAGGTTTGCTTTCGGTCGGTCACGCCAAAGTGCTCCTCGGTTTGAAACAGCAGGACGAACAGGTCGCGGTTGCCGAAACAGTATTGCGACGCAGCGCAACGGTGCGCGGGACCGAGCGGTTGGTTGCGCGCCAGCTCGGCGGTTTGCGTCCGCGCCGCAGGCGCCGATCGCCGGCCGCCACCCCTGCGACAATTGGCGATCTGCAGCAACGCCTGCAGGAACATCTTGGCACGCGGGTGACGCTGCACCACAGCGACAAAGGCGGACGCATCGAAATCGAATACTACAGCGACGACGATCTCGATCGGCTGGCGGCGCTGCTTGGAGTTTCCTCGGATTAAACGCGCGGCGCTGATTAGCTTCGTGGCGATGACCGCATGTGCCGGCCGCACATCGACCAAGCCGGAGTTATGGAAAGACGTTTCGGGCGACAATGCGATGGCGCACGTTCAGGCGTTGGTCGATTTCGGACCGCGGCCGCCCGGCACCGACGCGATCGAGAAATCGCGAGCTTACATCGCGAACCAGCTAAAACATTTCGGCTGGACCGTTACCCGCCAGGAATTCAGCGAAGACACTCCGCGTGGCAAAAAGCAGTTCGTTAATGTCATTGCCAGGTTTGGCGGAGAAGCTGCGCGCCCGTCTTTTCTGCTCTGTTCGCACTATGACACGAAGACGTTCGACACCGGCGCGTTTGTCGGCGCGAACGATGGCGGCTCGAGCACGGGTCTGCTGATCGAATTGGGCCGCGTCTTCGCGAAGGCGCCGAAACTAGCGTCGCAGCTCGAGCTGGTATTTTTCGACGGGGAAGAAGCGTACGAAGCGTTTACCGAAACCGACGGCCTATACGGCAGCCGTTATTTCGCGAAACAGCTCGCAGGAAGCGGCGGAGCAAAACAGTTCCGCGGCGGAATCCTGTTCGACATGATTGGCGACCGATTACTCGGTGTGACGCTGCCACCGGATTCTCCGCCTGATCTGGCGGCGGGCATATTCGCGTCCGCGGAAGCATTGCAGTTCCGAAAGTCGTTCACCTATTCCCCGGGTGGGATTCTGGACGATCACACGCCGTTAAACGAAATCGGCGTGCCTACTATAGACCTGATCGACTTCGATTATCCCCCATGGCATACGCTGGAAGACACGATCGACAAGCTTAGTCCGCAAAGTTTGTCGATCGTGGGCGCGGTTGCGACGCACTTTCTCGTCACCACGGCTTTGAAGTAATTTCGGTCCCTCGAACTTCGAGATTGCGCGTCTGGGGGTTTGTCGCGATTTTGCCGACCTGCCATGGCCCGTCGGACGAAGCGCAATCTAGGAATTATCGGTCTCGGAATCATCGGTAGCCGCGTTGCCGACCACCTCCGGCGCAAAGGCCTGCCGGTGTTTGTCTGGAACCGCACCCCGCGTCCGGTGCCGAACTTCGTCGGTTCGCCGACCGAACTCGCCGAGCTATGCGACATCATTCAGATCTTCGTCTCGGATGACGACGCGGTCCTCGAGATGGTGCAGCGTATGAAAGCGACGCTGAACAAACAGCACATCATCGTCGTAAACAGCACCGTCAGTCCCGACACGGTGCGAGCCGCAGCCGAGATCGTTGAACGGCGCGGCGGACGTTTGGTCGATGCACCGTTCACCGGTACGCGCGAGGCGGCGGCCAAAGGCGAGCTGGTCTATTACCTCGGCGGCGATCCCGCGGCTCTGCAGGAGATCCGTCCAATTCTGGAATCGAGCAGCAAGGAAGTCATCGATATTGGTGGCGTCGGCCAGGCCAGTGCGATGAAGATTGCGACGAACATCATCACCGCGGCGATCGTGCAATCGGCCACGGAAGCGTTGACGCTCGTGGTCGATGCCGGCGTCGAGCCGGAAAAGTTCGCGCTCGCGATGCGCAACAATGGGAGCAACTCAAAAACGCTCGACATGAAATTGCCGAAGATGCTGGCCGGTGATTTCGACACGCAATTTTCCGTCAAGCACATGCTCAAGGACATGAATATCGCGTCCCGCATCGCGCGCTCACTCGGGTTGGACTTTCTTGCTGCTGATGCTGCGCGCCACGCCTTGCAGGCGGAAGAACGCGATGGACGAGGAGCCGCGGATTATTCCTCTGTCTTACACAGATTCTTCCCGGACGGACGCGTCAAGCGGACCGAGGAGGCTGCCCCGGTGGAAGAGCAGCCCGGTCTGACCGGCTTGCACGCTCCTGTTGGTGGTGCGCCTGATGAGGTGCTGCAGAAGATTTTTGCCGTGCCGACCGGCGCTGAAGCCGGAGCATCAGTCGCGGTTATCCAATCGACCGGTGACTCCGAAAGTAATGGGGACCAGGCTGTGGAGAAGTCGCAGCCGGTGACTGTTGCCGCGGGTGAGGCTGAGGAACAAAGCGGCGGCGGTCTGTTTCGGCGATTCATCCGTCGCGGCGATTACTAGCGGCGGCTGGGGTGGCGAACCGCACGCCGAAGCTGTTTGATGTTTCCGCGCGCACCAAGCTGCGTATCGGCGGCAGCGATCGAGCACGTTATCTGAACGGGCAGATTACGAATGACGTCCGCAAAGCAACCGGTGACCGGGCGATCTACGCCACGATCCTGAATACGAAAGGCCGCATCGATGCCGACCTCTTCATTCGCGAAACAGGCGACGCGTTTCTTGTCGATGCCGATGAAGCGCTGCGCGAGGAGCTGCCCGTGAGACTGGAGCGGTATGTGATTGCCGACGACGTGACAATCGACGACGTGACTGACAATTACGCGCTCTTCCATCTGATTGACGCGAACCAGGTGAGCGGAGTGGCGAACCAGCGATTTGGATGTCCGGGCATCGATTTGTGGATAGAGGGAAGTGAGCGCGAAAAAGTGCTGCGCGAATTGATGCCGCCCGCCGCATCTTACGATGGCGCGCGTGCGGAGACCTTTCGAATCGAAAACGGTGTGCCGCGCTGGGGCCACGAATTATCCCAAGACATCATTCCGGTGGAAGCCAACCTCGAATCATCGGCCATCGACTACGCCAAAG
>JBJMWW010000106.1:0-7179 GCA_045809945.1 Chthoniobacterales bacterium
AGCAGTTCGATCCGAAGGAATGGACCTCGTCGCCGACGGATGCGCAGATCGTGGACAAGGAGGGATTCGGCAAGGTGATCGTCGGCCGTGGCGCAGTGAACCAGAAGGGGCCCGAGTCGGCCTTTCTCGCGGCGCTGCATGCGATCAAAGGCGCGGGCAAGAAATTGCCGGTAAATCTCGTGCTCGTGGCGGAGGGCGAGGAGGAGATCGGGTCGCCGCATTTCGGGCAGGTGGTGCATAAGCCGGAAGTGGAAGCAGCGTTGAAGAAATGCTCGGGCGTCTTCATGCCGTCGGCATCACAGGATCCGCAAGGCAACGTGACGGTGAGCCTCGGCGCGAAAGGTGTGATCGAGTGCCAGTTGATTTCGAGCGGTGAGAAATGGGGCCGCGGTCCCGCGAAGGACATTCATTCTTCACTCAAAGCTATGGTCGACAGCCCGGTGTGGCGGCTGGTGCACGCGTTGAACACGCTCGTCTCGCCCGACGGCAACAAGATCACGATCGACAATTACCCGCAGCCGCGCCCGCTCACCGCGGCGGAAAAGAAGATGATCGCGGACGTCTCGAAGCAGCGGAACGAAGCCGAGGTAAAGAAGCAGTTTGGCGTGCAGCATTGGATCGATGATCTGCCGTTCGAGCAGGCTGAGGAACGTCTGGAAGCGCAGCCGACGGCGAACATCGAAGGGCTGGTTGCGGGGTATACCGGACCGGGCGGCAAGACCGTGTTGCCGCATCGCGCGGAGGCCAAGCTCGATCTGCGCCTGGTGCCAGGAATGAAAGCGGCGGATGCGCTGGCCGCGCTCAAGGCCCATCTGGCGAAGCGTGGATTCGGCGACATCGAAGTAAACATGAGCGGCGGTTATGATCCGACGACGACCTCGCCGGATGCGCCTTTGATCAAAGCGCAAGTCGCGACCTACAAGGCGGGCGGGATCGATGCGCTCCTCTGGCCATGGAACGCCGGCTCGTATCCCGGTTATGTGTTCACCGATCCACCGCTCAAATTGGCGGCCGGCCACTTCGGACTTGGTTTCGGCACCGGCGCGCACGCACCGGATGAATATTACGTGATCGAATCAACCAACCCGAAAGTGCAAGGCTACGACGGCGCGACGATGTCATTCGTCGACTATCTCTACGAGCTGGCGAAGTAACAGGCTAACGAGTAACGCTCGCGAACGGCCGGCAGAGACAAGAGCTATTGATCTTCATGTCGGCTTTCGCCCAGATCTTGTCGAACCGTGCCTTGACGATGCGGGCTTCATCTTTGTTTTGCGCACGTAGACTTTCCGCGAGCCCGTAGAGCGACCAACCGTTCTCGGGCAGGCGGCGCAAGTCTTCGCGATAGATCTGCTCAGCTTCGGCGAAGCGGCCGGCCTTCATCAGGTTCGCGCCTAACGAGTGGCGGATCGGGATCATCCAAGCCGGCGGCTCGTCATACTTGAGCGCGTCTTCCATCTTCAATGCTTCCTGCAAGCCGGCGATGCCTTCGTCGTTTTTGCCTTCTGCAATCTGTATTTCGCTCTCCAGCATCTTCTGAATGAGCGCAACGATGTCGGTCGCGGTGTTGTTGCCGACTTCAGTCTCTTTCGGAATTGCGGGCGCCAGCTCGTTGAATTTCGTCTGCTCGGTGCGTGCCTCCTGCGGCTGGCCTTTCGCGGCCAGGGCAATCGCACGCGCGGCATGATGAAAGGCGCGTGAGAACGGCGCGAATTCGGGATAGTTTTCCGGTTCAGCCAGCACGTTGTCCCATTGACCTAAACGCACCATCGCCTCCATCGGCAAAGCGAGAAAAGCCTCCGCTTTCACCGCCGCGGCCTTGACGAACTCCGGCGGAGTCTCCCGGATCAACTCGCGAATCTTATCCATGGCGAGTTTGCTCTGGCCGGTCATGAGCGCGGCGTAGGCGAGCATGTGATGATCGTGCGCGGCGTAAAAGGGAATCAATCCCGCGTTCTTGCTGCCGAGCGCCTGAAAGTATTTGTGATCGTCGGTGACAGCTTTCGCGTTCGTGTCGATCGCCTTCTGCCAGTTGCCGGTGCGGATGTCGATGTGTGACGGCATATGCACGTTGTGCGCGAGACCTGGCTGCAGATTGCGCAGGCGATTGGCCGGCACGATCGCCTTCTCCGGGTGCGGCGACGCTTCGACTGCGTGGATGTAAAGATGGTTCGCGAACGGGTGATTTGGATTCAGCTTCATCACCGCCTCGAGCGTCGCGACGATTTCTTCCGTGCCGGGATTCGGCTGGCCTTCGTGGGTCCACTGATTCCAGGGGCTCAGGTCCATCATTGATTCGGCAAAAAACGCACCGACATCCTGGTCCTTCGGGTATTGCTTCCAAACTTCGCGCATCGCGTCGGCGTAGGCGTGATCGAGCGGAGCGCGGTCTTCCCGCTGCGGATTGGCGTAACGCTTTGAGAGCGCATCGATCAGCGCCTTCTCGACTGGGGAAGCTTTATCGGCGTTCTGCTGCGCGAGAGTGAGTTCCTTCCAGGCGAGCTCGGCCATCGGCGGCGGCACGAGCGGGTAATTGATGTGCGGACCGGCGGCGAGCGCGACACCCCAGTGCGCCATCGCGCATCCCGGATCAGCATTCGCCGCTTCCTGGAAGGAGCGGATCGCGGCCGAATGATTGAAGCCGTGGATAAGAGCCAGACCTTGATTGAAATACTTCTGCGCCCTCGGATTTTTCGTCGTGATCTTGCGCGTGTAAGTGCCGAGATCCGTACGGAGCGGTTCGGTTTCGGCGCGAAGTTGAACAGTCACGAGACAGACGGCAAGCGCGAGGAGAAGCGTCTTCATGCCGCCAGCCTAGCAAGTCGCACCGGCTGAAGGCAATAACTCTACTCGTACCTCAGCGACGTCACCGGATCGACGCGCGTGGCGCGGCGTGCGGGAACGAAACCGGCCAGTAACGCGACCGCGATCAAACCGAGCGGAACAGTCACGAAAGTCAGCGGATCGTGAATAGTCACGCCGAACAACATGCTGGCGAGAAAACGGGACAGGAAAAACGCCGCGACCAAACCGGCCGCGATACCGAGGGTCGCGAGCCGAAAGGTGCGGCCGAGGACGAGCTGGAGGATGTTTGCGCGCGTCGCCCCGAGCGCCATCCGGATGCCGATTTCCTTGTAACGCTGAGTCACGAGATAGGCGATGACTCCGTAGATGCCGAGGCAGGCGAGAGTGAGCGCGAAGCCGGAGAAAATTGCGATCAGCCAGGTGCGGAAACGCGGTTGCGCGGTCGATTCGCGGATGAGTGCGTCCATCGTATTTATTTTTACGACGGCGTTCGGATCGATGGCACGAATCGCGTTGCGCAACTCGGCGGAGACGGCGCCGGGACTGGTCGAACGCACCACGAAATTCAAATCGCGTCCGACAAATTTAAGAATCTCTCCGTCCACCTGTGGATAGGATGCGTAAATCTCCATGTCGGACTCCGCGTCCAGCCGCGCGTGTTTGATGTTGCCGCAGACGCCGATCACCGTCAGCCAGTCGCGGAAATAGCGGACGCGTTTGCCAATCGGCGATTCGTTAGGCCAAAAGCGTTTCGCAAAGACTTCGTTGACTATGGCAACGCCGGGCGTGTTCTCGCGGTCCCGCTCAGTGAAGTCGCGGCCCTGCTTAAGTGCTATCCCAAGCGCAGCGAAGTAACCGGGACTGACCGGTCGTATCTGCGCGCTGTCGTTGCTGTTTGCGGGCGGCGTGTAGCCTTCGACGTCGAAACCGTTGCCCCAGCTGTTTCCGCCAAACGGCAGGTGGGTGACAACGCCGAGGGCGTCGACGCCGGGCAGTTGTCGGAGTTGCTCGAGCGATTTGCGATATAAGGCGACCATCTGCGGAGCATCGGGATACCGGTCTTTGCCGAGCGAGAGGTTAACAGTCACCACATTGGCCGGTCGAAAACCTGGATCGACTCGCGTGAGCGCGGCGAAACTCCGCATCATCAACGCACTACAAATGAGAAGCACGGCGGCGATCGCGATCTCGGCGAAAACAAGCGTCTGCCGGACGAGACCGTTGCCAGTGCTGGTGCGTGACGTTCCTTTCAGCGCCGCCTGAAAACTGGTGCGCGAGCCTGTAAACGCCGGGCCGAGCCCAAAGAAAATCGCGGCCAGCGCCGACACGGCGATGGCAAAGCCGAGCACCGGCGTGTTGACGTGCGCGCGAAGGAGTTCGGGCACTTTCGATTGGCCAAAGCCGCGCAACAGGTCGAGTCCCCACACCGCGATAGCGATGCCGGCGCCGCCGCCAATTACGGCGAGCAATGTTGATTCGGTAAGGAGCTGCGCCATGAGGCGTGGTCGACTGGCACCAATTGCCGCGCGGATCGCTATCTCGCTTTGCCGCGCGCTGCTGCGGGCGAGGGTTAGGTTTGCGACATTCGCGCAGGCGATCAGTAGGAGAAAGCTGACTGCCGCAAGGAGCACGAGCAGCGGAGTTCGGAGATCGCCGGTGGTGAGTTCGCTCAAACTGAGGGCGAAATATCGACGCGATCGATCGTCCGGGTCGTCGACGCGCGTGCCGAGCAGATTAACCTCGGCATCAAGTTGGTGGCGCGTCACGCCGGGTTTCAGGCGCCCGATCACGCGCAGGAAATGCGCATCCGGATGTTGCGCGAACATTGGATTCGCGAGGCTGACCGGTGCGAACAACGCGGCGTCCGCGCCGTCGAATTCGAAGTTCTGCGGGAGCACTCCGACGACGGTGTAGGGCTGCCCGTTCAAAGTTACCGACTCGCCGAGTACGTCTGGACGCGCGGCGAATTTCTTGCGCCACAACGTGTCGCTAAGGACAACGACATGTTCGTTCGCCTCCGACTCGGCGAAGGTGCGGCCGAGCTGCGGCTGGCTGCGCAGCACACTGAAAAACACCGGCGGCACCATGCGTCCAATGACCAGTTCGGGCTCCCCGCGGCCGGATATCGTGAAGCCGGTGCCGGTCGCAAACGCCAGCCCGTCGAAGACCTGCGTTTGTTTTTGCCAGGCAGCGAATTCCTTCGGTGAAAATGAAACGCGCGGCTCCTCTGGAATGCGGTTCCAGAGGGTGAAAAGCCGGTCGCTCTGCGGGAACGGTGGACCTTCGACCAACACCGCATTGACGATCGCGAACATCAGAGTCGTGCTGCCAATGCCGAGCCCGAGCACGGCGACAACGGTGAACGAAAACGCCGGCGCTTTGCGCAGGGTGCGAAGCGCGAAGCGCAGATCCCGCAGAAAAGTTTCGAAACGATAACCGCTCCGCATTTCGCGCATCCGTTCTTTGATTTGTTCGGTGCCTTCGAGTTCGAGCAGCGCAGCGCGACGTGCGTCGCATTCATCCATGCCCTCTCGAACTTTCGCCCGGGTGGAGAGTTCGACGAACGAGCTCACTTCGTCTGAAAGCTCGCGCTCGACGCGCCGTTTGCCTGTGAGATTGCGGCAGAAACTGCCGAGAATGTGGAGCAGACGCATAGCTTTATTCGCAGCGAAGTGCGACGGTTGGATCGACGCGTGTCGCTTTGCGCGCCGGAATGAAAGTGGCGAACAGCGCGACCAGCGCGAGCAGCATCGGAACGCCCAGGAACGTCAGCAAATCGGTCGAGCTGATGCCAAAAAGGAACGTCTGCATCGTTCGCGTGAGAGCGAGCGCACCCGCCAAACCAATACCGATGCCGATCAATGTCAGGAGCATTCCGTTGCCGACGACGAGCCGGAGGATGTCAGCGCGGGTAGCGCCGAGCGCCATCCGAATTCCGATCTCATGCATGCGCTGCGCCGCGGAATAATTCATCACGCCGTAAAGGCCGACAGAGGCAAGGACGAGTGCGACGGCCGCGAAAATGCCGAGTAAAAACGTATCGAATCGCGGCCGCGCAATCGCTTTCGCAACCACGGCATCGAGCGTCCGTACCTCAGCCACGGGCTGGTCGGGATCGATCCCGTGAATCTCCTTTTGAATGCTCGCCGCCAGTTGCATCGGATCGATCGTGCTCCGGACGATGACATTCATGAACGGATACGGTTCGCGCATCATCGGCCAGTAAATCGCTGGATTTGGATCGCGTTGCAGCGCGGTTTCGCGGATGTCGCCGACAATGCCGATAATTTCATCGATCGGCACCTCGCCCGTCGGCGCCCAATTGATCAGGAGGCGTTTGCCGATCGCGTCCTCGTTCGGGAAAAAACGCCGCGCGAACGTCTCATTCACAAGCAACGTGCGCGAGCCGGCACCATCGTGCTCATCGAACGCGCGGCCTTTGATGAGCGGAATGCCCATCGCGGCGAAATACGCCCCGGAAATTACGCGCACTTCGGTGCCGGGCGCCTGTTCGGGCCGTGCCGGCGGCTGTCCGGCGATGTTGAAGCTGGTCGAAGACGCCAGCCCGCTGAGCGGGAGGAAGTTGATGGCACCGACATTCTTCACGCCGGGCGAGGTGGCGACCCGTTCCTGCGCTTGTTTGAAAAATGCGGCGCGCTGCTGGTCGTCGCGATATTTCGCGGCCGGCAATTGGAGGCGCATCGTCAAAACGCGATCAGTTTCGAACCCGGTCTTCACGCCGTGCAGATGCAGGAAGCTGCGCAGCATTAATCCTGCGCCGACGAGCAGGACGAGCGCGAGTGACACTTCGGCGACAATGAAAACGTTGCGCAACCTGCTGCGGCCGCCCGTGCTGCCGCGCGAGCCTTCTTTCAGCGCGTCGTTCACATCAGCGCGCGAGGCCTGCAGCGCGGGCATGAGCCCGGACGCGAGGCCCGTGAGGAGCGAAATCGCGAGCGTAAATATGAGGACGCGCGGATCGATGCTGATCTCGCGCAGCCGCGGGATGTTGTCGGGCGCGAACGCAATCAGGAGTTGCACCCCCCAGTAGGCAAGGCCGACGCCGATTATACCTCCGCCGAGCGCGAGCAACATGCTTTCGGTCAGCAGTTGCCGAATCAATCGACCGCGGCTTGCGCCGAGCGCAGCACGCAACGCGAATTCCCGCTGACGCGATGCAGCACGCGCAAGGAGAAGGTTAGCCACATTTGCGCAGGCGATGAGTAGCACGAAGGCCACTGCGGCGAGCAGTACGAGCAGCACGGGTCGGACATCGCCGACGATCTGCTCGCGGATCGGCACGAGCGAGACCCCCCAGCCACTGTTGTAGTCGGGGTATTCCCGCGCGATCTGCTGTGCGATGCCGTTCAATTC
>JBJMWW010000107.1:0-4798 GCA_045809945.1 Chthoniobacterales bacterium
ATTTCGCGCGGCGATCCAGGCCAACGTTCACCTTCGTTTCGATCGTCTGCCCACCTTTCGTTAGGCGAATTGTGTAGGTGCCGGGCACAACACGCGGACCGCGGCTTCCGGAGAACGCCACTTGCGCGGCTGGGGGAACACGCGGCGGTTTTTCGCGCATGCTCCAAGTCACGCGATTGAGCCCGGAGCGTTTGCTCGCGGGCAACTCATCGATCACGCGACCGCTCGGATCGAGCACTTCGATCTTCAGCTTTCCGTAAAGATGTCGCGTGCGCTGGTAATACATAATCACTGCCGCATCCGGCGGATTATCGCCGCTGAACGTCGCCGCGCCTTCGGCCCAGCCGCCGTTTCCTTCGATGCGCTGCGTCTGCGGCTTCGCCTGCACGAACGCGACTTCCTGCGACATGATCTGCGGCGTCAGCGCACGCAACGGCGTGATGTCATCGACGATCCAAATCCCGCGGCCATGCGTGGCAAGGACAAGCTCATTGTCACGCGGATGAATCGCGAGATCGCGGACCGCAACGGCCGGGAAGTGGTTGCCTTTGAATTGCGCCCACTGCTTGCCGCCATCGATAGAAATCCAGAGACCGAATTCCGTCCCGAGGAAAAGCATGTCCGGCTTCACCAGGTCTTCCTTCACCACGTGCGCGTAACCCTGCACGCCGGAGAGCTCCTGCGGACTAACGAGTGGAGTCCACGTCTTGCCGAAGTCCGTCGTCTTGTAGCAATAGGCGTTCATGTCGCCAAAGGTGTGGCGATCGAACGTGGCGTAGGCGGTGCCCGGCGCGACGTTACTTGCGGAGACGTAACTCACCCACGAGTTCGGCGGCAGGTTCGGCACATTCGCGACCGTGTTCGTCCAGGTCTTTCCGCCGTCACGCGTGACCTGCAGGTTGCCGTCATCGGTGCCGGCCCAGATAACGTTCTTGTCTTTCGGCGATTCGCTGATCGAGAAAATCGTGGTGTGCATTTCGGCTGACGAGTTGTCGATCGTCACGCCACCCGATTGTTCCTGCTTCTGCTTCTCTGGATCGTTCGTCGTTAGGTCCGGCGAGATCCGGTCCCAATGCTGCCCGTGATCACGTGAGCGGAAGAGGAACTGCGCGCCGATGTAGATCGTGCCCTTTTCGGTCGGTGAAAGCGCGATCGGCGTATTCCAGTTCCAGCGCAGCTTCTCTTTATAGTTCGGCTTCGGTTGAATCTGATGCGCCTCGTGCGTGTGGCGATTCACGCGCCCGATGTTGCCGCCCTGGAATTCGGCATAGAGATAATCCGGGTCCGACGGATCGGGGAACATCCAGAACCCGTCGCCGCCGTACATGTTTTCCCACTGCGAGTTGTTGATCCCGCCGGGATACTGCGATTCGCCCACCCACGAACTGTTGTCCTGTAAGCCGCCATAAACGCGATACGGGTCCGCGTCGTCGACGCTCACGTGATAGAACTGCGAGATCGGAAGGTTGTTCCCCTTCCACCATTTGCTCCCGCCATTGAAGGAATACCAGATGCCGCCGTCGTCGCCGTTGAAGACGGTTTGCGAGTTGGTCGGATCGATCCAGACATCGTGCACGTCGCCGTGCGCACCATTAAAGCCGCCGATCGTCGCGAAGCTCTTTCCGCCGTCTTCGCTTTTGATTAGCGCGCCGTTGGTCTTGAAGAGGACGTCGGGATTTTTCGGATCCACGATTAGATTGGCGAAGTAGAACGGCCGCCAAACCATCCACTGACTCTTGTCGCGCTTGTCCCAGGTCGCACCGCCATCATCAGAAACGAAGAGCGCGCTGTCGGTCGATTCGACCACACAATAAACGCGCTGCGGATTCGAAGGTGCGATCGCTACTGCTAGCCGCCCGTAAGGTTTCTTCGGGAAACCCTTGTTCGCGTCCGGCGTGAACTCAGTCCAGGTAGCGCCGCCATCTTGCGAACGGAACAGCCCGCTCGCGGATGGAGCTTCAGGACCATCGCCGCCGGAACGGAAGGTCCAGCCTTTGCGCCGGTAATCCCACATCGAGGCGAAAAGGACATCGGGATTGGCCGGATCCATGTCGATGTCGGAGCAACCGGTCGAGAGATTGCCGCCCTTCAGAATCAGGCTCCAGGTGTGACCGCCGTCGGTAGTCTTATAGAGACCGCGCTCGGGCGAATCACTCCACATCGGTCCCGGCACCGCGGCGTAGGCGGTCTCGCTGTTGTTCGGACTAACGACAATGCGCGCGATGCGTTCCGACGCGGGCAGACCGGCGCGATTCCACGTTTCGCCACCATCCGTCGAGCGATAGACGCCGTTGCCAATCGAGACGCTGTTGCGCGTCCACGATTCGCCCGTCCCGACCCAGACGTTCTTCGAGTTCTTCGGATCCAGCGCGATCGCGCCGATCGACTGCACCGGCTGCTCATCGAACACCGGGCGGTAAGTTGTGCCGTTGTCTTCCGATTTCCAGACACCACCGCTCGCCGCGCCAACGAAAAGCGTGATCTTGCCATTTGGTTCGTGGCTGGCCGCGATCGCCGAGACGCGACCGCTCATCGTGGCGGAGCCAATGTTGCGGACGCCAATACCTGAGATGCTGGCGGAGTTGTAAGGCGCCTGCTGCGCGAAAGCGAGAGAGGCGGTACCTAACGAGAGGATAAGAATAAGAGAACGCATGTGGCTTACTTCGAGGGATTGGCGGGGAATTGGAACGTGCTCTCTTCGACCGGCACATTGCCGTCGACCTTATCGAGCACGAGTTTTTGTTTGTCGGAATCGCCTTTGCGCCCCATCTCGACCGAGAGCGGAACATAAACGCCGTTAACCTTCTCGTAATCGCTTAGGTCCGTTTCCGTTTCGACTTTCGCGCCGTGCTCCTCGCGTTGGGTGAGGATGCGGATCTCAAGGAAGTGATCAGGATCGAGATAGACATAACTGATGTCACCGTTCTTGCGCGTCACCTTCAGTTTGTGCGCCATGGTGCCGTCGACTTCTTCGGTGCCGAGATACTCGACCGTGCTCCCCTTCTCCTTCCAATCGACCAGAGGCCCATCGATCTCGGCATCTTCCCAGAGCGACTTGGTGTCATCGGCCGACATCTTCTCCGGATCCTTGCGGCCCTGGAACGGCGAGATCTTCCAGCCTTCCTTCCCGTCGAACGCATTCACCGCCGTCATGCCTTGTAGGGTTAATTCCGTGCGGACTTCGTTTGGGCGCTTCCGCGTTTCGGCGTAGGCGAGCTGCAGCTGCCCCTGATTAACAATCATTTTTCCAGTGAGCTTGAGCGACTGCAGCGCGTTCAGCGCTTCCTGGCCGCCTTTCGCCTCGACGTTTTTTGCGACGAGCTGATCGACGGTCATCTGTTTCGTTTCCTGCGCGCGCACGAGCGGCGGCGCGACGGCGAGTGCGGTGACTAGAATGGTGAGGAGCTTCATGTGAATTTGGGTTGAGCGAGCGAAGAATGCGACGAGCCCGCGAGAAAGCAAGCGCGTCGCAAGTGTGGGCGCGGCGTTATTGCAATGCCTGTGCCACGTCGGTGCACTTCGGCGCAAGTCACTGCCGGCTGAGTGCTTGCGCCGAATCACTCGTTAGGCAAAAGCCGACACGCGTGCCGGCTTTGGGATTCAGCCGTGCCGAAGTCGAGACGAAACGCGTCCGATTTCGTCGGAAAGCGAAACACGCGTTCTGGAAGCACGCGCTACACGAGCAGACCACCAACAAACCGCTTCGAAGACTAGTTGCCGGGTAAGAGAATAAGCAGTAGATGCTCTGTGTCTCAACGACGATGCGTCCACTTCGTTCGCGATCGACGATTCACGCTAGCCGTCATAGAATATCCCAAGTGAAATCATATAAAATCGCAGCTTCCCTGTTGCTCATTGTCGTGCTTCCCAGCCTTCACGCCGCCGATCACAAACAAGGAGCGAAACACGCGACCGCGACGAAAACCTCGAGTGCAGCGAGTTCCGCAACTTCCGTCACCCTCAACGACGGCCGGGCAGCGACAATCGAAAATGGACGCGTTATGCTCGCGCAGGGTGGCAAACAGGTTCCCGCGCCCGGCGGCCGGTATACCACGCGCGAAGGCAAAGTTCTCCTGGTTGGCAATGACGGCCGCCTGACCAACAGCGCGAGCCTGAAGGCGGAAGCACCACCACAGCCCGAAATGAAGCGGGCCGTGCCATCGAGAAACGGGCAGCTTCACCAGACCGGCTCGAATCTTTAGGTTCGCCAAGGCAAGGGCGTTTCCCCACCGCCGGAGCAGTAGCGGCTAGCGACAGCTAACCGCGGCTTTGCTCGATCTCCGCGCGTCTAGCATGCACGATGAGGAGCATGGCCTTTGCGATCAAAGCCGAAGTTAGAGATTTGTCCGCGGAGACGTTCACGTTCCTCGCGCAGAAGACGATGTACGGGGGCAAGCACATCGCGAAAGATGATCTGATCTTTATCTTCGCGAGCGAGAACGAAGGCGGGCGAGGGCTATTTGCGAGCGGCGTCGTCACCTCGGCTGAAGCCACACCCGGGAAAACCGCGATCGCACGGCAAACGCCGCGCGTGAGCATCACGATCCGACGCACTGCGCTCGCTCAGCGGCCGCTCGGACGTAGCGAGCTTAAGCGTTTTAGCAAGTGGAAGGACGGTCGACCCGAGACCGAGCTGAATTTCAAATTCTATCGCCAAGCGACGAACAAGATCGCCGGCATCTCTGACGACGCGGCGGCGTTCCTCCGCGGATTTTTCTAAACGCGGAAATCACGGAGCGAGGCCTGTTATTGCCTCGCCAAGGCCGCGCCGGTCACTTACCCTGTGCTTAGCTAATTG
>JBJMWW010000108.1:0-20895 GCA_045809945.1 Chthoniobacterales bacterium
GCACGATGAGCTGATCGGTTACATGCGCCGGATTCGCGGACTCGCGCCGGAAAAGCCGGATGACTTTGCGATCAACGAGCAGCAGGCATTCAAGAGCACACTCGACCCGGTGAAGAATTCGATCGCGATCGCCGGGTTGTTCATCACCGGCTTGTCGCTCTTCGTCGGCGCGATCGGCATCATGAACATCACGTTTGTGAGCGTGAAAGAGCGAACGAAAGAAATTGGCACACGCAAAGCACTCGGTGCGCGTCGCCGCACGATCCTGCTGCAATTCCTGATCGAATCGACCGCGATTTGTATCATCGGCGGGCTGATCGGACTCGCGTTCGCCTACACGATGTGCTTCGGAATCGCAGCCGCATTTCCCTCGTTCCCTATCAGCTTTTCACTCGATCTTGTGCTCGCGGCGATGGTCGTGTCCGTGCTGACCGGACTTGTTTCGGGATTCGCGCCCGCATGGACGGCGTCGCGTCTCGATCCGGTGACGGCGCTTAGATACGAGTAGCGATGCAGTTTCGCGAGATCATCAGCATGTCGCTCGCTTCGCTCGGCGCGAACAAGCTGCGCTCGGGATTGACCATGTTCGGGATCACGATCGGTGTGTTTTCGGTTATCTCGGTCATGACTGCGATTGGCGCACTGCAGAGTTCGATTGAAGGCGGGATCAGCTTTCTCGGTTCGAACATTTTTCAGTTCGCGAAATATCCTTTCAGCGTCAGCGCCGGCGGACGCTCGTCAAAGAAGTACGAAAGTCGGCATAACATCACGTATCGCCAGGCTGTCCGCTACGCGCAGTTGATGGAGGGTTATGCGCGCGAGGTTTGCCTGAAGACGTTCATTCACGATGGGCAGGCGGTCTACAATGGCGCTAAGACCACGCCGAGTCTCAATGTCGCCGGCTCGAACAAGAGTTTCCTGACGGCGAATGCCTACACCCTCGCCTACGGCCGTAATTTGAACGACGAGGATGTGGAGTTCGCACGCAGCGTCATCCTTATTGGCAAAACGATTGAGAAGCGCCTGTTCCCGCACGAATCGCCGATCGGCAAAATGATCCGGGTAAGCGGCCACTCCTACACAGTCGTCGGCACACTGGCGGAGAAAGGGACGGCGTTTGGCGGAAGCCAGGACGACATGTGCGTGATTCCGATCACGCGGTTCTTCGAAGACTTCGGGTCGGCTAACCGCTCGGTCAATATTGCGACCCAGTCGTTTAGTCAGCAGGATTACCAGACCGCTCTCGATCACGGAATCGGTGCGATGCGGCTCGCCCGTGGATTGCGACCTGACCAGGAAAATGATTTCGATCTCTACTCGAACGATTCACTAAAAAGCGCGTTTCAATCGATTGCCGGTGTCGTCCGTGTCGGTGCGTTCGTCATCAGCCTGATCGCGCTGATTGCCGCCGGAATCGGCATCATGAACATCATGCTCGTCAGCGTGACGGAGCGGACAAAAGAGATCGGGATTCGCAAATCGATCGGTGCGCGCAGCCGGGACATTCTGCGTCAATTTCTCACCGAGGCGGTCTTCATCTCCGAAGCCGGTGGAATTCTCGGCATCCTGCTTGGCGTAATCGGTGGCGACCTGCTCGCGATCTGGCTCGAGGCGGACCTCGTTTTTCCCTACGGCTGGGCGGTCGCCGGACTGGTCGTCTGCTCCGCAATTGGCATCGGTTTCGGGTTTTACCCTGCCTATCGTGCCGCCGCGCTCGACCCAATCGACGCCCTCCGTTACGAGTAGCCGGTAAATTCCTGTAGCCAGCAAAGCGGGGAGAAAGCTACAATCGCCCTCTTATGCAGCGGCCTTCTCCCGATCATCGCTCGCAACCGGTGCCGCCGTGCCTCAGACCAGCGATCCGTCGGTAGAGAAGAAGAGCCTGCCCCGCCATCTCCTGCTCGTCGAAGATTACGACGCGCTGGTTATCGCGATTGGATCGGCGCTGCGCAAATTCGCGCCGGCACACGAGCGACACGTCGTCGCCTCAATCGTCGGGGCCGAGAAGGTGGCGGACGAGTATCGTCCCGAGCTGGTCCTGATCGACCTCGATCCGCCACAACGCGGCGTCGTGCAGTTCATCGAGCGATTGCGTGTGGCTCATCCCACCACGCGTGTGCTCGCAATGGGGTGCGGGACCTCGCGGGAATTCGGCACCGCAAGAGGAGGCATGGCTGGCATTCGCTTCATCGAGAAGCCGTTCGATCTCGGTGAATTCGGTAAGCTGACCGAAGAACTCACCACGCCGACGGCGTCAGGGGTCGGAACAATTGCCGACATTGCGCTCGCCGATTTGGTCGCCCTCGAGTGCGTTACCGGCAGCGACGTAGTCCTGCGGATCGAAGCCGCTGGCGGACGTGTCGGTGAGGTCCATTTCTGCGACGGCCAGGTAGTCCACGCGGTCTCTCCTGGCTTACTGGATGTGCCGGCGATCGAGGAAATGGCGCGCTGGCGAAGGTGTCGTTTCGCCGAGACGGAACGCGCACCAGATGCGCCCCGAACCATTCACATCCCGTGGGGACCGTTGCTTGTGGAGCTGGTTCGCAAAGTTCCGCCCGATGAACCGGCAGAGGTCGAGCCGAGCGTCGCGCGTCGCAAGCGTCGGAAAGTCGCCGAGTCGGGCAAGAAGATCGTTGTTGTGGACGACACCGAGCTGCTCCTCGAATTCGTGGAAGAGATTCTCTCAGCGGCGGATCCGTCGCTGCAAATCACCACCGCGCACACCGGCACCGAAGGTGTACGTCTCGCGCAGCTTACTCGTCCCGATCTGGTATTGCTCGACTACAGCCTGCCCGACATCAACGGCGACGAAGTGTGCCGGCGGCTGCTAGAGGACGAAGAAACTGCGCGCATACCGATCGTGATGATGTCCGGCCACCTCGCACAGATGATGGCAACGGCGCATGAGTACGAGAACGTCATAGATGCAATCGCGAAGCCATTCGTCTCAGTGGATTTCGTTGAGCTCGTAACGCGAACGCTGGCAAAGGGCCCACCGAAGACGGCCGCTCGGAGAAAGAAAACGGAGGTTGTGGCAACGCCGCCGTCGACGTCGCCACGGGAAGGAAATGGCATCTCATCCAGCCGAAATGGCGGCGCTGTTGCAGAAGCAGTAGCACCGTCTCCCCCGCCCCCGACGATCGGTGCTACTCCGCCGCCGCCACCAATGCCTCCGCCTGCGGCTCAGCCCGAACCTGAACCGCAGCCGCCATCCATGGCTGAACCGGTTGCTCCGCCTTCACCTCCGGCCGAACCGGAGCGAGTGCCTGAGCCTCCGCGCATAACTGCGCCACCACCGCCACCGGCGCCCCCTGCGCTTCCGCGCAAGCCGGCGAGACTTGCGACGGCTGCCCCGATCGCCGCGCCTCGCCTCGCGCCCGTGAGCGCACCTTCGCCGGTTCCAGTGACGAATGGCCGGACGGTATTACTCGGAATCGCGTTAGAGCCGATCACAATGCAACTCACACATGAGCTGAAGATCGGGCAGATCCGAGCCCGCGCAGTTTCGCGCACCGTTTCGCTCAGCTTCCCGCCGGAAACATTTCGTTTCATTCTTTCGCTCCAAACCGGCTTCGATATCGAATCTGTATGGATCGACGATCGGCATCAGCTGCAGGCAATCTGGCTGGCGCCAAATCGTCGACCGATCGAACTGCTGAAAACGAGTGGACGGTTTAACGTCGACGACGTCGAGATCGCCCCGTCGCGGGGTCTGGAGTTGATGCCCGATCAAGCCACAGCGATGCGCGTGCACATGCTCGCCGCGTTCAAAGTTCAATCAGTCGCGCTCTCGCCGCTCTTCGATGTGTCGCATTTGGTTTTGACCGCCGTCAGCCGGCGGGTTCGAGTGAGTCTTGAAGCATCGACCGAGGCGCCAGGTTCGATTTTTGAGATCCGCGAAGTACGCGCTGCCCCCACAAGCAGCATCGGGGAGCTGGTTCTCTCGCCGGTCTAAATTGCTACGCAGTTGCACGGCTGCGGAGAAATGCTTAGAGCTGGCCGATGCCGAAGTCCGCCAGCACGTCGCCGTTCCAATCCAACGTCGGCGTTTTCTTTTGCCCGGAAATTTTTTGGAGCTTCTCCATCATTTCGGGATTCGAGCGCACCTCTTCCGTTACGTATTCGATCTTGTGCTCGTCCAGATACTCCATTGCCGCTGCGCAATAGGGGCAGCCTCTTTTGATGTAAAGCGTCGGTTTGTCCACACTGACTAATCGAGTCCGATCCCTCGAAACGTCGCATCAACATGACGCAAATGCGGTTCGAGTGAGCAGAGTGAATCGATGTCCGCGGCAGAGATCTTCGCAATGATCTCCGGCTCGTCTTCGGCGTTTTCAGCAAATGTCCCGTCGCCTCTCCATGTTCGCATCGCCGCGCGCTGCACCGCTTCGTAAGCAGTCTTGCGCTCCAGGCCAGCACGCGTCAGCGCGAGCAGAACTGACTGGCTGCAATACAGCCCTTTTGTGATCTCAAGGTTCTGCTGCATTCGCGCCGGATAAACCTGCAATCCGCCTACCAGGTCGCGCAGTTTAACCAGCATGTAATCCAGCAACGTGCATGCATCCGGCAGAACGATCCGCTCTGCACTGGAATGGCTGATGTCGCGTTCGTGCCACAACGCCACGTTCTCCAGCGCAGTTACGGCGTGGCCTCGGATCACGCGCGCGAGTCCGCTCAATCGCTCGCCGGTGATCGGATTGCGCTTGTGCGGCATTGCTGAGCTGCCCTTCTGGCCCTCAGCAAAGAACTCCTCCAGTTCGAGAACCTCAGTGCGTTGCAGATGCCGGAACTCCGTGGCCCACCGATCGATGCTCGTTGCGATCAGTGCCAGCGTGCTGACAAACTCCGCGTGTCGATCACGCTGCACAATCTGAGTCGAAATGTTCGCCGGTTTCAGCCCGAGCTTTTCGCAAACGCGACGCTCGATTGCGGGATCGAGATGAGCATGGGTGCCTACTGCGCCGCTCAATTTTCCGACGCGCACTCGTTCCAATGTTTGCGCGAGCCGCTCTTCCGCCCGACCGAACTCCTCGTACATCAACGCCAGCTTCAGTCCAAACGTGATCGGCTCGGCGTGAATGCCGTGGCTTCTCCCGATCATCGGCGTCATCTTGAATTCGCGCGCGCGTTTGCCGATCACCTCGCGCAATTCACGCAGGTCCTTCGACAAGATTCTCGCGGCCTCCGTCATTTGTACGGCCAGCGTGGTGTCGAGAATGTCGGACGATGTCAGGCCCTGATGCATCCAGCGCGCTGCCGGTCCAACCGACGCTGCGACGTTTTCCAGGAATGCGATTACGTCGTGGTTAGTCCGCTTCTCGATTTCGGAAATTTCTGCAACCGAAAACCGCGCCTTCTGTCGAATCTCGCGCGCGTCCGCTTGCGGGATCTGACCGAGTTCGGCCATTGCCTCGCAGGCGAGCGTCTCGATCTCAAGCCAGATGGCGAACTTGCGCTCCTCCGACCACAGCTCGCGCATCTCGGGTCGGGAATAGCGGGCGATCACAGCCAAAAGTAATCGATTGCGCTCTTCATCACAATCAGCGCAGCGAATTCCGGAGTTGCGCGCTTTCATCCGGAGCTGCCCGAAGGCATCGCCAATGCCGGCGCGGCCGTTTAGAGTCGCTTCGGCACCCTCAGCAATCGCCGAAAACGAAACGTCGCCGCGGCTTGTGACCGCGGCGACGCCTTCAACAGGGTAGGAACAAAAGGCTAGTAGACCTCAACGCGAGCGGGCTGACCGCCGCTCTGCACGTGGACTTGGCCGCTCTTGAACAAGTTCGAAAGTGCGGCGGCAGCTTCCGCCGTGCTGCTCGTGGAGGAACTGACGGCGAGGATGAGGTCGCCGAGTGAAAGTGTCGGTGAAGTGCGCAGGATTTGGTTATTTTTCTTCATAGGGTCTGCGCGTTTTCAGAGCACGTCTGGTGCCAGTCAGCTCGTGCGCTTTCCCCGTTTCATCAGCGTCACGACGAGAAGATAAAGCGCCGTGAATGCGACGATAATACCGATGATTCCTACTGATTGTGACTTGATCACTTTCACAAGCGATTCGGGATCTGAGAGGAGATTCGGTTCGACGCGGAACGCACGATCGCCAAGAAACGCGAGGATCGTGCACCAAATTCCAGATCCGATGATGGTGGCCGCGCTGAATTTCCCGAATGGCATTCGCACGACTCCCGCCGGAATCGATATCAAATGCCGAATCACTGGCAGGAGTCGCGCGAAAAACACACCGCCCGTTTCATAGCGGGCCAGCCACGCTTCGGCGTTCTCGAGTTTCTGGGGCGACACGAAGAACCAGCGGCCATACCGCAAAATCAACGGCCGGCCGAGAACGAGCGAGACCCAGTACGTGATTGCGGCGCCGAGATACGAACCAACTGTCCCGGCAACGATCACGCCAACAAAGTTCAAGTGACCCTGCGCAGCGAGAAACGCCGCCGGCGGAATCACCACCTCGCTCGGGACGGGAAAGATCGAGCTCTCCATCGCCATCAGGATGATAATACCGAGATAACCGCCGTTTAGGACCCAGCTGAACCAGACCTGAAGTAAGTGATGCATATTCAGTCCGAGCGAAGCGTTGTCATTCCAAGCGAAGTCGAGGAATCTCCCTACAAGCTGCGACGGAGATGCTAGTTCAATCCGGATCGCGCGTACCGCAATCTGAAATTCGATGTCGATTTACCGGCGCGTCCTGACCTACTACCGCGCGTTTTTGCCGCAAACGATTTTCGGCCTGGCGCTCACGCTCGTCGGAATCGCGCTGAATCTGCTGAAGCCGTGGCCCTTCAAGATCATCGTCGATCGCTATCTGCAGCCGGGGGCTGACGCGCGTCACGCCATTCCCCTGCTCTGCCTCGCGCTGGTCGGTATTCAGTTGCTTTGGGGAATCGCCAACTGGGCGAGCAATTACATACTCGTCAAAACCGGCCTACAGGCGCTGCTCAAACTCCGCACCGACATCTACGCGCACCTGCAACGGCTCTCGCTCAAATTTCACGATGCGCGCCGCTCGGCTGATTCGAGCTTTCGTGTTGCCTACGATTCGCAGTCCGTCCAAACGATCTACAACAAAGGATTCACGAACATTTTCGCTGCCTTTGTCACACTGATCGGCACGTTTATCGTGATGGTGCGGCTCGATCCAATGCTTGCGCTTCTCTCGCTCGCGATCGTGCCGCTGATAGTCTCGGCGATATACTTCTTCGCCGGACGGATCCGGCGCGAATCGACCAGTATCCAGGAGCAGGAAAGCGCCGTGCTCGCCCAGGCGCAGGAAGGACTAAGCTCGATCCGAATGGTCCACGCCTTCGGCCGTGAGGAATGGGAAGTCGGCCAGTTCCATGAACGCGCGCAACAAAGTCTCCGCGCAAATTTGCAGCTCACGCTAACCAATGTGAACAGCGCGCTTGTCATCAGCACGCTGATCGTCGCAGGCACGGCTGCGATGTATTACGTCGGTTCGTTGCATGTCATTTCCGGCCAGTTGTCGCTGGGTTCGCTCCTCGTTTTCAATGCATATCTGCTGATGCTGTATCAACCACTCGAGGCGATTACCTACACCGCGTGGGCGATGGAGGGAGCGACTGCAGGAGCGCGGCGATGTTTCGAAGTTCTCGATCGCGAAGCCGACGTCGCCGACGCTCCGGACGCGCGGGAGATTGCGTCGACGACTGGCGCGATCGGGTTCGAAAATGTGCAGTTCCGATACGGTGACCGAGTCGTTCTGCACGATCTAAACCTCTCAATCGCGCCGAACCAAATCGTCGCGATCGTCGGCGGAACCGGCGCGGGTAAGAGCACACTGCTCAGTCTCGTTCCGCGTTTCTATGATCCGACGAACGGAGCGGTGACACTCGATGGCCAGGATTTGCGTTCGATCACGAAGCGCTCATTGCGCGCGCAAATCGCGATTGTGCTTCAGGACACGCTGCTTTTCTCGACCACGATTCGCGAGAATATCGCGTACGGCCGCGCCGATGCGACGGACGAGGAGATTCGTGACGCAGCACGGCGTGCGCAGGCCGACGGCTTTATTTCAGACCTCCCTCAGGGCTACGACAGTCCAGTTGGCGAGCGCGGCGGTCATCTCAGCGTCGGCCAGCGACAACGCATTGGACTGGCGCGTGCCTTTCTGAAAAACGCGCCGATTCTCCTGCTTGATGAACCAACGTCGGCCCTCGATCCGACCACCGAAGCCGCGGTCATGGAAACGATCAAGGAACTGATGCGCGGTCGCACGACATTGATCGTGACGCATCGGCTGGCGACCGTGCATGGCGCCGACTCGCTGCTTGTCCTGGAGAACGGCCGCATAGTTGAACAAGGCAGCGGGCCGGAGCTGCTCGCGCTCGGCGGCGTTTACGCGAAGATGTACGCATCGGGAAATTTCCCGCGATGAGCAACGTCGCCGCAAATCGAACAGTTGAAGGCGATTGGTGGCACGAGCCAATTCCTGAAAACATCGCGTTCGGAGAAGGATTCTATTGCGAAAGCGCGCAAGTCTTTCGCTTTTTGAAATCGAAAGCGCCGAACGCGATCCGCTTCGGCAGCCACGTCTCCGTCTATGCCGGTTGCTCGTTTTCTGTTGGTCCGAATGGTTCATGCAGGATCGGCGATTTCACATTGCTGAACGGCGCCCTGATCATGGCCGAAGATCGGATCGACATTGGTTCGCATTGCTTGATCTCGTGGAATGTCGGCATCGCCGATTCGGATTTTCATCCGCTCGAACCTGCACAGCGAGTGATCGATGCCCAGGCCCTCGCGCCGTTTTTCAAAAACCGACCGGCGCGCCCGAAACTCGCCACCGCACCAGTGAAAATCAGCGATAACGTCTGGATCGGCATGAACGCCGTCATCTTGAAAGGCGTAACGATCGGCGAAAATTCTGTCGTCGCGGCGGGCGCAGTCGTGACAAAAAGCGTCGCACCGAATGTCGTGGTCGCGGGCAATCCCGCGCAGGTTGTTCGTCAGCTTTAATTCGTTCGATGAAGCGCAAGCGCATCGTCGTGATGGGCTTCATGGGTTCGATGCCGATCGCCGGCGTCATCTGGCAGCACATCCACTACATCGTCGGTCTGCAGAAGCTCGGGCATGATGTTTACTACATCGAGGACTCGGCGCGACTACCCTACAACGCGGACACATTCGAGATCACCAACGACTATGACTACGCGGCGAAGTTACTCGGGCGAGTCGCTACTGAATTCGATTTCAAACGGAGGTGGTCCTTCTGCGCGCGTTACCTGCCGGACAATCCGACAGCCGGCCTGCCGCTGAAGAAGGTTCGTCAGCTTTATCGCGAAGCGGATGCAATTTTAAATGTCTGCGGCACGCAGGAGTTCAATGACGATCTGCTGGAAAGCGACCGCATTCTTTACATTGAAAGCGATCCAGGCGTGGAGCAGATCAAAGTCGACCAACGTAATCGCACGACGATCGAATATCTGCGCCGCCACCATGCGCTCTTCACCTTCGGCGAGAACGTCGCCAAACCAGCGTTCCCCGTTCCGACGCACGGACTCCGCTGGTTACCGACACGTCAGCCGATTGTGACTGAATTGTGGAAGACGCAGCGAACGCCTGCGCGCGGCGCCGTGTTCACGTCCGTCGCGAACTGGTCGACGAGTGGATTGAAGGATATCGAGTGGCGGGGAGAAAAGTATCTCTGGAGTAAATCGCGCGAATTCCTGCGGTTTGTCGCGGCGCCGAAACGCGCCGGCGAGACTTTCGAACTGGCAACGGAGATCGGTGAGGAGCGCACGCGCGAAAAGTTTCTGCGCAACGGCTGGCGATTTCGCGCGCCGCATGTGATGAGCGCCGATTATTCGCTTTATCGCGATTACATCCGCAGGTCGAAAGGCGAGTTCACGGTCGCGAAAGATCAGTATGTCCGGCTGGACACCGGCTGGTTCAGCGACCGTAGCGGCTGTTACCTCGCGGCAGGACGGCCGGTGATCATCCAGGAAACTGGATTCAGCGAACATTACGGTAAGACCGGCGGACTTTTTTCGTTTGGCAAGCTGGACGAAATCACCGAAGCGGTCCGCGAAATTAACACTGATTATCGCAGGCATTCTCGCGCGGCGCGAGACGTTGCGCGCGAATTCTTCGAAGCAGAAACAGTTTTGCGCTCGCTGCTTGAGCGCGCGAATATTTGATTTCTCGGGCATTCGCCACATCTTCTCGCCTTGTTCGTGATTAAGCGCATCGTAGTGGGATTGTGGGGAGTCGCGTGCGCCGCGCGGTTGGTGGCGCAGCAACAGCAACAACCGCCAAATCCTCACCTCTCGCCGACCGCTACTGCGCCGGCGCAAACGATCACCGTGCCGGTACCCGTTGGGCCAACCCAGCCAAACGGTAAGATTCAGAACAGTCTGGTCCGCATCACTGCCACGGAAGTCGAGCCGGATTATCGCGCGCCGTGGAATTCCGGCGCCATCGCCCGCGGCATCGGCGCTGGCTTCGTCGTTGACGGAAACCGGATCATGACGAACGCGCACGTCGTGAGCAACAGCCGCTATCTCACCGTCGAACGTGAAGGTGACCCGAATAAGTACCCGGCAAAGGTGCAATTCGTTGCACACGATTGCGATCTTGCGGTGGTCAGCGTGGCAGCTCCGGATTTTTTCAAGAACATGAAGCCGCTCCAGCTCGGCGGAATTCCCGAGCTCGAATCAACTGTGTCGGCTTACGGCTATCCGATTGGCGGGGAAAGGATGTCGGTCACGACAGGAATCGTTTCGCGAATCGATTTCCAGACCTACACGCATTCGTCGGTCGATCAGCATCTCGCGATTCAAATCAGCGCCCAGATCAACCCGGGAAATAGCGGTGGTCCGGTCATGCAAAACGGCAAAGTCGTAGGCGTAGCGTTTCAGGGCTACAGCGGGGATGTCGCGCAAGGCGTCGCCTACATGATCCCGACGCCGGTCATGCAACGTTTTCTCAAAGACGTGGCTGATGGCCGGTATGATCGATACGTCGATCTCGGATTGAGCTACTTCAAACTGCAAAACCCGGCGCAACGGCAGTTCCTGGGTTTACCGGATGATGGCCGCGGCGTGCTTGTCGGCAGCGTGGTTGAAGCAGGCCCATCGGGAAAATCGGTCAAGCCCGGCGATGTTCTCGTTTCCATCGATAATCACGCCATCGGCGCCGACTCATTCGTCGAACTACAAGGCGAGCGTGTCGAAATGCCTGAAGTCGTCGAACGCAAATTCAAGGGCGACACGGTCAAGCTCGACATCATTCGGGACAAAAAGCCGATGAGCGTTACGCTCACCCTCGGCACGGTTTGGCCCTACCTTATTCAAGGTCATCAGTACGACGTGCGGCCACGCTATATCGTTTACGGCGGTCTGCTCTTTCAGCCGCTCTCACTCGATATGAAGGAAGCATATCAGATCAGTGACCCGCGGCTGGTGCACTTCTTCGATTTCTTCGTTAGCGACGAGATCTACCTCGAGCACCCGGAAGTCATCGTGCTGACAAATATTCTGGCGGATCCGATTAACACGTATCTGACCCCGTATCGCGGCAGCATTGTCGATGAAGTGAACGGGAAAAAAATAAAGACGTTGAAAGACCTGGCGGCGGCTTTCGCGGAACCGGCGGATCAGTTTGTCGTTCAGATGATCGGCGAAGGTCCGCCGCTGGTGCTCAATCGTGCTGCGGTCGAGGCGGCACGCGAAAGAATCAAAACCCGCTACAACGTGTTGGCCGAGCAAAACCTCGAGGATCAGCCAATCTCGAGCGGTGCATCGCCGGTCGTCGCCGATCACAGGTAATGCGCGGCTTTTTCGTCAGCGTCTGTTCGTCGCTCATCGCGCTCGCCGCGTTTGGCGCTGCAAGCCCAAAACCGCTGCAGCCCGGCCCCGAGACAATCATCAAGCCAAAGGAGCTTTCGCTCGTCCGGGTCAATGTCACCGGTCAGGCTTACGATTACATTCGACCGTGGCAAAAAAAGGCGCCGTTCTCGAAACGCGCGCTCGGCGCGGTGTTGCCGCACGGACGGATTCTTGTCACGGCCGACCTGATCGCGAATCAGAACTACGTCGAGCTCGAGCGCGCCGAGTCAGGTGATAAGAGCGCGGCGAACGTTACGGTCGTCGATTACGAATCGAACCTCGCGCTGCTCGAGCCGGCCGACAAAGCATTCCTCGAAGGTCTTAAGCCGCTCGATCTTGCGAATGACACGGTGGTCGGTGATCGCATCTCGGCCTGGCAATTGGAAACGACCGGCGCGCTCGTCGTTACAGAAGGACTCGTCACGACTGTGCAGATGACGCGCTATCCGATCGATGTCGGCCAGTTCCTCACCTATCGGATCAGTATTCCGATGCAGTATCGCGACAACAGCTACACCGTGCCGATCGTAAAGAACAATAAGCTGTCGGGCTTGCTGCTACGTTTCGATCCGCGGTCGCAGGTACTCGACGCGATCCCGGCGCCGATCATCGCGCACTTCCTGAAAGATGCAGATTCACAACACTATCGCGGATTTCCGACTGCCGGGTTTGCGTTTTTTCCCACGCGCGATCCCGAGCTGCGGAAGTTTGCAAACGACACGGCCAAGTCTGGCGGCGTTTACGTCACCAGCGTCGAGCCGAATAGTCCGGCGGCGAAAGCAGGCTTGCAGCCGGCCGACATCGTGACGGCTGTCGGCAATAATGAGGTCGACCAGAACGGCAATTACGTCGATCCGCTCTACGGCAAGATCGAGTTTACCAATCTCATCACCGGACGAGGCTTCTGCGGCGACACGATTCCCCTCCATGTTCAGCGTAAGGGCGAATCGATGCAGCTGAACCTGGCGCTGGAGCATCGTGCCGCGAAGGATTACGTCATTCCACCGTACGCTGTCGACCAGCCGCCGAATTACATCGTGCTTGGCGGAATGATCTTCGAGGAGCTGTCGCGTCAGTACCTAAAGGAATGGGGCGGTAACTGGCAAAAGGAAGCGCCGCCGCGTTTCGTTTACATGGACCGTTATCAATCGGAGTTGTTCCCCGACGAGAATCGTCGCGTCGTCATCCTCAGCCAGGTGCTGCCTGCTGATACGACGATCGGCTACGACGAGTTTGGTTATCTCACCGTCGAGCGCGTCAACGGCCGCGAGATCAAATCGCTGCGCGATCTTGCTGAAGCGGTCAAGGAGCCGGCCGACGGCTTTATCAAAATCGAAACGCACGAAGACCCGAAGCAGCTCGAACTGGACGCCGCGCAGGTGCAGCGCGAGACAAAACAACTGCAGCAGAATTACGATCTCCCCGCGCTGGAGCGGATTGAATAGCTAACGCTCAGCGCGCTTAAGAAAGCGCGCGACTTCGGCGCGGTAATCGTGGAACGGATCGCCCATGAGCAGGAAGTCACGACTATCGCACGCGACGGAGTCCCAGTTGATCACGTAGGGACGATCCGAATTCATTAGGGCTGCGACGGCTGCCGCGCGGCCGGCCGCGCGCGTGTTCGACGGTGGAACCAGCGCGGCGCTATCGCGTCGCACGCTGTTATTCCATTCGCCGATTGCCTTCGGCGCTTTGACGCTGAAGAAGAGCCCCTTCTTCCGGTCGAGGTCGTGGTACGCCAGATCGATACTTTCGAGCCATGGGTCGTCCCACCGTAAATTTTCTGATTCCATAAAGGTTTCGAGCAGCCATTTCTTCGTGATCCAATCGACCCCGCCGATGAGCGCGTCGGGATTACGGCTTAGCGCGTCCAGCGTGAACGCCCACGTCTCGAGCAACCAATCGATATCGTCGTCCGTTCCGCGCAGATGTTTCTGCGCGAGCTCGACGAACTGCCATTGCACATCGAGCGCGCCGATCATTCCGCCGTCTTCGAGCTCAACCAGCCAGCGGCCGGATTGATCGCGCGAAATCTCGCGGGTGCTTTGCACGGCATCAGCAAGGATGACCTTCTTCGGCAGAATTCCGGCCTCGAGCAAAGTCAGAACGCAGGCGGTCGTGCCGATTTTCAGCGCGGTCGCAAACGGACTCACGTTGGAGTCGCCGATGAGCAAGTGCAGACGCCGATATTTGCGGTAGTCGGCGAGCGGCTCATCCCGCGCGTTGATGATCGCGCGATTGAACTGCACCCACTGATAAATGTCGTTCACGATGTGATCGGCCCGCTGGCTGATCTGGAACGGGACCGCCGGTTCCGTACGCGGCAATTCGAAATCGAACGCAAGCGGATTTGCCTGCCCTACTCGTCCGGCGCCAGTGAAAATCTGCCGCGTCGCGAGAAAACCGAGCAGCGTGCCGAGCACCGGCGGCGTGAACTGCGCTTCGCGCCGCATGAGGTAGTTCTCGTGGCAACCGAACGTTGCGCCGGTTTGGTGATCGACGTTGTTCTTGATGAATGACACGCGTCCGGCAACGCCGAGTTCTTCGAGCGCGTATTGCAGGAGCTGATCGCCAGCCAGGTCGTAGGTGACGAGATCGCGGATGCTCAGACACTCCGGCGACGCGTACTCGATGTGACCCATGTCGAGATAGATCCGGCCGCCGTTGAGCAGGAAACCGCCATTGCCGGGTGGCTCTTCGTAATCGCGGTAGTGCAGATCGATCGCGCCGGCTTTCGCTTTCCGGAAGATGAAGTTCTTCACCCTTACCGGCCATGCGTCCGATGTGCCGCGCACTTCAGCGTCGGAGACAAGGCACCCATACTCCGTCTCGAGTCCGACGATCCGGTCCATCCTACATAGATGCGTCACTCGACGCGTGCTTGCAACGTTACGGGGTCGGCGCAACATCGAATTCATGAGCAGCCTTTCGATTCGCAGCCCGGCCGAGAAGGTGGGCGATCTAATTTATTTCGGTCGAATGCTGGACAAGATCCGCGCTAACGAACGTTGCGAATTGCCCGATTCTCACACGCCGAACCTCGGCAAGGGTTTCGACGGCGAGTGCTGCGAGTTTCTAGGCGTGATTTACGACGCCGTTGTCGCGCAGGTGAAGTCTGGCGCATCGGACGAAGATGTCCTCGCCTGGTGCCGCAAGAATGGCAAACAACGCAGCGAACGCGATGTGTTCGTCTGGAACGACTTCATGCGCAAACGTGGTTGGAACGACGAGATCACGCCAATCCTGGAGCGGCGTAAACGCGAAAGCGGCTTCGACAATCGTTCCGACATTCAGACGATGTTCAATTACATCGACGCGGACGAAGGCCGCGCCGCACCGTCATCTTGAGCTTGCCGAAAGATCGCTAGAAGCCTGCGGCACACAGCGCCCCGAGGGGCAGACTACTAGTGATTCTTCGACAGGCTCAGGATGACGGGTTCGCTAGTCACAATCGCCGCACCACGGGAAGTGGCGACGACATTCCTTCACGCGCTATTCGGCCAGTGTATCAATACGCTCAGCCAACCCGAAATCGAGATCGGTCAGACCGCCTTTGCTGTGCGTTGAAAGCATGAGCCGCACTTTGTTGTAGCGGATATCGATATCGGGATGGTGCTCCTCTTCCTCGGCGACCTCCGCCACCCCATCGATGAAGTCGATCGCCTCGCTGAAGTCGTCGAACTCGAATGTTCGTTCGATATGCTTCTTCTCGAGCTCCCACTCCGGTATCTTTTTCATCCGGTTCTTCAGCTCGTCCGCTTTGATCAACTCCGCCATAACGTTGGACGCTTAACATCCCCAAAACGTTTTGCAACCGGTGAAACGTGCTCTTCAGCGGCTCAGGATTTTTCCGAGAGTTTTTGCTGAATCGAATAGCTCGACCGCATTCTCGCGCGCAGTTTTCGTGAGCTTTTTCCAGTCGCGCGAGACCTCCCGCACGGCGGCTGCCGCTTCATCCAACGTTCCGACGAAGCGAAACCCACTCGCAGGCGGAAGATATCTCGTCGCCGATGTATCTTCCGTGATCACCGGCCGCCCACTGGCCAGAAACGTAGCCGCTCGGTCGCTGAGCCAGCCGGTCCGCCATGCCACATCGACTCCCTTGACCGCCGTGAACTCGGCTGCCGCGCGCGCGATGTAACTGCGATACGTGGCCGGCGTTCCGGCAACACGATGCGGCTGGACGATTCGCCAGCCGCGCTCGGACAAACGCGCAATTTCCGGATCGTCCGCGTTCAGATTCACCGCGAGCTCGAAGTGCGCTTCCGGAACTCGCCGCGCGAGATCGAGATATTTTTCAAACGCATATTTCTTCGACAGGTCAGGAAATTCGCCTTCCACCTCCACCGCGCCACCCCAGTACCACTGCCCGATCGTCGTGAATTTCATCGCGCGCGGTTTCGGCCGCGCCTTCACGAGCTCCGTGTCCACGAGTGGGAAAAACGTTCGCCATTGCAGTGGCGACCGCGGCAGCCGGCAATCCCGCGCGCCGGCATTCAGGCCGATTGTCCAGAACTCGTGATGCGACGATTGCCCCATCTCGAGCTTCGTCATCCAGTAGAACATTTCGCTCGGATCGAGATCGCAGAGCACGCGTCGGTCAAATTCCAGGAGAAACGGCGGGTGAATCGAATAACTGAGATTCAGCAGCACGTTCGGCCCGCGCAGCCGCTCACGTAACTGTGCCCGCGACATTCCGATGCAGCGCATCGCCGCGAGATCGTGCTCATCCGCCGCACGATCCTGGCAGAGCAAACAATATCGCGCGCTGAGTCCGTGCACCCGAAGCTGCCGTTGGAAAAAACGGATGCGCCGTTCGTCTTCAGGCTGGTGGCCGCTCGACGGCAGCAATTCCAGCCATACGAAATCGCATTTGAGCCGCTTGAGGCCGAGGGCCCACTGCAAAGGAACAGAGAAGTTGCCGCCCCCTTCGCGATATTTTGCCGCAAACCCGCAGCCGATGAACACCGTCACGCCGCTCAGTTTGACGCACCGGTGATCCTCCGCAAATTACGCCCCTCTCAGCACCCGTAGCTCAACTGGATAGAGCATCTGACTACGGATCAGAAGGTTTGAGGTTCGAATCCTCACGGGTGCGCAGGAATCGGCTTGATTTAGCGCATCGCGAAATCAAATAATCTCGAGCGGTGATCAAACCGCTTATTGCTGCATCACTGCTCGGTGCGACGGCAGGCGTTTCGTCGCTTACGACGACGCATCTGGTTCATACGTTCGGCGATACCGAGGCGCGATTTGAAATGCAGGTGCTGCAAGACCAAACCGTCGTTACTCTCGACAAGCGCACCGGTGACGTGCGTTACATTTATCAGCACGGCAAAGACACACCGCCCGCCCAGTACGCGATCGATGTGAAGGCAGGCAGCAGTTACGGCCAGGTTGTGCCGCCTGAGCGGCGCACGCACTAGCGAGCGGCCACTACTGAAAATACCGCCGTAACTCGGCGTACTTCTTGTCGCCAATGCCCGGCACCCGCCTGAGTTCGTCAGCGCTTTGGAACGGACGGGCCGCGATGATTCGTTCCGCCATGACCGGACCGACACCAGGCAGTGCTTCTAACTCGGCTTTGGTTGCACGATTCACGTCTAGATTCGTCGGCGGCTGATCCTTGGTCGGTTCGGTCCCAGGCGCGATCTCGTTCTCCGGCACCTGAAAACGGTTAATCGGCGGCGCCGGGTTTTCCGCGCGCTGGCTGATGCGTTTGGGATCGCCGTTCGCCCAGCCGCCAATTTTCTCGATCCGCGCCGCATCCTCTAGCTGGTGGAGGTGTTCCTGTTCCCGACTCATGCTTTCCACGCTGGGCGGAGTGATCTTACTGCCGTGAATTCGCGCCAGCCCATTGCGCACCAGCTGTTCTCCCAGATCGCCCTCTTTCGTCTCGACAAACGCGTAGAACCGCTCGGTCCGACTGCGGCCCATCGCATCAGACAGACGCGTCAAGACGGTGAACGGTGCAGACAGCTTCTCGGCGGTGAATCTTCTTGCTTCGTCAGCTACGTCTATTACCTGGGCTGCCGTGATCCCAAAGTACTTCGCCTGCTCCAGCAGACGCGACGGATCGACCGTTCCGGCTTCTGGCGCATCGACCAGGTACAATCTGAAGATGTATTCCTTGCCGCCGGCGCTGACGTGGAAACTATCGCCGTCGTTCGAAGGGTTAGCGATCAACCGGCAATCGCGAAGAACTGTCCAGCGATGATCGTCAGTGCTGCCGGCGCAAACCGAGAGACAAATTCCGAGGAAGAAAAATCGCGCGATGGTCTGCGCGATCACGCCGCGATCTCGAACTGGCTCATCAGTTTGAACATCTCATACCGACGCTGAATCTCTTCACGGCTGAGACTACGCATCCGCTCGAGGCTGAATGCCTCCACACAGAAGCTCGCGAGGACGCTGCCGTAGATCATTGCTCGGCGCAGCTCGGCAAACGTCACGTTGCCGCCTTGCGATGCGAGATAACCCGCCATGCCGCCCGCGAATGTGTCCCCCGCCCCGGTCGGATCGTGGATGTCTTCCAGCGGATATGCGCCGCAACTGAAGAAGTCGTCCTCGCCGAAAAGCAGCGCGCCGTGTTCGCCTTTCTTGATCGCGACAAATTTGGGGCCTGCTTTGCGAATGGCGCGTCCGGCTCTGATCAAGCTCGTCTGCTTTGTCATCTCGCGCGCTTCACTGTCGTTCAGGATCAGCAGATCGACCCGCGGCAGCAGCGCATCGAGATCGGCACGCGTCGTTTCGATCCACAAATCCATCGTGTCGGCGACGACGAATCGCGGACGCTCCATTTGATCGAGCACGTGCGATTGCAAGGCCGGCGCGATGTTGGCAAGCAAAACGAACGGCGTCTCGCGATACGTCTCCGGCAGTTGCGGACGGAAGGTCTCGAAAACGTTCAACGCGACGGAACGCGTCTCGCGCGTGTTCATGTCCCACATGTACTCACCAGACCACCGGAACGTTTTTCCATTCACGCGTTGAACGCCTTTCGTGTCGATCTTGCGCGATTGCCAAAACTCGAACTCCGTCGCGGGGAAATCGTCGCCGACAATTCCCACCAGGTTCACCGGCGAAAAATAACTCGCCGCCAGCGAAGCATAGGAAGCCGAGCCGCCTAACAACTCAGCGTGTTCTTCGACCGGCGTTTTCACCGTGTCGAGTGCAATGGAACCAACAATCAGTAACGACATAATAGAAAGGCTGTAGTGTGCGCCGTCCTGGCGCGCAGACAAGCGGCGCAGCAATGCGGGTGCTGCGAAAGGGGAAAGCCGTCTGAAGCGCGAGCTAGTTGCGGCAGCGAATATTAGCCCACGGACTGGTGGTGGTGAGAGTGCCGCCGCCGCCCATTTCGATCAGCGGGCCGACAGTGTTACCAGGCGCAAGGATGTATTCAGCACCGCCGAAGATGTTGCGGATGATCAGATTGCCTGCGGAGAAGACTTTCAGTCCGGCGTTTCCGTTGGTTGTCATCGTATTTGAATCAATCAGGTTACTGTCGCCGAGAATCTCGATGCCTGCGTCCGATGACCTTGCGGTAGGATTATTCAAGTCGCATGTATTGCCTGTAATCTGATTACCAGCGGAGGCTCGGATGCCGTATTCGAAGTTGTTGCGAACGGTACAGCCGCGCACTGAGCAGCCGAATGCGGTCGAAATGCCGGCACTATTGCCGCCGGCGGTACAATCCGCGATCGTACAGCCGGTAGCGGCCTCAATACCGACCACGTCGCCGGACGCGGTGGAATGCAGCACCGTTCCGTAATCGCCGAGGATGATACCACTGTAGTTGTTTGCAGAGGTGCATTGCGAGACGAGCGACTGTTCGCCGACGCGAATCCCGGAGGCGTTATTGTTGAACGCCACGCATCCGATCACACTTGATGTTGGGCCACCGTGAAGGCCGTCCCCAGCGGTGTTGCCGACCAAACGCAGCTTTTCATAGAGCGCCCCGGTCACGTTTTCCGCGGAGATGCCGGCTTCTCTCCAGCCCGATATCGTGCCATTGCGGACGCACAGGTTTTTGTGCGGCTTAGGGACATCGATACCCGAGACCGTGCCCGATCCGCCGCCGCCGGTCAGAGCAAAGCCATTCAAATCGATCGTCACGTTGTCGGCTGAGACCGTGATGCCGGCGCCATCGGCTGAAGCGGCGGTTAGGTTCTTAGTAAAGTAAAACGAGCCCGGCGCCTTGATCGTGTAAGGCAGCGACGAGATCGCGGTGCGCTTCTCCCCAGCCGAGGCGACGTGCCCATCGATGTCCGTCACTCCCGATGTGATATGCGCATCGATCTCGCTGAGCGATTTCATCGTCGGTCCCGGCGGCCCCGGCGGCGTGAGACTTCCCTGGCTGAATACGGCCCGCGGCGACATGCCGCACGCGAGACAGAATAAGATCAACAAGATGCGCTTCATGAACCTGACTTTCGCGGCCGGGTTTATCAATCCTCCTCGGAAAAAGCGAGCAATAAGACAAACACAACCGCCCTTCGCTCGCGGCCCGAAGGAATTATTTAGCGAAGGTCAGGCGTGATCGAATCAACCACTAAGCCTCACACAAAAGCTGTTTTGCGCGGCGCGCGTAATCTGCGATGTCCGCTGCTGTCAGCAGCCCTGAGACAATGACAACGCGCCGTGCGCCGAACGCGATCACTTGTTCCAGATTCTCGAGTTTGATTCCGCCAATGCAGAAAATCGGAATCGTAACGCGACGATGAACTTCAGCAATGTCAGTCAACCCAATCGGCTGATAGTCAGGTTTGGTCGGTGTGGAGAAGAGTGGACCAAAGCCAATGTAATCGGCGCCCTCCGAAGCAGCGGCGATTGCCTGCGCGATGCTGTGGGTTGATTTGCCGACGACAGCGTCGGCGCCGATTTCCGCGCGCGCTTCTGCGACCGACATATCATCCTGGCCGACGTGCACGCCGTCCGCGCCGATGTCGTGGGCGACCTCGGGATGATCGTTCACGATCAACGGCACGTCGCGTTCCGCTGTTTGCGCCCGTAGCTCGGATGCAAATCGCCGCAC
>JBJMWW010000109.1:0-8770 GCA_045809945.1 Chthoniobacterales bacterium
CGCCGCCGACCTGATCACCGACTGCCTCACCAACGGCGGGAAACTGCTCGTCTGCGGGAACGGTGGGAGCGCAGCGGATGCGGCGGATTTCACGACAGAATTTGCCTGCCGCTTTGCCGGAGATCGGCGGCCTTATCCCGCGCTTAATTTATCGCAGGGCGGCAGTTTGGTGACGGCGAATGGAAACGATTTCGGCTTCGACGAAATCTTCGCCCGACAGGTGCATGCGTTCGGCACACGCGGCGATCTGCTGATCGCGATCAGCACGAGCGGGAAATCGGCAAATATTCGGCGCGCGCTTGAGCAGGCAACGAAGCAACAGCTTCATACGATCGCGCTGCTCGGTCGCGACGGCGGCGATTGCCGCAGCATGGCCGAACTGGAAATCATCGCGCCGGGAAATTCGACTGCGCGCATTCAGGAGACGCACAAGTTCATGCTCCACGTGCTCTGCGAAATCGCCGAGACACGCCTGCCGCGCAGCTAACCCACGGCATCGCGGCCGACGATGTACCAAGCTGAAGCCATCGTAGGTCTCTTCGTCGTCGTCGCTGTATTGGTACTGATCGCACGCAAGCTCGGGTTGCCTTACCCGATCGTGCTCGTACTGGCTGGACTCGCACTGAGTTTTGTCCCGCACCTTCCGCAGGTCACTCTCAAGCCGGAGCTGGTATTTTATTTCCTGCTCCCGCCGCTGATTTATCCGGCCGCGCTCTTTACGTCCTGGCGCGATTTCCGGCGCAACATTCGGCCGATCTTACTGCTCTCCACCGGATTGATTCTCGCCACGACGATCCTGGTCGCGTGGGCGCTACACACGGTTGTCCCGGCAATTCCATGGGCAGCGGCGTTTGCATTCGGCGCAATCGTTTCACCAACCGACGCGGTTGCGGCGACCGCCGTGATTCGTCGACTCGGCCTGCCGCACCGCATCGAAGTGATCGTGGAAGGCGAGAGTCTCGTGAACGACGCTACTGGCCTGGTCGCGTTGCAATTCGCGGTCGCTGCGTTGATGACGGGCCGGTTCTCGTTAGGAGTGGCGGTCGGTCAATTTGCGTGGGTCGCGCTCGGTGGCATCGCGTTCGGCCTCGCGATCGGCATCTTGATGCGCGCGATCCAACGCCGGCTCGACGATCCTCCCGTCCAGATCACGTTCTCATTGCTCACGCCATTCGCCGCCTATCTGCCGGCGGAACAGCTGCACGTGTCCGGAATTCTCGCCGTCGTCGCTGCCGGAATTTTTCTGGGCTGGCATTCGCCGCTCATATTGCGCGCGCGCTATCGACTCCAATCGCAGGCGATCTGGGAGATGCTCGTTTTCTTGCTTAACGGTTTCGTATTCATCAGCATCGGGCTGCAACTGCCAGCCATTCTCCGCGCGTTGCACGGCGAATCGCTTCGCATGCTCATCGGCCACGCGCTCCTCATCAGCGCGGCGACAATGCTGGTGCGGGTCGGCTGGGTGTTTACCGCTACCTATCTACCGCGATTTTTTTTTCCACCATTGCGCCGCTGGGATCCTTATCCGGATTGGCGCGAAGTTGTCATCGGCGCGTGGTCGGGAATGCGTGGGGTGATCTCGCTCGCAGCGGCGTTCGCGCTGCCATTCGCGTTACCGAACGGCGCTCCATTTCCGGGTCGCAATTACATTCTGTTTTTCACCTTCACCGTGATCCTCGCAACGCTCGTTGTGCAGGGGCTGACGCTGCCCCTGCTCGCCCGCGCGATTCGCGTCGGTCGCGACACCACACCGGAGGAAGAGGAGCGGCAGGCGCGTGTGGAAGCGAACAAGGCGGCGTTACAGTTGCTCGATCAAACCGAATCCGAGCAGCGAATCCCGAGCGATGTGGTCGATCGTCTGCGCGCCGAATACGACGAGCGGCTCGCGCAACTGGAAGCCTGCGCCGAGTCAGCCGATGGCCGGTGCGGAGAGATTGCGACTCCGCAGTATCAGCAGCTGCAATACGAGGCGTTGCAGCGCGAGCGCGAAACGATCATTCGTCTGCGGAATGCGCACGTGATCAATGACGACGCACTCCGCCACATCCAGCGCGACCTCGATCTTGCCGAAGCGCGGCTCGCTGGCGACTGAAGCCGGCGTAAACTTCCGCAACCATGAGCGGCTCGCGCATTTTCCTTCTCTCCCCGGCGTATGCCGGTGGTCAGCGCGCGCAAATGATGATGAACGAGCGCGCGCAATTCGACCTCGCACGCCGCCTGCGCAGCGACGAGCCGCCGACGCTCGGCGAAGTCTTCACGTTTCTCAGCGGTCTTTATTTTCGAGGGAAACTCGCCTACGCGAACGTCTTTGCGCGCCCGCAGCACGCGTCGGCTATTCTCGTCATCACGCCGAATCGCGGGCTCGTTCCTGCCGCCACGCCACTCACGCTGAAAGAACTGCGTGCGTTCGGCGAAGTGGACATCGCGGAAGACGATCCGCGATACCGAAAGCCGCTCGAGCGCGACGTGAAGAAAATTGCGAAAGCCCTCACGCCAAAATGCCAGGTCGTGCTGCTCGGCAGCATCGCAACCGGCAAATACGTGGACGTGCTCCTGAAATCATTCGGCCCGAAGCTCGTGTTCCCAGCCGATTTCGTCGGACGCGGCGACATGAGCCGCGGCGGGTTGCTGCTCCGCTGCGCGGTTGATCGACGCGAGCTGAATTACATTCCTGTCGCTGGCGCGGTGCGGCACGGAGCGCGGCCGCCGAAACTCGAGCCGCGCAGATACACGCGTCGTCATCCCGAGCGAACGCGAGGGACCTCACAAGCGACCGTTTGAGAGATTCTTCGCTGCGCTCAGAATGACCAGTCATGTCGCTGCCAATTAAGCCGCCGCTTCCACCGATGGAAGCGAAGTCTGTCGACGAAATTCCTGTCGGCGATGAATGGCAATACGAGCCCAAGTGGGACGGCTTTCGCTGCATCGCATTTCGTGACGGCGACGATGTCTATTTGCAGTCGAAAGCCGGTCAGCCGCTGGCGCGTTACTTTCCCGATGTTGTCGCGGCGGTCGGCGAATTGAAATCGAAACAGTTCGTCATCGATGGCGAGCTCGCGATTCCGGTTAACGGCGCGCTGTCGTTCGACGAATTGCAGTTACGACTTCACCCCGCCGCGAGTCGCGTGAAGAAACTTGCGGCTGCGCATCCCGCACTCTTCATCGCGTTCGATCTGCTCGCCGAAGGCCGCGAGTCGTTTCTCAAGACGCCCCTGCGAGAACGGCGCGCGCATCTCCAGAAATTTTCAACGAGCGGTGCGGTTCGCCTGTCGCCCGCGACGACGAAACTTGAGCAGGCGCAGAAGTGGTTCGCGAAAGTCGGCGGCGATCTCGACGGCGTAATCGCGAAGCAGCTCAACGTGCCCTACGCATCCGGCGAACGCACTGCGATGGTGAAGGTGAAACAAATCCGCAGCGCCGATTGCGTCATCGGCGGGTTCCGTTACGCAACTGATTCGAAACTCATCGGGTCGCTCTTGCTCGGCTTGTACGGGGACGACGGTTTGCTGCATCACGTCGGTTTCACTTCGGCGTTCAAAGCAAGCGAACGCCGCGAGCTGACGAAGCAGTTCGAAGCGTTGCGAAAAGCCCCGGGATTTACCGGCAACGCTCCGGGCGGTCCCAGCCGCTGGAGCACGGAACGGAGCGGCGAATGGGAACCGGTCGATCCGATCACCGTCGTTGAAGTGACATACGATCATTTTACCGGCGGCCGGTTTCGCCACGGCACAAAAATCCTGCGCTACCGTCCGGACAAAGCGCTGCGTCAGTGCACGTTCGAGCAGGTCGAGCACCGCGAAGGCAAGTCCCTCGCGCTCTTGTAACTCACGCGATCTTTGTCATTCCGAGCGCCAGTCGAGGAATCTCCGTGCCGGCAGCAAAGCACGAGGATGTCTCGACTTCGCTCGACATGACAAGCGACACGATTACTCCTCCGGATTCAGCTCGAAATTGATCGTGACGTCGTAGTGGTCGCCGTTGCCGACACCGCCCGGCAAAGGGGCAAGCTGCGTGACCTTGGTCGCGACCGCGCGAACCGATTCATCGACCACAACATTGCCCGTCGGCTTGACGATTTCGAACCGCGAGACGTGTCCGCTCTTGTCGATTCGCACCCGGACGAGCGCTGACATTTTCGTGCCGCTTGCGACGACTGTGGTTGGTTGATCCCACGCGCTGTGGAATCGGTCGTGTAACATCCGGCCATACCACTGCGTTTCGCTTCGCGTGCTGGTTCCGCCTGCGCCACTGCCACCACCGCCGTCACCACCGGATTGAGCACCGGCAATTTTGCCAACTGCCTCGTGTGCATTCTCGATGTCGTTTTCCTGATCGTCCTCCGCCGCCGATGGCGTCGGTCTCGCTTTCGGTTTGGGTGTAGCTCTTGCGATCGCTTTTCTCGGCGCCGGCTTCGCAACCGGTTTCGACGTTTGCGCGGGCTTTGCCACCGGAACCGGCGAGAGCTTCACGATCGGGCGCGGCGTTTCCGTAGGTGTCGGCGTCGGAACCGGCAACTGAATTTCGCTCTTCGCTGGCACCATCGTTGGGTGCTCTTCAGCTTCCGGCGTTTCAACGGGTTCGGGCTTCGGCGCAGCGACCGCACCCGATCCGCCACTCGCATCGCCGGCCGTGCTACCGCTCAACCAGACAATCTGCTGCGCCGCCTCTGTTTTGCTCGCGCCGCCCCAGCGCACGAATGCGATCAGCAGCGCGACATGCGCACCGGCGATGATTCCGACGTTGCGCCAGAAATGTCCGCTGCCGCCCATCGACTACTTCGTCTCCGAGCGCGTCGCGATCCCAACCTTCATGATCTGCGCGCGCTGCAGCGCATCCATTAACGCGATCAATTTCTGCACCGGTAGTTCGCGATCCGGCCGAATCACAACCGCAATGTCGGCGTTCTTCTGTTTCAATTGCGCGAGCCGTGTGGCGAGGGTGTCTGCATCGACCGCTTCGTTGTTCAGGCGCAACGCTTCATTGCGATCGATCGAGATCGTCTGCACCTGCGACGCATTGACCGGCGTATTCGCAACCCCGCTCGATGGAATGATGAGGTTCATGCTGTTCTCGATCAGCGGGGTCGTGATCATGAAAATAATCAGGAGCACAAACGCGAGATCGAGCAGCGGTGTGACGTTGATCTCGGATAACGTCGACAGGCTCTGGCGTTGCGAGTAACGCCTCATGCGAAGTTTGATGTTTGAAGTTCGACGTTCGATTCCGAGGCGCGCATGAATTCAAACCTCAAACATCACACTTCAACCATCCGATGATCGACGTACTTGTGCTCGAACTCCGACGAGAGCTCGGCCGCGAAGTTGTCCATTTCGACAATCATCGCGCGGATGCTCGTGACTAAAAAATTGTATCCGAACATCGCAGGAATCGCGACGCAGAGCGCGGTCACGGTCGTGATCAGCGCGCCGGAAACGCCGGGTGCCATTGTGGCAAGGCTCGGCGAACCGGCGACCGCAATGTCGGTGAAGGCGTCCATCACGCCCCAGACGGTGCCGAGCAGCCCGAGAAACGGCGCCCCGCTCACGGCCGACGCGAGCAGAATCATTTGCGATTCCAATTTGAGCGCAGTCTCGCCGACGGCACGCTCCATCGCTGCACGAACTGCATTCATTTGTGCAGGCGAAATTTTGTCGGCAATTTCGAGTCGCGCGCGAAAGGTCCCGTCGACCTCCGCCGAGCCAAGCAGTTGAAACGCCATCTCTTCGCAGCCGGCGCGATAAACATCGAAAAGCGGCGCGCCCGGAAAACGCACGTGGTTTTCGAACAGGCGGAGCGGCTGACGGTCCTTGCGAAACGCACTGCGGAACCGTGCTGTTTGTTTCTTCGCGAATTGGATCACGCGCAGCTTTGTAAGCATGATCGACCAGCTAAAAATTGATCCGATCGCGAGCGTAGCGAGGACGATTTTTCCGGCGATGGTGGCGTGCTCGAACGCGAACAGAAGTCCTCCGGCCGCGAGAATTTTCGGGAACACGCTCAGTAGCAACTTGCTCGCGAAGTTACTCGAAAGACAAAGCGTTGTCATCCCGAGCGTATGCGAGAGCCTGCCCTGAGCGAGTCCCGCGCACGCGGGACAAGTCGAATGGGGACCTCACAAATGTCCGTAGCGACGTCGTTGCGAACGCTTGCGAGGTCCCTCGCTACGCTCGGGATGACGGCATTAGCGCTGGAGGAAACGCAGGGCGCCGCTTGGCCACGACGATGAAACCAATGCCGATCGCGACGAGAAAAAACGAGAAGAACTGCCCGCGCGTGAACGGTCCGACGAGCGACGCATCGGGCTCGCGGAACTGTTCGCAGATGATCCGGAAGATCGCGTAGCAGATCATGAACAAGCCAATGATCACGCCGTTCGGCTGTCGCGTGCGCATGCGGACGAACCAGAGAATCGCGAAGAGCAGCACACCTTCAGCGAATGCCTCGTAAAGCTGCGATGGATGGCGCGGCGTGAGGATGCCGCGCAATGCGTCCACCACCTGCGGATGGGTTCGCGCGGCCTCGACGATCGCGTCCGGCGTGGTGATCGTCGGATCGATCCGGTGACAAACGGCGACCGCGCGGTCGGCCTCGGCCGCATTCGCCGGATCGAGCAATTCTTTCGGGAATTGCACAGCCCAGGCGACGTTCGCCGCACGCCCGTAAAGCTCGCCGTTGATGAAGTTCGCGCAGCGGCCAAAGAACAAACCAATCGGCGCCGCCACGCAAAGTGCGTCGCCCAGGTTCGTCCAGGAAAGGTGATGACGGCGCGCGTAAAACAAAGCGAAGAAGAAGATCCCGAGAATCCCGCCGTGGCTGGACATTCCGCCTTCCCAGACTCGCAGGATGGAGAGCGGCTCGCGCAGCATCTCCGGTTTGTAAAACAGGACGTAGCCAAGCCGGCCGCCGAGCATCACTCCGAACAACGCCACCCAGGTGACAAAATCGCCGACCTGCTGCGGACGCATATCGAGATAACCGCGCTTCGCGAACCAGACGAGAAGCAGATACGCGGCGACGAATGCCGAGACGTAGGCCATGCCGTACCAGCGCGGACCAATGTTTTCGTGGATCCGGAAGATGAACGGATCGAGCCGATGAACGTAGTAAGCGAACATCACGCTGCGCGTTGCTTGCCGGAAATTCCGAGTGCCTCGCGCAAAAACGGCGCGGTGCGGCTGATCCGGTTTCGTGCCACCTCTTCCGGTGTGCCGCTGGCGACGATTTCGCCGCCGGCTGCTCCCGCTTCCGGTCCGATGTCGACCAGGTAATCAGCTTCCGCGATCACGCAGATGTTGTGTTCGATCACGATCACAGTGTGCCCCTCATCAACCAGTCGATGCAGCACTTTGATCAGCAACTCGACATCGGCCATGTGCAATCCAATCGTCGGCTCCTCCAGCAGATAGAGCGTCGATTTCGGTTTGCGCATTTTGCGCAACCGTTCGTTCTGCGCGCGACCGGCGCCGCGACTCAGTTCAGTCACGAGTTTCAATCGTTGCGCTTCACCGCCGCTCAGCGTCGGACTTGGTTGGCCGAGCTTGAGATAACCGAGGCCGGTCTCATTCAAGAGCGAGAGCGGACGCGCGACTTTGTTGTTCGCGGCAAAAAATTGCGATGCTTCTTCGATCGTCATGTCGAGGACGTCACCGATCGATTTCTCGTTGTAGAGCGCCTCGAGCGTCTGCGCGTTGTAACGTCGTCCGCCGCAGTCCTCGCAAGGGACGAAGGTGCTCGGCAGGAAATTCATCTCCAGCTTGATTGAGCCCTGGCCTTTGCACGTCTCGCAGCGGCCACCTTCGGCGTTGAATGAAAACCGACTCGCGCTGTAGCCGCGCATCCGCGAGACCGGCAGTTGCGCATAGAGATTTCGAATTTCGTCGAAGACTTTGATGTAGGTCGCTGGAGTCGAGCGTGACGTTTTGCCGATCGGCGACTGATCGACTTCGTAAACCGCGTCGATTTCACCCGCGCCAGTCGCTAGTTTGAACAACTCAGCGTTGCCGCCACGCTTTTTCTGCTCCAGCTCGTCGCGCACCGCCGGCCAGAGCACATCGTGCATCAACGTCGATTTGCCTGAGCCGGAAATGCCGGTGATGACCGACAGCCGTCCGATCGGGAATCGCACGTCGACGTTCTTCAAATTATTCGCGCGCGCGCCGCGAATCTCGATCCACTCGTTCGCCGCACGAAGCGAGCGACGCTCGTTTCGGGTTGGGTGACACATTGGATTTTTCAGGCAGCGGCCGGTCTCGGATTTCGCGTTTCGCTCGATCTCGCTCATCGTGCCGTGGGCCACGACTTCGCCGCCGTGTATACCGGCGCCCGGGCCAAGATCGATGATGTGATCGGCGCGGCGCATCGTCTCTTCATCGTGCTCAACGATGACGAGCGAGTTCCCCTTTTCGCGCAACTGCGTCAGCGTTTCGAGCAGCTGCACGTTGTCGCGCGGATGCAATCCGATCGTCGGTTCATCGAGTACGTAAAGCACGCCGCGGAGATTCGAGCCGAGTTGCGCCGCGAGGCGGATGCGCTGCGATTCGCCGCCGCTCAGCGTCTTGGCGCTTCGGCCTAACGAGAGATATCCGAGTCCGACGTTTTCCATGAACTCTAGGCGTTGCTGAATCTCGGGAACCAGATCGGCCGCGATCGTCTTCTGGTTTCCACGGAAACGCAGTTTGCCGATGAGCTGCCACGCTTCCGCGGCAGAAAGTGCAGTGAAAGCGTCGATGGTGTGACCCTGCACCCGCACATGACGCGCGACTGCGTTCAA